>CAJFIN010000054.1 GCA_904381335.1 Candidatus Neoanaerotignum galli | reverse complement strand
GCTAATTTCTTTGGTCTTATCATATTCGTTCGCCATTACCCGGGTACGGCAGCCCATATAGGAAATTTCTGTTTCCGGCGTGCCCTTATAATATTTGATGTTAAAGGGAGCATCTTGGAAAGAGAAGTTGGGGAAAAGCCGTTTTGCACTAACCCGGCAGCTGAGTTTAAAGAGGTCATAGTTAGGTTCGCCAGGATTGAAGTTGATGCCTTCTTTTACCCGGAAAATCTGAATGGGGAAAATCGGCGTTTCGCCGTTGCCCAACCCTTTTTCCGTCACCAGTAGCATGTTTTTTACTACCATACGGCCTTCCGAAGAGGTGTCCATGCCATAGTTAATGGAAGAAAATGGCGTTTGTGCTCCAGCTCTTGAGTGCATGGTGTTTAAGTTATGGATCAAGGCTTCCATGGCCTGATAAGTGGCCCGATCGGTGCGGGAAACAGCTTTTTCCCGGGCAAACTGCTGCGCTTTGATGATGGTCTCTTCTGAATAACCTTGGGATAACAAAAGCTCTTTTTGTGCCTGGTTATAGTCTTCGCTTTCATCCAAAGCTGGAATGATGCCTTTGTTTTCCAGATTTTCTTTTAACAAAGTCACCACAGCATTGGGGTCTGCACCCTCCATAATCTCTAAAGCATCGCCCATGGCCTGAAAATATTGTTTTTTAAATGTTTTTCTAACACCTGGGGCCAGACCATAGTCAAAGTTAACGATGGATTGGCCGCCATGTTGATCGTTTTGGTTACTTTGGATGGCAATGCAGGCCAGAGCAGCATAAGAGGAGATGTCATTGGGCTCCCGCAGGGTGCCATGGCCAGTGGAGAAACCGTTTTTAAACAGTTTTAAAATATCAATCTGGCAGCAAGTGGTGGTGAGGGTATAAAAATCCAGATCATGGATATGGATGTCGCCATTGCGGTGAGCCTCCGAGTGTTCTGGCTTTAACACAAACATTTCATAGAAATGCTTGGCGCCTTCAGAACCGTATTTTAACATAGTGCCCATGGCGGTGTTGCCATCGATATTGGCATTTTCCCGCTTGATATCACTGTCTTTAGAATCCCGGAAGGTGATATCATCATATGTTTTCATCAGGCGGTTATTCATATCCCGGATACGGGAGCGTTCCGCCCGGTATAAGATATAGCTTTTAGCTGTTTTTACATATCCATGGTCAATCAGGACTTTTTCTACCATATCTTGGATCTGTTCCACAGAAGGCGTTTCATTGCCAGCTAGCTCAAAGATTTGTTGCACTTCTTCTGCTAACGCCATGCAAACAGACTCTTCTTTTGCTCCAGTGGTAGCAGCAAAGGCTTTATTGATGGCTGATGCAATTTTTTTCGGATCAAAATCCACCTCTCGGCCATCTCTTTTGGTAATTTTTTTAATCATATCATCAATTCCTCCCTTGCAAAGCAATGGCACAAAAACACAATATCTTGTGTTTTGCTTTTCGATTCAAACTGTATCTATTGTATCGCGATGCTACCAGCTCGTCAAGCCGTCATCTTGACGAAATTCATAGAAAGATATTCAAAAAACATAGAACATAATGATACCAATATACCAAATCTGTTTATCGGAGGAGAGAAAATGGAAACGTTTGATGCGCTGAAGCAAAAAGATGTGATTAATTTGGCCGATGGACAAAAGCTGGGACGAACCGGTGATTTAGAGCTGGATTTAACCTGCGGACGAATCTGCGCCTTGCTGATTCCGGAAAAAAGCTGCTGCTTTGGTCTGATCCGTCCGTTGAGGTGGTATCGGGTAGGTTGGGACGCCATACGAAAAATGGGGGAAGATGTGATTTTTGTGGATGTACGGCCAGATCAATGCATCATAGAAAGATAGAGATTAGGATGATTTTTGTGGATTTTCCTGGCAAAATGGTTGACCGGCAAAGCCTTTGGCTTTATACTAATTATAAGGAAAAGAAAGGAGGGCGCTCTGATGAAATGCCCCTTTTGTGGCCATGGTGATACGAGAGTGATTGATTCCCGTGCCCAGGATGAAAATACGTCCATCCGCCGGCGGCGTCAGTGTGATAAATGCGGTAAGCGATTTACCACATATGAACGGGTGGACACTATCCCTATGACTGTCATTAAAAATGATGGCACGCGGGAGATTTTCGACCGGTCAAAATTGGTAAACGGAATTTTGAAAAGCTGTAATAAGCGGCCGATTTCAATGAAACAGATCGAAGGGATTGCCGATGAGGTGGAAAACGCCGTAATGACCACGTTGGATAAGGAAATCCAAAGCAAGCAGATCGGCAAATTGGTGATGGACCGGCTCAAAGATATTGATGAAGTGGCCTATGTGCGTTTTGCCTCTGTGTATCGCCAATTTAAAGACATCAATACGTTTATGGAAGAGCTGGCCAAATTACAGGCAGAAAAAGACAAATGACAGCAGCCTGCATGACACGGTGCACTGATTTTACAAAACATGATGGCGGAGTCTAAGGTTTTATCCTTAGGCTCTTTTTTTTCACTGGGAAAAAGCGAAGGGCAAAAGGAAATCAATTGCACCAATTCGCCCGTTGTGATATAATAACAACGCTGAAAAAGGCCCTGGTCATATGCACCTGAACCCTAGGTTGTTACTTTATCTAGAGAGAGAGGGAAAAACATCTTGGCCTTAGGTTGCCAGATAGAGCAAGCTGGGATTTGGTTTATGTCAGATATGAAAATTGGACCAGCAAAGTGATAGGTTTGGCAAAAGTATGAAAGATACGCCAGTTGGGGCGAGCAGAGGAAATGACGTGGGTGCTGTATCCGTTTTGCGTTAGGAGATCATTCGAAACACAAAGGCAAAGGATAGAGCCGGTGGATTTTCCTGTCATCGTTTTGCGGACTGCTTTCCCGGTAGGGAAAGCAGTTTTTTTAGGATTGACAAAGGAGAAAAAAACAAGTATACTAAACTTTAGTTTAGTAAAGTGATAGCATAATAAAGCAGGAGGGTCTTATGATCGATATCAAGCTCCATACGCCCATTGGCGTAAAAGACCGCTTGCCGGAGGAGGTCCGGAAAAAAAGAGCGGCTGAACAAGCTTTTTTGTCCTTGGTAGAAAGCTACGGCTATGAAGAAATGGAAAGCCCGATGTTTGAATATTCCGAGGTGTTTTCAGATGAAAAACTGGGCAGCACAGATCCAAAAGATCTATTTCGCTTTTTTGGACGCACTGGCGCTACACTGGCGCTGCGCAGTGATTTTACCCCGCCCATTGCCCGTATTATGGCCACGGCTTATGCAGCTGAGACTGGGCCGAAACGGTTTTGCTATGTAGGAAATGTGTTTCGCTACAGCGACAGTTATCAGGGCAAGCTCTATGAATCCAGTCAAGCCGGGGTGGAGCTGATGGGGTCTTCATCTGTGCAGGCGGATGCGGAGATCATTGCATTGGCTGCAAAGAGTTTGCTGGCAGCCGGTTTGACCGAATTCCGTATCCATATTGGGGAAGTGCAGCTGTTTCATTCATTGCTGGAAGAAACACATCTTTCCCAAGAAAAAAAGGAGCGCCTAAAAGATTTGGTGGCCCATCGGAACTATGTGGGTGTGGAAGAAATGACAGAGGAAACGGATATGCCGCCCCAGACGAAAGAGCTATTTTTAGCCCTGCCAAAGCTGGTGGGTCAGGAAGAAGTGTTTGCGAAGGCAGAAGGCTTGGTGCAAAGCAGTGCATCGAAAGCGGCAATTCGTAATTTACGGGCACTGCTTCACGCTGTACAGAGTCATGGCGTGGGGGAATATGTGGTTTTTGATCTTGGCATGGTCAATAGTCTAAATTATTATACCGGCATTATCTTCCGGGCCTATACCTATGGCACAGGCTATTCGGTCATTGATGGCGGACGGTATGATCATCTGGTGGAGCAGTTTGGTAAAACAACCCCAGCGGTAGGATTTGGTATGAAAGTGGACGCACTGCTGGACGCATTGGATTATGCCGGCGTTAAACGGCCATCGGGCGGCATTGATGGGTTGGTGGCATACCGGCCGGCAGGCAAGGATGCCGCCTATGAGGCTTTGGCAAAGTTTCGCAGCCAAGGAATGCGTTTGGAAGAAAGTTTGCTGGGGGATGATTTAGATCAAAATGTAGCCTATGCCAAAGAAAGAAACATTCCCTCGGTGCTGTTTTTTGAAAATGGCGATGACCTTATTTATGTACGGGAAGCGGAAGAGCTAGGATATATGGCTGTTTCCATGAAAGTAAAGGACTTGGCCGGAAAGGCAAAGGAGGAAGAGAAATGAATTATCTGACATTTGCTCTGGCCAAAGGCCGCCTGGCAGATCAAACCATGGCGTTGCTGGAAAAGATTGGTATGCCCTGCGAGGAAATGAAAGAAGAAACGAGAAAGCTGATTTTTGTGAACGAAGAGCTGAAGCTGAAGCTCTTTTTGGCCAAGACCAGCGATGTGCCAACCTATGTGGAATACGGCGCGGCAGATATTGGTGTGGTAGGCAAAGATACCATTATGGAAGAAAACCGCAATGTTTATGAAATGCTGGATCTGCGGTTAGGCAAATGCAAAATGGCTGTGGCCGGGTTTGCGCAAACGGCGGAAAAACTTCGGCAAAGCCATCATCTGCGGGTGGCTACCAAATATCCAAATATTGCCCGGGATTATTTTTATCATCAAAAACGCCAAACCGTTTCCATCATTAAGCTCAACGGTTCTGTGGAGCTGGCGCCCATTGTGGGATTGTCCGATGTGATCGTGGATATTGTGGAAAGTGGACGAACGCTGCGGGAAAACGGCCTGACGGTGCTGGAGGAAATTTGTCCTTTGAGCGCCCGGGTCATCGTTAATCGGGTCTCCATGAAGATGCAGCATGACCGGATCATGGAGGTTATCGACAAGATGAGAAAAATTCGCAAGGAGGAAGAACGATGCTCTCAGTAATCTCTTATCATACCCCAGAAGGAAAGCAGGCCGTGGAGAAGATTCTCTCCCGTTCTCAGCTGGAAAGCCCCGGCGTACAGGAAACGGTGGACCGGATTTTAGCAGATGTGAAAAACAAAGGGGACGAAGCCCTATTTGGATATACCAAAGAATTTGACCATATTACCCTCACCAAGGAGACCATCCGTGTAAGTGAAGCAGAGATTGAAGCAGCGTATCAAAAAGTATCGCCGGAATTGGTACAGGTGATCCGCCAGGCGGCAGAACGTATCCGTGCTTTTCATGAAAAACAGAAACAAAACAGTTGGTTTGATACAAAGCCCAATGGAGAGATATTGGGGCAGCTGATCCGTCCCTTGGCTCGTGTGGGCGTTTATGTGCCGGGCGGAAAGGCAGCCTATCCTTCCAGTGTGTTGATGAATGTGATGCCGGCTCATGTGGCCGGGGTGGAAGAAATTATCATGACCACACCGGCGCAAAAAGATGGCTCCGTTTATCCGACCACCATTGTGGCGGCCAAAGAAGCCGGTGTGACAGCAATCTATAAAGTGGGCGGGGCCCAGGCCATTGCTGCGTTAGCCTATGGCACATCATCTGTGCCGAAGGTGGATAAGATCTGCGGCCCAGGCAATATTTTTGTGGCTCTAGCGAAACGGACAGTGTACGGCCATGTCAATATCGATTCTGTGGCAGGACCCAGTGAAATTTTGGTGCTGGCAGATAAAACAGCCCGGGCGGATTATGTGGCGGCAGATTTACTCAGTCAGGCGGAGCATGATCCCATGGCTAGCGCCATTGCCATCACCGATGATGCAGACTTGGCCCAGGCCATTGCCAAAGAGGTGGAAGCACAAACTGCTGTTTTGGAACGCAAGGAGATCATCGAGACATCTTTAAAAGATTTTGGTGCTATCATTCTGGTTGATGATATGAATGAGGCGGTGGAAATTGCCAATGGCATTGCGCCAGAACATATGGAAATCTCTACGGCGGAACCTTTTTCTCTGCTGCCGAAGGTAAAAAATGCTGGCGCCGTCTTTTTGGGCCATTTTTCTCCGGAACCATTGGGGGATTATATGGCTGGGCCAAACCATGTTTTGCCCACTGGCGGTACAGCTCGGTTTTTCTCACCGTTATCGGTGGATGATTTCGTGAAAAAAAGCAGTATCATCTCTTTTTCCAAAGAGGCCTTACTTCCACTGTCAGACAGCATCATCGCCTTCGCCAATGCAGAGGGGCTTACAGCCCATGCAAATGCCGTACGGATTCGGAAATAAGGGGAAATAAGAACATAAGGAGCGGTTGAAAGTGAGAAATGCCAGTTTAGAGCGCCGTACATTAGAAACACAGATCCGTTTGTCTTTGGATTTGGACGGACAGGGAAAAAGCACCATCCATACAGGTATCGGTTTTTTTGATCATATGCTGACGCATATTGCAAAGCATGGTTTTTTTAACCTCCAAGTAGAAGCCGAAGGGGATTTGGAAGTGGACTGCCATCATACGGTGGAAGATGTGGGCATTACCTTGGGCAAGGCCATAAAACAGGCTTTGGGCAGCAAAGAGGGCATTCGCCGGTATGGCCAGTGGCTTTTACCCATGGATGAAGCTTTGGTGCTTTGTGCGGTGGATATCAGCGGCAGACCATATCTTGGTTTTGATGTGACATTTACCCAGCAGTCGCTGGGACAAATGGACACCGAATTAGTGGAAGAATTTTTTCGGGCAGTGAGTGAAAACGCCGGTTTAACGCTGCACTTCCATCAGATTTCTGGGAAAAACAATCATCATATTGCCGAAGCTGTTTTTAAAGCCTTTGGTAAGGCCATGGATCAAGCTACGGGACTGGATAGCCGCGTGGAAGGTGTGCTTTCCACCAAAGGAATGTTGGAGGGATGAGCATGATCGGAATTATAGATTATGGCATGGGCAATTTGCGCTCCGTACAGAAGGCCTTTGAGTTTTTAGGCAAAGAAGCCATCATTTCCGCAGACCAGAAGGAATTGATGAAGGCCAGCCATTTGGTGCTGCCTGGAGTGGGCGCGTTTCGAGATGCCATTGCTACCTTGAAAAAAACAGGGCTGGACAAACTGATTCAGGATGCAGTGGCACAGCAAACACCGCTGCTTGGTATCTGCCTTGGCATGCAGCTATTGTTTGAAGAAAGTGAAGAAAATGGTCATTATCAGGGACTTGGTCTTTTGCCCGGGCGCATCGTTCATCTGCCGCCGGAGGTGAAAGCGCCACAGATCGGTTGGAATGACTTGATTATCAAAAAAAAGAGCCCGCTTTTTGACACCTTGCCTCCAGAAAGTTATGTTTATTTTGTTCATTCCTATTATTTAGAGACAACTGCCCCCATTGTCAGTGCTACCTGCCTGTATGGCAAAGAAATTGCTGTGGCGGCACAGCAGGGGAACATCTTCGCCGTTCAATTCCATCCAGAAAAAAGCGGCGAAGTAGGCTTAAAAATATTGGAACAGTTTGGGAGGATATAATAACATGCAGATTTATCCCGCAATCGATTTAAAAGATGGCCGCTGTGTTCGCCTGAAGCAAGGCAGTTTCGATGATGTGACTGTATTTGGGGACGATCCATTGCAGACGGCTTTGGGCTTTGTATCCCAAGGGGCGACCTTTCTTCATGTGGTGGATTTAGATGGCGCTCGTACGGGCTCCGCTGCCAATGCGGAAATTTTGCGTACCTTGGCAAAGCAGCTGCCCATCCCCGTGCAAACGGGCGGCGGTATCCGCACAATGACGGATATTGAGCAAAAACTGGCGACAGGGACCCATCGGGTGATCCTGGGCACTGCAGCGGTAAAAAATCCTGCCTTGGTGCAGCAGGCCGTAATGAAATTTGGGCCAGAAGCCATTGCAGTTGGCATTGATGCGAAAGACGGCATGGTAGCAGTAGAGGGGTGGGAACAGATTTCGGCTCGTTCTGCTGTGGATTTGGCCAAAGAAATGGGCGCCTATGGTGTGCGTCATATCATTTATACCGATATTGCCAAAGATGGTATGATGGCTGGCCCCAGCGTGGAAAGCCTGAAAAATCTGATCGAACAAACGGGCCTATCCGTGATTGCTTCCGGAGGTATCTCCTCTCTGGAAGATTTGAAAAAAGTAGAACAGGCTGGCGCTGCTGGAGCTATCATTGGCAAAGCCTTGTATCTTGGTGCAATTCACTTAGCTGAGGCCATTGCGCAGTTTGAAGGCGCAGAGGGGAGGGCGTAATATGCATACAAAGCGAATCATCCCGTGTCTGGATGTCAAAGATGGCCGTGTGGTTAAGGGAGTGCAATTTGTCCATCTGCGGGATGCCGGAGATCCAGTGGAGATTGCTGCATATTATGATAAAGCAATGGCGGATGAGTTGGTTTTTTTGGATATTACGGCCTCTTCTGACGCTCGAAATATTATGTTGGATGTGGTGCGGCGCACAGCAGAGCAGGTGTTTATTCCATTAACCGTGGGCGGCGGCATTCGCACGGTGGAAGATTTTCGCACCATCCTCAGCGCTGGAGCAGATAAAATTTCTGTCAACTCCGCAGCATTAAAGCGGCCAGAACTGATTACAGAAGCGGCTCTTCGCTTTGGCAGTCAGTGTGTGGTAGTCGCCATTGATGCGAAACGGCGTCCGGGCGGCGGGTTTGATGTGTATTTAAATGGCGGCCGGGTCAATACAGGCAAAGATGCTGTTGCCTGGGCCAAAGAAGCGGAAGAGCGGGGCGCTGGGGAAATCCTCCTAACGAGTATGGATCAAGACGGCGCAAAGACCGGTTATGATATTGCGCTAACAAAGGCCATTTCTTCTGCTGTATCCATCCCTGTGATCGCTTCTGGCGGCGCGGGAGAAAAAGCCCACTTTTTGGAAGCCCTCACTGAAGGAGGTGCTGATGCAGCCCTGGCCGCTAGTCTCTTTCATTACCGCGAGCTGGAAATCCGGGAGGTAAAGGAATATTTAAAGGAACACGGCGTGGCTGTAAGGCTGTAAGGCAAAAGGAGGAAGAGATATGTCTTTAGCGCAGGAGCTGAAATACGATGAAAAGGGTCTCATCCCTGTCATTGCCCAAGACTATCAAAATAAACAGGTGCTGATGCTGGCGTATGCCAATCAAGAAGCAGTGGAAAAAACATTGGCAGAAGGAACGGTGTATTATTATTCCCGCAGCCGCCAGGAGCTATGGCATAAGGGAGATACCTCCGGCCATATTCAGTATGTCAAAGAAATTTATTATGACTGCGATATGGACGCCCTGCTGATTGAAGTGGATCAGGTGGGCGCAGCTTGCCATACCGGCAAACGCAGCTGTTTTTACCGTAACCAATATGGTGAGGAGGTACTGTAAAGTATGGAAGAAAGAAATGTACTGAATGAATTATACGCTGTAATTTTAGACCGAAAAGCCAATCCCAAAGAAGGCTCCTACACGAACTATCTGATGACGCAAGGAATTGATAAGATTTTAAAAAAAGTAGGAGAAGAATCGGCGGAAACCATCATTGCAGCCAAAAACGGCAGTAAGGAAGAAACCATTTATGAAACCTGCGATTTACTATATCATCTGTCTGTACTGTTAGAAGAAATGGGCATCACTTGGACGGAAGTGATGGATGAATTAGCGCGCCGGGAACTGAAAACAGGAAATCTGAAACAGCTCCATACCAAAGGAGATATTTAAGGAGGATGGTGAAGTGAGCTTGATGGTATCGGGTGGACTCGTCATACTCGGCGCTTGCCTTTTTTTGCTGGTTTTATTTATTATTATTATCATCGTTAAAATGATTCATAAAGATAGGGATTAATGGAACCGATCTGTAATAGACAGAAAAATGATGGCATGACGCCATCATTTTTTTATTGGCCATCCCTAAGGGCTTACTGTGGGGAAAGAAAGCTATTCTTATCAGTAACATTGGTTTTGTTGTCGGATAAAGTTAAGAAAACACCAAAGTGATGGGTCAATGATTCATGGCATCAGGCGGCCCAGTAGGTGAGAATCGCCATACAAAATGGAATCAGGGATGATTTTTTTGTGCTCGATCTAGGGTCAAGCGGCTTTATCAAATCCTGTGTAAGTCCCGGTGAAATTAGCAGACTTTGCAAAACCCAAAAATGGATGGTATACTCTTGGTCAGAATACCGAACGGAGCGATAGTCACAGGGGGATGAAATATGGAAAAACCGAAAAAAATTACGGTAATTCTTTATGGGGTATGCGCAGTGATTTGGATACTTAGAGTGGTCTTTGCTGTGATAGAAAAAGAATATCATGATTCTATTTTTTTCTTTGTGATAAACATACTTTGTGCTGTGCTATGGAGTGGGGCATATATCAAATGGTTTAGACTCTTTCGCCTCAACAACAAGCAGAAGTAATCTGGGAGAGTATCAAAGCCATTGCTAGTACACGACATAAATATGGCCTAGGCAAAAACAAGAATATTCATGAAATAGGACAGAAAAGAGAAAATGGAGCATTGGTTTTGCATCAGGGATAGTAAGGATGTATTTTCATCATCAATATCTGCTGAAAAAACGCACCTCTCGCCCCAAGGCATGTCCACTTTTGGAAGTTCTGTTTTCATCCTGGCAGAAAAAAGAGGGCGATTGGTTCTCCTTTGGATCAGGGAATATTGTAAAATACTCCCAGGAGGTGATGATCCATGCTCTTTCCCTTAAAGACAAGACAAACGTTTGTGGAAGAATGGATGGAAGAACAAAAAGATAGCCTGCTGCAGCGAGCCAGTGAGGTGGAAAACAGTTTCTTTTCTTCAGTATATTTGCTTTCGATAGATTTTGCGGTAATTGACGCCTGCGATTTTTTTGTGACGCTGGACTGTCATAGTAATTATCTGCGGGATTTGCCTTTGCCAAAGACACCGGAGCGGGGGTTGCGGTTTTATAAAATATTGGCGATGTACCAGACCATTGCCATTTTGCGAAAAAAGCGAAATGATCTTTGTCCCTCGGAAATGGCAAAAGCGCTTTATTATGTGTATGACTTTTTGCCGGAAGAAAAAGAGTTGTTTCGGCTGCTTTATCTTTGCGCTGTGCGCTTTCCCGCACAATATCCGGTGTTGTTTGCCAAGTGCTTTGGCAGGTATCTTTTTTCTACCGAGATCGATCAAATGGTGTCATTGGCATTTTTAGAAAATTTCTGCTATAATTCTTATCATAGTTTATGGGAATATCTTTCAAAGTATATCTCCGTCAACCGCCGTATCCGCCTGGCCCGCTTGGCAGGAAATAAGCGACTGATACCGCCTACGGCTTAGGAGGTATGAAAATGAGGTGAGCATAATATGGGCCATAGCTGGACGCCGGAACAAATAAAAGCCATTCAGACGCCGCCGGCAGATATTCTTGTTTCTGCTGCTGCCGGCAGCGGGAAAACTGCTGTGCTGGTGGAGCGGATTATCACCAAAATTTGCGCGCCAGACGGACCGGATATTGACCGGCTTTTGGTGGTTACCTTTACAAAGGCAGCTGCTTCCCAGATGAAAGAAAAAATCTGCCAGGCCATAGAGGCGCGCTTGGCATCATCGCCGGGAGATCATCATTTGTTGCGTCAAATGGCCTTACTACCCCGGGCCAGTATTATGACCATTGATTCATTTTGCCTGAAATTACTACGGGAATACTATATGTTGGTGGATTTGGATCCATCATTTCAAACGGCGGATGAAAAGCAGTGTGCTTTGATCCGGGCAGAAGCCCTGGATGAGGTGATGGAGCAATGGTATCAAAAAGAAAATAATGATGGATTTTTACAGCTGATTGAGGCTTTTGGTGAAGAAAAGGGA
>CAJFIN010000053.1 GCA_904381335.1 Candidatus Neoanaerotignum galli | reverse complement strand
CTCTTCTATAATCAGACTATAAGCGGAAATATGCTCCGGCCTCAGCAGGGCGACTTCCTGCAGTGTCTCCTTCCAATCATCTAAGCGCTGTCCTGGCAAATCAAACATCAAATCCACACTGATATTGGAAAAACCCGCCTGACGAGCCTGTAGATAATTTTCTACGAACGTCTTTTGGCTGTGAATCCGGCCCAAACGCTTCAGCAGCCGGTCTTGCCATGCCTGTAAACCAAAGGAAAGCCGATTGACCCCAGCATAATGATAATCGCTCAGACTTTTCATGGTCACGGTTTGCGGATTGGCTTCCAATGTAATTTCGCAGTCATCATCTACATCGTATTGTTCCAAAATGCCATCAAGCAAACGGCATAGCTGTAGCGAGGGCAAAACGGTGGGAGTGCCGCCGCCAAAAAAAATGCTGGTGATTTTCCGTCCCTCAAACTCTGCCTTTCCCTGAGCTATTTCCTGCTGAAGCGCCCGGACATAGTCCTCCTGGTAGGCTTGTGCCCCCGCAAAAGACAAAAAATCACAATAGCCGCATTTTTTGATACAAAAGGGAATATGAAGATACAAATGAAATCCTGGCATGCGTATTTCCTCCTGAAATTTGCTGCACCATTTGCTGGCCATTTGGCTTTTCATCGCCAAAGTTGTTCCTGACATGGATATACTCAAAGTTCCTACTGATTGTATCACATTTTTTGCCAATACACTATTGTTTCTCCAAATTCATAGGGCTTCTTTTTCGGTAAAACCAAATCCTCTGCATCGCTGTACGTTTCTTTCTGGTCTTGCGGCGGAGATCGAAGCGGATGCTGCCCGATCCATTTTCATTTTTCATCCATCCCATCCGCTAATAGAAAAGCACTCCCTGGTTTTACCAGAGAGTGCATAATCAAATCCATGTTGACCGATTGGGCCAATCCATTTGATCAGCAGTGCTTTTTATCACATGGATGCAAATGCAGCCATAGCTTCAGAAATCCGAATCTGCTGAGGACAGACAGCTTCACAGCTTCGGCATCCAATGCAGGCAGAAGGCTGTTTCTCTTTTGGCAGTGCCATTAGCGCCATGGGAGATAAGAAGCCGCCGCCCGTCACCATATGTTCGTTATACAGAGAAATTAAATAGGGAATATCTAACCCCTTAGGGCAATGGCTGGTGCAGTAATGGCAGGCGGTGCAGGGCAGTGCTTTCGCCTGTACCATCTCTTTTCCTACTGCCAGTATTGCTTCCATTTCCGTTTGGGTTAAAGGCGCCTGGGTTTCATAGGTAGCAATATTGTCTTTCATCTGCTCCAAAGAGCTCATGCCAGACAGCGTCACCACTACTCCTGGGATACTCTGCAAAAACCGAAATGCCCAAGCCACAGGCTTTTCATTCAGACGAAGCGCCGATAGGGTATCGGCTTGCTGTTTCGTTAGTGCAGCCAGCTTTCCGCCCCGCACAGGCTCCATCACCCAAATGGGAATCTGCCATTTTTGCAGCAATTCCACTTTCGCCTTCGCATCTTGAAATTCCCAATCCACATAATTCAGTTGGATCTGACAAAACTCCATGTCTTTTCCATAAGCTGCTAAAAACCGTTCCATCACAGGCAGAGCACCATGGCAGGAAAAGCCTAAATGCCGAATTCGGCCCAACGCTTTCTGTTTTTTCAAATACGCAAAAATGCCATAGTCCGGATTGAGATACGCATCGATATTCATTTCACATACATTATGGAACAAATAAAAATCAAAATGGTCTACTTGGCATTTTTTCAGCTGTTCTTCGAAAATTTCTTCCACCTTGCCCATATTGGACAGATCGTAGCCCGGAAATTTATCCGCCAGATAAAACTGATCCCGAGGATGCTTCTTGAGCGCTTTACCCAGAGCAATTTCCGAATTCCCGCCATGATAGCCCCAAGCCGTATCATAATAATTGACGCCATGGGCCATGGCATAGTCCACCATTTCTGCGGTTTTCTCTTCATCCACACGGTTATCATCTCCATCCAGCACCGGCAGACGCATGGCGCCCATACCTAATGCAGAAAGAGTTAAATCCTGAAACTGTTTCATGACCATAGGGATTCCTCCTTTTTATTTTTTCGCGGGAAACCACCTTTGCTCTGCCGCCTCCCGCCGGGCAGACAGTCCTTTCTAAAGGTAAGTATATCGGTGCAGTCCATCGAAAGCAAATGCTTTCTTTTCGCAAATAAAATGCTTGACAGGCATAAACGCCTCTCTCTATACTATGTCTATCAACGTCAACCTACACAAGACATAACCAGGGAAAGGAGCGCTATTGCATGGAATTACGGGTATTACGTTACTTTTTGGCCGTAGCTAGGGAAGAAAGTATTTCTGCCGCTGCAGCAACCCTGCATATCACCCAACCCACCCTCTCTCGTCAGTTGATGGACCTGGAAAAAGAATTGGGATGCCGATTGCTGATCCGAGGAAAACGCAGCCATAAAATCTCCCTAACGGAAGAAGGCATGCTATTACGCCGCCGGGCGGAAGAGATCGTGGAACTAGCGGACCAAACTGAAGCAGAATTTGCTGCGCGAGAAGGCATATTAGGCGGCAATATTTATCTTGGCGGCGGTGAAACAAATGCCATGCGTCTTTTGGCCCGTACCGCCCTCACCCTAGAGCAAAAAGTCCCTTCCCTTCGGTTTCATCTTTTTAGTGGTAATGCTGATGATGTTTGCGAACGGCTGGATCGAGGTCTTTTGGATTTTGGACTACTCATTGGAAAAGTCAATCTGGATAAATACGAATTCATATCTCTCCCCTATCATGATGTTTGGGGACTTTTACTGCGCAAAGACCATCCTTTATCCCAGAAAGAAACCATTTGTCCCAGTGATTTACAGGGCCTGCCCCTTTGGGGAAGCCGCCAAGCCGCTAATCGTAATACCATTGCCGCCTGGGCAGGAGATGATCTGCCACTGATCCAATATATCGGTACCTACAACCTAATCCATAACGTATCGTTAATGGTAGCAGAAGGACTTGGGGTTGCCTTTTGTCTGGATGGACTAGCAGACACAGGCCCCAATAGCCCCTTGTGCTTTCGCCCTTTAGACCCTCCTTTTTGGGCCCCAGTGGTACTGGTCTGGAAGAAGCATCGTCTCCTTTCAGCTCCAGCGCAGCTATTTTTAAATCAAATACAACAGGATGCTACCATTTCCTCTCTAGCTCAGTCACCAAAATAAGCAGCTATCTCGGCCATGCGGGCCATTTGATCCACTTTAAAGGGACAGCGTTGATTGCAATGGCCACATTGGCGGCATGCAGAAGCCGTATGCGCTAAATGGGCATAGTGGTCAGCCGCCAAAGTATCTCCTTCTTTGGCCAAATCATAGTATTTATTGATGAGCCCGATTTCAAGCCCCGCCGGGCAAGGCATACAATGGTTGCAATAAACACAGACTCCAGCAATTTCCGTAGGCGCCGCCGTGCCCAACACGGCGTAATCCCGCTCCTGCGGCGAGGCTTCCAAATACGAAAGCACATCCCTCAGTTCCTTTCGATCCCGCACCCCCGGCAGCACCGTTATCACCCCAGGCTGGTCTAACGCATATTGCAGCAACTGGGCAGGGGTCAGTACAAAGGGAAAGGGACTGGCTTTGGCAGAAAGCAGTTGTCCGCCGCAAAAAGGTTTCATCACAGAAATGCCTACTCCTTCTGTTTCACAGCGGCGGTACAACGCACGGCGAATCTCCGCACTGCCAGAAGCAAATTCTCCGTAACGATAATCATATGCCGGATTGATACTAAACATCATCATATCCAATATGCCCCGGTCCAGCAATGCCTGGCCCACTTGTGGCGTATGAGTGGATAACCCGATATGGCGCACCACACCTTGACGTTTTAATTCTATTATATAGGTAATAACAGGCTCCACTTTCTTTAAATCTGCCATTTCATCAATGCAATGGATAAACCCAAAATCAATATAATCCGTTTTTAATTGGGTCAACTGCCAATCCACACTTTTTTTGATGGTTTCTAAATCCGTGGTCCAGCCATATTGCCCTGTGGAATATTCCGCGCCAAAATGAAGTTGAAACCGCACCTGCTTTCTCACACTGGCACAAGCCCGCCCAAACACCTCAAAAGGCACAGCATCTCCCGCAGCTAAGTCAAAGTAATTGATCTCCTGGCTAAGGGCTTCATCTAACAAAGCTTCCACTTCTTTTGCCCCTGCCTGTCCCATGGTGCTGGTGCCCAATCCTAACACGCTGATTTGTTCTCCCCCATGGGGCAACATACGGTATTGCATATCCCTGGCCTCCTCTACCTGCAATCTATTTTACATAACAAACCTTTAGCCGTTTTCTCCCTCATGGACGCATCAAACATCCATAGGATAACGAATGACTTAAAAAAGTCTGAAAGATAAAACACGTTTCTCCTCTTTATTTTTTGAAACTGCATCTTTCTAGTCCTTTGCCTTATCATCGTTTTCCCCTCTTTGCCTGCCCACATTGCCTTTTAACTGCTGGCATTTTTATCGGGCAACAAACAGCCCTCCTTTTTGTTCTGTGACTGCTTTGGGCAAACGGTTAAAAGACGAGGTTTGTACTGCTTTCTGTCCTTTTCCTTTTGGCCAAAGAAACCCATTTTCGCAGGCCGTTATCCAAACAGCCAAATTGAAACAATGGTTTTCTGTTTTAAATCCGCATCATGGAAAACTTCAAACAACAAAACAGCCAAAAGGCAGCGGAAAACAACATTCAAAATCAGCCGCCCAAGGGGTATAACATTCCACAGAGATGTCATGCCTTGCAAGGCGGCTTTTGGCTTAATCCAAAGAAATCAGTTCGTAGGTGCGGCTGCCAAGACCCAATGCCTCTGCCGCTTCTATTACGTGGATACCATGGCGGCTTTCCATCCGTTCGATCAAGGCGGCTTTGCCCTCATCAGGAGACTGATATACAGCATCCACCGAAGCCTGATCCACCGCTACTGGGTCTAGCGAAGCAAAAATACCAATATCCGCCATTTCCGGTTCATGGGGATTGGAATCACAATCACAGTCTACACTCAACCGGTTAGCTACATTGATATACACAATATTCTCCTTGCCTAAATAAGCCATCACAGATGCATCTGCATCGGCCATGGATTCCAAAAAGACATCCTGATCTGTTTGAAACGCATCTTTAAACGATGTTCCACCTTTACCACCGGTATGAATCTCCAACTTCCCATGGGATGAAGCCACGCCAATGGACATATTCTTCAGTGCACCTCCCAGCCCCGCCATGGCATGACCTTTAAAATGAGAGAGCATCAGCATTGATTGATACCGTGTAAGATGGCTGCCCACAAAGTTTTCCTTTAAATGCTTACCTGATGGCACAGCAATGGCCATCTCCCCTTCTTCGTCCATAATATCACAAGGCGCAATGGTATCAAATCCGTGTTCCCGGATGGCTTTCCAGTGTTCTTGTGTGGTATTGCGGCGGCCCGCATAAGCGGTATTGCATTCCACAATCGTACCATTTAATTCCTGCACCAAAGGAGCAATGAAGGCGGGTTGCAGGAAATTATGCCCACCCGGTTCACCGGTGGAAATTTTCACTCCCACATTTCCCTTGAGGGTAACGCCTAAAGCGTGAAACGCTTTTTTCAGTCCCTCGGCAGAAATATCTTTTGTAAAATAGACCTTTGCCATGTCTAATTCCTCCTTCATGGATGATTTCTTCCTGTTTCGTTTTTATGGTAACACTTGGAGTAAGCTCTAAGTCAAGGTTTTTTTCCATTTTCCCTCTATCTTCTCTTTCGTTTTATGGTATGGCGAAAGTCCACTTAATCCATAAAGACCCTTTTGTTTTTAAAATGGCGTCAAAATCCATCTTGCTCGTTTTAGCTCGTTCAGAAAATAAGACCGAACCAGGCTAAATCCAAATTCAAACCTCTTTTCCCCTGCGTTTATCTTTCCGCTTTTCTCGTTCCTGCAATAAACAAAACCTTTGATATTTTAACCATTATAGTTGGTCAGCCAGAATATTCTTGATGCCCTATCGTCAAATAACAAACGCCCTTTGATATAGCACTTTCTATACCAAAGGGCGTTACACTGTTTTGATTGAAAATAGAAGACCCACGTTTGTCTTAGCACAAAAATGGCGATTTCTACTATTTTGATGCAAAAAAAGCTTGCCGCGTTAAAGATCGCCATATTCTGTGCGGGCAATGATCTCATCTTGGGTGGTTTTCATCAGCGTCACAAACAAAGCACTAAAACCAGAAACCCGCACCACCAAATCCTCATGCCGCTCCGGATGGGCTTGGGCATCTAACAGCGTATCCCGGTCCACAATATTCATCTGCAGCTCCACCCCACCCAAGGCAAAATACGTATCTAACATGGCTTTTATGGCATGACGGTGAGTGGGTTTTTCTAGGAAGGATGGACTGAATTTTAGATCTAGTACCATGCCGTTAGCCGCAGGGCGAAGATCCGTTTTAACCACAGAATCAATCACTGCTGTAGGTCCTTTATGATCTCTGCCCTGTACCGGCGAAAGACCATTGGCTAAAGCTTCTCCTGCTCGCTTTCCATCTGGCAAAGCGCCTGTGTGCTGACCCATATAAGCATGATCTTCCACAGAATATAGTCCCAACTGATATTTTCCGCCACGAGGGTTTTCCAGCTGATCAACAAAATCGGCATACCAGGCAATGAGTTGAGCCATCAATTCGTCCACCTCATCTTCATCGTTGCCAAAATGAGGACACTGCTGGCGAATTTTTTGCAGCAATTCCTCTTGTCCATCAAAATCTGCTGCACAGGCTGCCGCCATTTCTTCCAGTGTGTATTCCTTCCGGTCAAATACCAATGTCTTGATTGCCATCAGGCTATCCACTACGTTTGCCATACCACAGGCGCTGATACCAGTTTGATTATAGATGGTACCGCCTGCCGTCACATCTTTTCCCTTGGCATAGCACCCTTCCATCAATACAGATAAAAAGGGAGTGGGATAGCAGTCCACTAAAGCCTGGTCCAACAGATTGATGCTATCTACTGCAATACGGCTGGTAAAAAGCAGTTCTTGGCGATACCAATCCAGCCATCGATCAAACGAGGTGATGGACGATATATCCTTTTCTTCCTGCAGTGGGAAAGACGGGCCCTGCGGCGTTGCACATTGAAGCATCCGCTCTAACGGCGAGGCCCAGTTAATACGAAGCACCTCTGTTTTTCCATATTCTTTGCCTGGAATACCCATTTCCACGCAACCTATCAGCCCAAAATTCCGCGCATCCTCTCGTGGGATACCCAGGCGCATTTTATTTTCTGCACAAATCTTATCTCCAAAAAAAGCAGGGAATCCTGTGCCTGTTTCCAACAGATCAAGGCATGCCTTCCAAACCTCTTCCGGCAGGTCTGAATGATACCGAAAACACACCTGGGGCTGTTCAAACGCAAATTTTCTGCTGCTTTCTAATGCCAACAAGGTGACATCGTTGCAGGCTGTCTTTCCTTTTTCTTCATCATATCCGCCCAGCGTAATATTCTGATAGGTATGTAACGTGGTACCAAATTTAATCCAAAGCGCGTCTACTATATCTCCTGCCTCTTGCTTTGTCATCCGCCCTGCCGCTACATCCGCAGCATAATAGGGATACAAGTACTGGTCGATACGGCCAAAAGAAAAGGAGGCTGGATAACTTTCTACAAACAACATTTCATGAGTGAGCCAAAGCAGCTGCACCGCTTCAAAAAAGGTACGCGCTGGCCCTGAGGCAATCTGATGAAGCGCTGCTGCCATCCGACTCAAGGCTGCTCGGTGTTCTGGCTTTGCTTCTGCCATTCTGGTTTTGGCTAGTTCCTCATAGCGTTTTATATACTTTGTGGCCGCTTCGTTACAAATCAGCAGCGCACGAATCGTATCTACTTCATCTCCTGCTGCGGTTGCCAATGCTGCCTGGCCCTCCGCCTGCAAACCACCAAAACCGCGATACAGCAGTCGCTCATATCCCGGCAGAATATGCCCCGACTCCCAGTGCTTATATACCCAGTTGGTTACACCATCAGCAAAGCAATGCAACATCTTGCCCTCCTTGCCTGCTGGATCTAGGCGCAAAGCCTGGATGGCATCGTCTGCTTCCTGATGATATAGACCAGAGGAAGAGGGCCGATATTTAGGATCAAAGTCCGCCCCCATACGAATGGGCATCGTTGCTTCATAGGTATAACGGTAACTAAATCCCGCCAAAAGATCTTCTTCCCCAATCCAGATCTTCTTTTTCTCTAAAGCCCGATGAAACCCCCAGGCAAATTGGAGGATCTTTTTCTCTTCCGGATGCTCCTGAAATGCTTCATAAAAAGATTCATCCCGCTTCGGAATCTCCTCCCGGTCAAAATGATCATAACGATGATCAAAAATAGCTTGAATGGCTGGACTCATGCTGGCACGATCTGCTGGCATCACAGTTCCCCCTTTCTTTTTGGGTCTTTCTTTACGGATTCATTGTCAATAACAGCAATCCCTTGATGACGCAGTGTTTCTTTGGCCCAGGTCATAAATGCCTCTGATGGCGCATGAAGCAGCTCCATCTGCTGGCCCAAAGCCCGGTATTTTCCTTCCCCGTATCCATGATAAGGCAAAAGCTCCAGTTCCACCGGCGGCAAAGCCGCCAAATATTTCCCCAAAGCGCAAATTTCTTGCTGGGTGGCATTATATTCTTGGATCACCGGCATCCGAACCCGTACTTTTGCTCCATCAGACAACAGTTTGGGCAAGTTTTCTAAAATCAACTGATTGTTTTGTCCTGTGGCTCGGAGATGCAGCTCGGAAGAAAGGGCTTTAATGTCATATAGGAATAAATCTGTCCAAGGCAGCACATCCTTTAGCGTTTCATAAGGTACGCATCCTGCTGTATCCACCGCTGTAGCAATTTTCTCCTGGCGGCATTTTTGTAGCATCCGGGTCAAAAAATCCTTTTGCAGCAGAGGCTCTCCGCCAGAAAAAGTGACGCCTCCGCCAGAATGATCGTAAAATGCCCGGTCTTTTTTTAGCTCCGAAAAAAGTTCTTCCTCTTCTATCTGTCGGCCGCGCAACTGCAATGCTCCCGTTGGACAAGCCGCTGTACAGGCGCCGCAGGCTTGGCAGGCTTGGCAGTATTGTCGCTGGATCAAATGCTCCTCATCGGAGACCACATGCACACCCGCCGGACAGACTTGCTGGCATTTACCGCAATAGGTGCATTTTTCTGCTCGAAAATAAAGCACCGGTCCCGCTGGGATACATTCTGGATTGTGGCACCAAGCGCACCGTAAATGACAACCAGAAAAAAACACCGTGGTGCGGATTCCAGGGCCATCATCCAAAGAAAACCGCTGGATATTGCTGATTCTGCCTTGCATCCCCCTCCCCCTTTCCAGCCCAAAACAACATGGTATTTCTATCTTCATTATAAGAGGATTCATTTTTCATTTCAAGAAAAAAGGTGCTGAAAAAAAGCCTGCTATCCTTGTCATTTGCACAAGAAGGCTTCTCTGAAGCAGCAAAAAACACCTTTCGTTTGGCTTGTGGAAATTGTTTTTTGACCTTTGTTTTTGAAAATAAACCAAATCATCCCCCCAAAAAACTGTGTTATTTCTCTTCTATTTCATCTCTGTGCTTTTCCTCTAGGTTTGACTTTGATCCTCTGCAAAAACAGTCCCCTTATCAAAATCAGTCAGGGCCTCGTAAAGCCGGAGGCTTAGGTTAGCCCTAGAAGGGTATAATACAAGCAACGCCCCTTAGGGGGTGTCTTTGCGATAAAGCAAGCACTGCAAAAAAACAGAACGCCAGCTAAAAACTGGCGTCCTGTTTTTCATGCCTGCAAGCACTCATGTAAAACTATATTCTATCATCTGCCGAATCATGACAGCTGCTTCTGCCCGCGTGGTTTGTCTCGCTGGGTCCAGCGTGCCATCTGTTCGTCCATGGAGAATACCACTATCCACAGCCCAGGCGACAGCTTCCTGGGCCCAAGGGGAAATCTGTTGTGCATCTGTAAAACTCCGCAGCGTATCCCTACCGCCAGTGCTCATAGACAGATATTGTGCATAGCGCCATAGAATCGATGCCAACTGCTCCCGGGTAATCGGATCATCTGGTCCAAACCGGCCATCGGCATATCCACTAACCAACCCTGCCTCCGCAGCCCAAGCCACTGCTCGTCCGTACCACGCTGCTTCATCCACATCAGAAAAGACAGTGTGCAAAACTTCTTCTTCCGGTTCTTCCAGACGATACAAAATGCTGACCAACATCGCTCGACTCAGTTTTGCATTGGGTGCAAACGTCCCTTCTGCCACACCGGTCATTAGCTTTCTCGCCGTCATAAATGTCACATCATCGGCATACCAATCCTGTCTCTGTACATCCGTATAAACGGCTATTGGTTCTGCCAGCCGGATAACAGCTCCTTGTTCTAACAACAGTACCACGGCCCCATCCCGATAGCAGGATTTTTTGACCACTTCTTCGGTGCCATTTGGCCATACCTGAAGCGGCACTGCCTCCTTTTGTGCCGGAAGATAAACCACGCAAGGCGTTGTTCCGTTGCCTCTCATCGTCACAAGATACGTTTTGTCCGCTTCATTATAGGTGACCGTCACCGATGAAGTTGGTGTATCCTCCGTTGTTGCAGTTTGCCCGGATGTTTCCTCCGGCTTTACTTCTTCGCTGACACTGCCGCCGGCGCTGCCACCAGGTGCAGAAGGTCCTTCGTCTGCCCAGCTGTCCTCATTTTCATAGCCGTCCTCCTGGGTATAATCTTTTGAGTAAAACACTTCGATGACATCTCCGTCCCGCAGGCCTTGACTAGCCATATAGACGTCTGGTATCTTTCCGTTTACACGATAAAGCCAACCAGCATTTTCACCAAAGTCTTTTTCTGCCACCGTAACACCGCCAGGCGTGGTAATGGAGACAATATAGGTGCCCCGTTCTCGAGTATAGTGATAGCCTGATGCAGAAAGTACATCCCGAAACACATCATATACTGATGATGTTTCCGGCAGATTGGCCACTGTCACCGGCATAATCCAAGCACCCTGAGGTCCGGTAAGGGAGAAAGTGACATCCACATTTTCCACCACAGGCACCGTATTTTCCGGGTTTTTTGTGCCCCGTACCAGCACTGTTGTCCCGGAAAGAGACGCCTTAGAAGCGGAGGAATAAAGTCCTGGCAAAGCGGCCGCATTTGAAGAAGCAACGGCCGTTGTCTCCTGGTAATACAAATCTTCTAGCCCTGCATATTGGGCATACTGCACCGGGTCACTTAGATACAGTGCGCCATACCGCCCCAATGTCTCACTGGAAAGATAACTAGTGATGGTAACTGCTTTTGGCTCTGCCTGCCTGGTGACTTCCAATGTTTCATGGGCAATGACCGCCGGATGGCTGGAACGAAATAGACGCCAAGCCTCCAAGTCCTGCCACCCTTCTATGGGCGTAGGCACAATGCCATGGCCAGTTTTCTCCTTTTCTTCCCGCACCCACACCAGCTCGCCCTGGTCGTTTTGGTATACCTCATAAAATGGTGTCAAATCTTCCCGTACATCATTCGGGCCAGCATTGGCCCCTTGATTTAAGCCATCAAAATAGCTCTCTTTGACTTTCTCCATTAATTGCCGCTCTGCATCCACTTCCTCTTGCGTCAAGGCGGGAACAGCAATAGAAAATTCTTTTGAAGCGGCAATACCACTGTCCCCATCTGTCAATGTCACTGTTAAAATGGCAATCTTGTCTTCCTGGCCAACCCCTGGGCGGTAAACTTCCACCCGGGCAGCATTTTTCACCTCGGGCACAGAA
>CAJFIN010000052.1 GCA_904381335.1 Candidatus Neoanaerotignum galli | reverse complement strand
AATGCGGACAAAGGCCAGTCGATCCCGATGGGCAGGATTCATATTGGCCTGGATTTTAAAGATGAATCCGCTGAAAAAGGGGTCTGTAGGTTCTACTTCGCCAGTGGTGGTGGCTCTGGGGCCGGGAGCAGGGCTTAGGGCTAAAAAATGCTCCAAAAACTCTGTGACACCAAAGTCCACCAGGGCGGAACCGAAAAAGACAGGAGAAAGCTTGCCCTCCAACACAGCCTTGAGATCAAAGGCATTGCCAGCGCCGTCCAAAAGCTCCAGGTCACTGCGTAAAGCAGCTAGGTTATCCGGAGAGATCAACCCCTCCAGTTCTGGACCAAAGACGCCTTTTTCCCCTAGCGGGATAGCTTCTTCACTGCGATAGGGATGAAAGGTGTTTTTCTGCCGGTCGTAAATGCCTTCAAAGGAAAGACCGCTGCCAATGGGCCATGTAACTGCCACAGAAGGCAGGCCTAAGGCATCTTCCAGATCTTCCAACAGGGCCAAAGGTTCCTGAGCCTGCCGGTCCAATTTATTGATGAAGGTAAAGATAGGAATATGGCGCAGAGAGCAGACGCGAAACAGTTTTTTTGTTTGGGCCTCCACGCCTTTCGCGGCATCAATCACCATCACGGCACTATCCACAGAAGTGAGGATGCGGTAGGTATCTTCACCGAAGTCATTATGACCGGGTGTATCCATGATGGAAACGATCTTATTTTGATATTCAAACTGCATCACAGAACTGGTGACAGAGATGCCACGCTGTTTTTCAATTTCCATCCAGTCGGAGGTGGCAAATTTAGAATTGCGGCGGGCCTTTACAGTACCGGCCTGGCGAATGGCGCCGCCATGTAGCAAAAGTTTTTCGGTGAGGGTGGTTTTACCGGCATCGGGGTGAGAAATAATACCAAAAACGCGGCGTCTATTGATTTCATCGAGCAAAGTTGGATCTGCCATAGCTGAGTCATCCATCCTTTCTATCATGAGGAAGCATTTTTATCAAAAATGGCCAGCATGTCCCACAAAATGGCAGCTGACATATCTTTGGTACACCTACTAGCCAAATGCAGCAGGCATTCCTTCTTATTATATGGAATGGCTGGGAAAAAAGCAAATGAAATTTTGGCGGAAGGCGTTGAAAAAAGAATGGATTTTTGGTAAAATAATAAATAATAAAACTAAGAAAGAACACTGACAGGAATAGATTATGATTGACAAATAGGTTCTTGTTATGCTAAAATATTGAACAATGTGAACGGAAACCTCAGAAGGCAGATCGGAGGAAGCCATGAAAGAGCACTTATTCCCAAAACCTATGAACGAAACAAAGTTTTGGGGGATAAGTGCTTTCTTTTTTCAGAAAGAACGCTATGGCGGTAACCACCCTTTTTGTCTTTTTTTTCAGGCTTTTTATGATTGGCAATGAAAAGAATCCCCTTTTTATTGCCTTTCTTTTTGCCAAAATGAGGTTTTCTACTGGCAGCAAACCGTTGGGGAGGGAGAAAATTCTATGTTACAGCGAAAAGACGTTCTAGGTCTTCGGGATATGACCAGAGAGGAAATCCTGGAAATTTTAACGGTGGCCCAAGAGATGAAAAAACGCATCGATCATCCAGAGCTGCGCACCAGCGAGCTGCACCATACCAGCATCGTCACCCTCTTTTATGAAAACAGCACCCGCACCAAAACCAGTTTTGCCTTGGCGGGGAAATATTTGGGCGCAACGGTGCAGGATTTGGGTATCTCCACCAGTTCGGTCAACAAGGGGGAAAGCTTGATCGATACGGGGAAAACGCTGGATCAGATGGGCGTTGAGATCATGATTATGCGAAACAGCTATACGGGTGCGCCCCATGTGCTGGCCCGGAATGTAAATGCCCATGTCATTAATGCAGGGGATGGTTCCAACGAACACCCCACCCAGGCATTATTGGACTTATATACGATTTTAGAATATAAGAAGCATTTTGAAGGGCTGAAAGTGGCTATTATTGGGGATATTTCTCACAGCCGTGTGGCCCGCAGCAATGTATTTGGGCTGCAGAAATTGGGAGCAGAAGTGGTGCTGGCAGGGCCGAGCACCCTGCTGGGCAGTGCACAGTTATTGGGCGTAAAGACCACCAGCGATATCCGAGAAGCAGTGAAAGATGCGGATATTGTGATGGGGCTGCGGATTCAGTTTGAACGGCAAAAGACCACGAATTTTCCCGGCATAGGGGAATACCGGGATCTCTTTGGAATCAATCAAGAAGTGCTCAGTTACGCGAAAAAGGATGTGCTAGTGATGCATCCTGGCCCAGTAAACCGAGGTGTGGAGCTGTCGGGAGATGTGATCGATGGGCAAAATTCGGTGATTAACATTCAAGTGAAAAACGGTGTTGCCGTTCGGATGGCGATTTTGAAACTGTTGGCAAAGGGAGGAGAGGCATGAGATGAAGCTTTTGATCAGGGGAGGCCGTGTCATCGACCCGGCCACAAAGACAGACGAAGTGATGGATCTGCTCATAGAGGATGGAACGATCATCGCCCGAGGCAAAGCGCTGACCGAGATGGCTGACCAGGTGATTGATGCCCAAGGCAAATGGGTAACGCCAGGGCTTATTGATGTGCACGTCCATCTGCGGGAGCCGGGATATGAATATAAGGAAACCATTCACACAGGGTCAAAAGCGGCGGTGATGGGCGGATATACCACCATTTGCTGTATGCCGAACACCGACCCGGTGGTAGACAATGAAATCATGGTGGAATATATTAAAATGAAAGCCGCCAGAGAGGGATATTGCCATGTGCTGCCCATTGGAGCCATCACCAAAGGCCAAGAAGGCAAGGAACTGGCGAATATTGGACGGATGGTTAAGGCAGGCGCCTGCGGGATCAGTGAGGATGGGAAAAGCGTGATGGATGCCGGATTGCTGAAAACAGCAATGAAGTATTCCAAAATGTTTGATATACCTGTCATGAGCCACTGTGAAGATAAGTCTTTGGTGGGCGGCGGTGTGATGAACGCTGGCACCCAGGCTCAATTATTAGGCTTAAAGGGAATCTCTAATGACAGCGAAGAGGTAATCATTGCACGGGATATTCTGTTGGCCCGTGCCACAGGGGCGCGGCTGCACCTTTGCCATGTTTCCACCAAAGGAGGAATCGCTCTGATTGAGGACGCCAAACGCCATGGACAAGAAGTCAGCGCGGAGATTACACCGCATCACTTTACCCTCTGTGACAGGGATGTATTGGATTATGATGCCAATACGAAAATGAACCCGCCGCTGCGCAGTATGGATGATGTATTGGCTTTGCGACAGGCGTTAAAGGATGATGTGGTAAATATCATTGCTACGGATCATGCCCCCCATAGCGAAGATGAGAAAAATTGTGAATATGAAAGGGCGCCCTTTGGCATTGTAGGATTAGAGACAGCATTTGCCTTGGGCAACACGGTATTGGTACAGGGGGGATGGCTGACACCCATGCAGCTGATTGCTAAGATGAGCACCAATCCTGCCCGTCTCATCCATTTGGATAAGGGATCTTTGGAGGTAGGCAAGACAGCGGATATATCCATTTTTGATCCAGAGGCAGAAGTGGTGGTTTGTGCAGCGGATTTTGCTTCTAAAGGACATAACACGCCTTTTGACGGATGGAAAGTGCAAGGGAAGGTCTGCTATACCATTGTGGATGGGCAGATTCGCATGGCAGAAGGAGTGATCCAAGAATGATGGACCAGTTGATTGAAAAAATCAAGCAAACTCAAAACCCTACAGTAGTAGGACTTGATCCTCGGTTAAGCTTTATCCCAACCTTTTTGAAAGAAGAATGTTATGCGCAGCTGGGAAAGACACCCCAGGCGGCAGCAGAGGCTTTTTACCGGTTTAACTGCGCCATTATTGATGCAGTTTATGATTTGGTTCCAGCGGTAAAACCCCAGGTGGCGATGTATGAGATGCTGGGTTCGGCAGGGATTGAAAGTTATATTCGGACCATCCAGTATGCGAAGCAAAAGGGCTTGATTGTCATTGGGGATGTGAAACGGGGAGACATTGCTTCTACGGCGGAAAACTATTCGGATGGCCACATCGGTCGAGTGGCTGTGGAAGAGGAACGCTTTGAGATCTACAAAGAGGATTTTATTACGGTGAATCCTTATTTAGGGTATGACTCCATTGAACCGTATTTTGCCAATGTTTCTACCTATAATAAAGGACTGTTTGTGCTGGTAAAGACGTCAAATCCCCACAGTGGGCAGCTGCAAAACCTGGATGTGGGCGGACATACTTTATATGAGCACGTGGGACAGTTGGTGGAGACATGGGGAGAGCCTTACCGGGGCAAATATGGATATTCGGATATTGGCGCTGTGGTAGGAGCGACACATCCCCAGGAGGCAAAGAAACTACGGCAGGAAATGCCGCATACGTTCTTTTTGGTGCCAGGCTATGGTGCTCAGGGCGGTACAGCGGAGGATTTGGCCGTTTGCTTTGACAAAGATGGCTTAGGCGCCATTGTGAATTCTTCCCGGGGCATTATTGCGGCCCACCAAAAGGAGCCATATCGGTCGGCTTTTCCGGAAAAAGAGTTTGCTTTAGCGGCAAGAGAAGCAGTGCTGGCGATGAAAACAGATCTGAGGAGATGTATATAAATGGAAAAAACAATTAAGGCCCAGCTGATTTTGGAAAATGGGATGCGCTTTGATGGCCAGGCCTTTGGGTATATCAAAGAAACAGTGGGAGAAGTGGTTTTTAACACCGGCATGACTGGATATGAAGAACTGCTCACCGACCCGTCCTATGCGGGACAGATCGTGACGATGACTTATCCTTTGATTGGTAATTATGGCATCAATCTGGATGACATGGAAAGTGCCCGGCCACGGCTAAAAGGTTTTGTAGTCAGAGAAAAATGTGACTATCCTTCCAACTGGAGATGCGAACTGGATTTGGATGGATTTTTGAAACAAAATAAAGTGATTGGTATTGAGCAGATTGACACCCGGGCATTGACAAAGGTACTGCGGGATCATGGGACGATGAAAGGCATCATTACCACGCGGGCGAAAGATTTAACGGACAAGCAGATTGAAATGAAGTTTGCTTCCTATTCCAATAAGAATGTGATTCGGGAATGTACGATTTCTGAGCCATATGAAATTTCAGGCGCTGGTGCGCACATTGCCTTTTTGGATTTGGGCACAAAGACAGGCATTTTGCGGGATTTAAAGGCGAGAGGATGCCGCATAACGGTACTGCCTGCCTTTACCAGCGCAGAAGAAATTATGGCGCTGAATCCAGATGCTGTCTTTTTATCAAATGGTCCTGGAGATCCCAAGAGCGTGCCTGAGGTTATTGAAACGACACGTCAACTGATTGGCAAAAAGCCGCTGCTGGGTGTTTGTATGGGGAATCAGATCATTAACCTGGCTTTGGGCGGCGATACGAAGAAAATGAAGTTTGGCCACCATGGCGGAAATCATCCGGTGAAGGATTTAAAAACGGGCCGGGTGTATATCACCTCTCAAAACCACGAGTATGTGGTTTGCGACTTGCCGAAAGATGTGGAGGCGGCGTTTGTCAACATTAACGATGGTACCATCGAAGGAATTCGACATACTAAACTGCCCATCTTTTCTGTGCAGTTCCATCCTGAGGCCAGTCCTGGACCGCTGGATTCTGGCTATTTGTTTGACCGGTTTTTAGAGATCGTAGAAAGAGGTGGCGACAATGCCTAAGGATAATACCATTAAGAAAGTACTGGTCATTGGCTCCGGCCCCATTGTCATTGGTCAGGCTGCAGAATTTGACTATTCCGGTACCCAGGCAGTACAGGCGATGAAAGAAGAAGGGGTAGAAGTGGTTTTGGTGAACTCCAATCCTGCTACCATTATGACTGACCGGGATATGGCAGACGATACGTATATCGAGCCGTTAACAGTGGAGTTTTTGGAAAAAGTCATTGCCAAAGAACGTCCGGACAGCATTATTGCCGGTATGGGTGGTCAGACTGGCTTAAATCTGAGCTGTGAGTTATATGACAGAGGAATTTTGGCCAAATATAACGTGCGTGTCATTGGCACGTCCATCGAATCGATTAAGGAAGGCGAAGACCGGGATTCCTTTAAGCGGCTGATGGAACGGACCAACCAGCCCATTGTGGAGTCCGATATTGTGACAAATGTGGAGGACGCCATCGCTTTTGCCGAGCGTATTGGTTATCCGGTGATTGTCCGCCCGGCATACACCTTGGGGGGCACCGGCGGCGGCATTGCTGATACAGAAGATGAACTGCGAGAAATTGCGAGCCAAGGCATCCATTTGAGCCGGGTGGGTCAGGTGTTGATTGAACGAAGCATCAAAGGCTGGAAAGAAATTGAGTTTGAAGTGATGCGTGATGGGGCAGGAAACTGCATTACCGTTTGCTCTATGGAAAACGTGGATCCTGTGGGCGTACACACTGGGGACTCCATAGTAGTGGCGCCGGCGCAGACACTGTGTGATAAAGAATATCAGATGCTGCGGAAGGCGGCCATTGATATTATTGATTCCATTGAAATTGAAGGCGGATGTAACGTACAATTTGCCTTGGACCCCAACAGCTTTAACTATGCCGTTATCGAAATCAATCCCCGGGTGAGCCGGTCTTCTGCATTGGCATCGAAAGCAACCGGGTATCCCATTGCGAAAGTGGCGGCAAAGATTGCTTTAGGCTATCGCCTTGATGAAATTCAAAATGCGGTGACCAAAAAGACATTTGCTTGCTTTGAGCCAGCCATTGACTATGTGGTTTGCAAGATTCCCAAATGGCCTTTTGATAAATTTAAAAATGCAAAACGGAACCTGGGCACAAAAATGATGGCCACCGGTGAAGTGATGAGTATTGGCAACTCTTTTGAAAGCGCACTGCTGAAAGGGGTACGGTCGCTGGAAATTGGCCAGTACACCTTGGAACGGCATTTCAGCCAGACCCGCACCATGGCACAGCTGAAAAAGCGTGTGGTAGTGCCTGATGATGAGCGTTTGTTCGACCTGGCAGAACTGCTGCGCCGGGGATATCGGGTGGAAAAGGTTTGCGAGATCACAGGAATGGATAAGTTCTTCGTGCATAAAATCAAAAAGATTGTGGATATGGAAGAAGAACTAAAAGGCATGACGCTGGAGGATCTGGATGAAAAGACACTGCGTCACTATAAAAAAGTGGGTTTTTCTGATAAAGGCATGGCCCAGTTGTTGGGGGTAAAACCACCGGAAATCTATGCGTTAAGGAAAAAATATAACGTATTGCCGGTTTACAAAATGGTAGACACCTGTGCTGGGGAATTTGAAGCGGTAACGCCATACTATTACTCCACCTATGATTTGGAAGATGAAGTGACGGTTTCTAACCGCAAGAAAGTGATCGTGATTGGTTCTGGCCCCATTCGGATCGGTCAGGGCATTGAGTTTGACTACTGCTCCGTTCATTCGGTGCTTTCGCTGAAAAAGGCTGGCATTGAGACCATCATCATCAATAATAATCCGGAAACGGTTTCTACGGACTTTGATACGTCCGACAAACTGTATTTTGAGCCTTTGACAGAAGAGGACGTACTAAATATTGTGGAGAAAGAAAAACCAGACGGTGTGATTTTGCAATTTGGCGGCCAGACTGCCATTAAGCTGGCCAACTTCTTCCGGGAAATGAATATTCCTATTTATGGTACTAAGCCAGAACAGATTGATGCGGCTGAAGACCGGGAAAAATTCGATGAATTGATGGAAAAACTTCATATCAAACGGCCTAAGGGACGCGGCGTATGGAGTGTACAGGAAGGTATTGAAGAAGCCAGAGAACTAGGCTTTCCAGTATTGGTACGTCCCTCATATGTATTGGGCGGCCAAGGAATGGAAATTACCTATGAAGAACATCAGCTGCAAAAATATTTGGAAGAGGCCTTTGAAAAAGATAGCAAGAATCCTGTACTGATCGACCGATATTTACAAGGCCGGGAAATTGAAGTGGACGCCATCTGCGATGGTACGGATGTGGTGATCCCGGGTATTATGGAGCACCTGGAACGGGCAGGGGTACATTCTGGAGACTCTATCTCTTTATATCCGCCGCAGCACTTGTCAGAGGAAATTAAGAAGCAGATTTTGGATGAAACATACCGGATTGCGCTGGCTTTGGAAGTAATCGGCATGATTAATATTCAGTTTATTGAATACAAAGGGGAACTGAATATCATTGAAGTAAACCCCAGAAGCAGCCGTACGGTGCCATATATCAGCAAAGTAACAGGCGTACCCATCATCGATTTGGCCACACAGGTTATGCTGGGAACAAAACTGAAGGATTTGGGATACACCACTGGGATTTGTCCAGAACCAGAGATGGTCTGCATCAAAGTGCCTGTTTTCTCCACAGAAAAACTGCCGCAAGTTGAGGTAAGCTTAGGGCCTGAAATGCGGTCGACAGGAGAAGTGCTGGGGGTTGGCCGGACGTTAACCCGGGCGCTCTATAAAGGATTTTTGGCTGCTGGTACCGTGGTGCCTAAGAAGAACGGTACTGCTTTAGTGACCATTAAAAAATACGATCGGGAAGACTTTTTGCCCATGGCCAAGCGGCTGGAAAAACTGGGATATCGGTTTATGGCTACCGATGGCACGGCAGAATTTTTGAAAGAAAATGGTGTAGAACATGTGACAGTGGTGCGAAAGATCAGTGAAGGGGTGCCCAATGTGCTGGACATTATTCGCAGCGGTATGATCGATTTGGTCATCAATACACCGAATAAGGGCAATAATTCTGTCAGTGATGGGTTTAAGATTCGCCGTGCTGCTGCTGAAAGCGATGTGAATTTGATGACGAGCTTGGACACTGTGGGCGCACTGATTGATGTAATGGAAAGTGATGTAACGCTGGAAGATCTGGATGTCATCAAGCTGGAGGAGATTAAATGAAATTGATGGTGGAAAGCACCATCCGCAGGAATCAGGCTTTGACAAAAGATATTTTTCAAATGGATTTAATGGTGGGAGAATTGGCCCGGATGGCAAAACCGGGTCAATTCCTGAACCTATATCCAGGGGAGGGGACCATGCTGCTGCCCCGCCCCATTTCCATTTCAGAGATCGATGCTGAAGAAGGCGTGCTGCGGGTGATATATCAAACGGTTGGCAAAGGAACGGCGCTGTTTTCAAAAAAAAAGCCGGGACAAACTGTACGTGTGTTAGGGCCATTGGGTAATGGCTTTTCCCCACAAACAGGGGCAAAACATCATCTGATTGTGGGCGGAGGTATTGGTGTGCCGCCACTGGTGGAATTGGCAAAGCAGCTGGAAGGAACGGTAGAAGCCTATATTGGCGTCCGTAGTGAACCGATTTTGGTAGACCGGCTACAGGAACTTGGAGCTATAGTCCATGTGGCCACAGATGATGGGTCCAGGGGATTTCATGGCAATGTGGTACAGATGATGGAAGCGACAGGAGCAAAGGGCGATGCATTATATGCCTGCGGGCCAAAGGTAATGCTGCGGTTTGTGACAAAATGGGCATTAGAAAACAATATCCGTCCACAGGTATCTATGGAAGAAAGAATGGCCTGCGGCATTGGAGCTTGTGTGGGCTGTGTGGTCAAGATCAAAAAACAAGGGGAGACAGATTGGCAGTACCGAAAGGTCTGCAAGGATGGACCGGTGTTTTATGGAGATGAGGTGGTCTGGGAATGATCGATACATCGGTAAATGTGGCCGGTGTGGTCTGGAAAAATCCGGTAACCACAGCTTCCGGTACCTTTGGCAGCGGTCGGGAATTTGGCGAATGGGTAGATTTAAATCGGTTGGGCGCTGTGACGGTGAAAGGTGTGGCGGATCAACCTTGGAAGGGAAATCCTGCGCCACGCATTGCAGAAACGTATGGCGGTATGCTGAATTCTGTGGGACTGCAAAATCCGGGAGTGGACTATTTCATTCAGGAGGATATTCCTTTTTTACGGCAGTTTGATACAAAGATTGTGGTAAATCTTTGCGGTCATACAGTGGAAGAATACTGTGCTGTTGCGGAAAAGATCAGCGAGGCAGATGTGGATTTGCTGGAGCTGAATATTTCCTGTCCCAATGTATCTGCAGGAGGCATTACTTTTGGGACAGACCCGAAAATGGCGGAGTATGTCGTGCAGGAAGTAAAAAAATATACAAAAAAACCACTGTTGGTGAAACTAACGCCAAATGTGACAGATATTACCGAGATTGCTCGGGCAGTAGAAAGTGGCGGAGCAGACGGCATTTCATTAATTAATACGTTGCTTGGTATGCGCATAGATATACGGCGGCGGCAGCCAGTGCTGGCGAACAAAGTGGGTGGTTTTTCTGGGCCGGCGATTAAGCCGGTGGCAGTGCGGATGGTCTATCAAGTGGCAAAGGTGACCAACTTGCCCATTGTTGGTATGGGAGGGATCTCAACTTGGGAGGACGCGATTGAGTTCATCATGGCTGGCGCTACGGCAGTGGCGGTGGGAACAGCAAATTTTACTGATCCGCTGGCAACAATGCGGATTGTGTCTGGCATTGAATCCTATATGGAAAAAGAAGGAATTTCTTCTTTGGATGAAATTCGTGGCATTATCCAATGAAAGGGGGAGCATATATGGACGAGAGAAAACAGGCATTTATTGAGTTTATGATGGCATCGGATGTGCTGCGCTTTGGCTCTTTTGTGACCAAAAGCGGGCGCAATACACCATACTTTATCAATACCGGAAATTATCGGACAGGAAAGCAAATTGCTACGCTGGCAAAATTCTATGGAGATTTTATTCATAGCACCATTGGGGATGGATTTGATGCTTTGTTTGGGCCAGCCTATAAAGGGATTCCCTTGGCAGCCGCCACAGCAGCTTACTTAGCCACGGCTTATGATATGGATAAGCCCTATTTCTTTAATCGGAAAGAAGCCAAGGATCATGGCGAGGGTGGAAATCTAGTTGGATATGCGCCGAAAGATGGGGATCGGGTGGCGATCATTGAAGATGTGATTACGGCGGGAACGGCCATCCGGGAAACCTTACCGATATTGAAAAATGCTGCAAAGGTGGAAGTGAAGGATATGTTCATTTCTGTCAACCGCTGTGAAGTGGGTCAAAACCCAGGAAAGACAGCAGTGATGGAAGTGAAGGAAGCCTTTGGCATCGAAGTTCATGCTCTGGTGACGGTGCAGGATATTCATGAATATTTGAAAGGACGGCCGGAATATGCTGCAGTCATGAAAGATATGGAACGGTATATGGATCAATATTGTGTCTTTTAGGGTTGATAGAATGAGCCCAAACGAATCAATCGAAATATCAGAGGGAAACTTCTAAATAGGGATAACGATTGCAAACTTTGGTCGGGGTGCAATCGTTATTTTTTTATTTCTAGTTTTAGCTTTTTCATTCCTCGCCGGATACACTCCATTTGGCTTACGCCCTCTTGCTTGCAGTGTGATTCAATGATGTCTTTGCAAGGTTCATCTACCCGCGCGGTGATTTTATAGGGCTTAGGGTTTTCTGTTGGTTGGCCTAACTTTTTTGTTATAGTATCACCTCTCTTTTGACTGTCTGAACGATAAATTTATGACTGTCAAAAGGTTAGGAGGTTTTTGAAAATTTTTTGAAAATTTTTCTTCCTTGATTTTCTGCCTTACTGTTGGTATAATCAAGGTAACCAGTGGTAAGGCTCACTGGCTACCTTTGGAGATTGAAGTTGGTTGTGGTTTAGCCTCCAGTAACCAACTTCATTTTTTTATGCCTTTGCCTGTCTGATGATTTCAGCAGCTTCGGCAACTGTTTCGGCTTTGCTTTCTACCAGCTTCGCCAGCGTTTCAA
>CAJFIN010000051.1 GCA_904381335.1 Candidatus Neoanaerotignum galli | reverse complement strand
TATTACAGTGATATTAAATATCTTTTTTGGATACTTAGGTCTGCGGGTGGCCAGAAAGAAAAAAGATGAGATTGGCGCAGAGACCATTTTTGCACGCCCGGAATTACCCAGAGGGAAAAATTCTTCCAGCGGGAAGCCAAAGATTTTGGACACCAGTGTGATTATTGATGGGCGGATTTTGGATATTTTAAATACCGGTTTTATAGAAGGAAAGATCATTATTCCTGATTTTGTTTTGGAAGAGCTGCGGCATATCGCCGACTCAGCAGATTCCTTAAAACGTAACCGGGGACGAAGAGGCCTGGATATTTTAAATGAGATTCAAAAGCAAGTGGCTGTGAAAGTGGAGATTGTGGAGTTTCACACAAAAGAAAACCTGGAAGTGGACAGCAAGCTTTTGAAAATGGCCCAAAAAATGGATGCGTTTGTGGTAACCAATGATTATAATCTCAATAAAGTGGCAGAGTTTCAAGGGGTTCGGGTGTTGAACATCAATGAGCTTTCTAATGCTGTCAAGCCAGTGGTTTTGCCTGGCGAAGATATGCAGGTGACGGTGATTAAAGCCGGAAAAGAAGTGGGTCAGGGTGTGGCTTACCTGAATGACGGCACCATGATCGTGGTGGAAGGCGGCAGCAAATTTATTGGCGAAAGCATTCATGTTGTGGTGACCAGCGTGCTGCAAACGGCGGCAGGGCGCATGATTTTTGCAAAAAAGAAAGAAGAAAGAAAGAGTTAAGTTGTTTTTCAAGCCTATTTTGGAAGGAAAAGCAAAAGATCCTTCCTGAATAGGCTATTTTTATCGGAATAAAAACATGAGGGACAGGGGGGAAAGGTCATGGTACAAGGCAAGACGGTGTGTCTGATTGTGGCAGCGGGCAGCGGCTCACGTATGGGCGGCCCGGTGAAAAAACAGTTTCTGCCTTTGCTGGGCCGGCCAGTCATTGCATGGACAACGGCAGTGATGGAATTATTGCCCTGGATTGACCAGATTCTTCTGGTGATTCAGCCGGAGGACGAGCTGGAAATGACCCGGATTGCTTCTCAAGAGGGATGGAAAAAGACCAAACTGATTTATGGTGGGGCGCGGAGGCAAGATTCTGTGTTGGCGGGGCTTTGTGCTTTGCCGGAAGAAACAACGCTGGTACTGATTCATGATGGTGCTCGGCCTTTAGTACGGCCGGAAGAGGTGCAGGCGGTATGGCAGAAAGCCCAGCAGATGGGAGCGGCAGTTTTGGCCGTTCCGGTAAAGGCCACCATTAAAGCTGCAGATCACCATCAACAGGTGGAACGCACGGTGCCAAGAGATAATTTGTGGGAAATTCAAACCCCTCAGGTGTTTGAAAAGGATCTGTTGTGCCGGGCTTATGAAGCGGTGGGTCAGCAGGAGGTTTTGACAGACGATGCGATGGCGGTAGAGGCTTTAGGTGCACCGGTGGCTTTGGTGGCGGGCAGCTATCGAAATTTAAAATTAACAACGCCGGAAGATATGCTTTTTGCCGAAGCTCTGATCACACAGGGGGAAAAACATCAGGTCATGACTGCGATGCAGCCTGCGGCCAAAAGTGAGACAAGACCATCAGGTGGTTCGGGGAAAAAAGAGGTTGTGATTTATACAGATGGCGCATGTTCTGGTAATCCCGGCCCGGGCGGTTATGGTGTGGTGCTGCTTAGTCAAGGAAAACGAAGAGAAATTTCAGCTGGATACCGCAAGACCACCAATAACCGGATGGAATTGATGGCGGTGATCCGGGCGTTAGAAGAGCTAAAGATGCCCTGCCAAGTGACGTTGTACAGCGACTCAAAATATGTGGTGGACGCTGTGGAAAAGGGATGGGCAAAAAAATGGAAGCAAAACGGATGGATGCGCACAAAAACAGAGCGTGCATTAAATTCGGATTTATGGGAACGGCTGCTGAGCCTTTTAGAGCAGAACGAAGTTGCGTTTCGTTGGGTCAAAGGTCATGCCAATCATCCGGAGAACGAAAGATGTGATCAATTGGCAACCACGGCAGCGGCAGGAGATATATTGCTAATTGACCAAGGTTATGAAAAATAAACGAAAAAAATTGTCGGAATTTGATAAATAATTTGGTTGACACTTGGAAAGTTTTGTGGTATGCTCATAAAGTCACAAACATTTCCATTCATTTTTTTTCAAAGCAAGGAGGATTCACAATGAAAAAGGGTACAGTAAAATGGTTCAATGCGGAAAAGGGGTTTGGGTTCATTTCTGTAGAAGGCGAGGATGACGTTTTCGTACATTTCTCCGCCATCAATGCCGATGGCTACAAAACACTGGAAGAAGGCCAGGAAGTAGAATTTGATGTGGTTCAAGGTGCAAAAGGCCCTCAGGCTGCAAATGTAACCCGTATTTAATCATTTTATGAAATTCCAACTGTACTTTCATTTTTGATATACATTTGAGAAGTACTGAAATGATCAAACCGCATTACAAATGCCACAATAAAAGGACGCCTCCTACGGCGTCCTTTTTCCTGTAAAAAAATTTTTTTAAAAAAACAGACTCTTTATGAAATAAGCCGTATATGGGTATGAAAAAAGAAAGAGATAAGGCCCTCGGGCCAGAAAGGAATCTCTCCCTTTGATGACAAAAGAGCTGATGATCAGAAAATTTGAAAAAAAGTAGTGACAAGTGAAAAAAATGAGGTATAATCTTAGATAGAAAGAGCAAAACGCCCGGAGGTTCGGGATTTGTTTTCTGTACTAAGTCAAAGCCGCCAGGAACAGGAGGCATAGCCTTATGGGCCAGGAGGAGCTTAGGAAGGAAAACCGTGAAAGCTCGTTTCTTTTTGACAATGAGTTAGCAATCACCAAGGCTGGTGGCTAACAAAAACGGAGGTGCTGGCGTATGTTGTGTGAGAAATGTAAAAAGAATCAGGCAACCGTCCACATGAAACAAGTTGTAAATGGACAGTCCAAAGAACTCCATCTGTGTCAGGAATGTGCTCAGGAGGCAGGTTACTTGAACGATATGGGCCTGATGGGATGGGGCCACGGCGGATTTTCCAATCTGTTTGATGATATGTTTCAAGATATGTTTCACATTTCCGCTGGACCGGAAACTATTGGCATTGGGCATAATGGCAGCAGCGTACGCTGCCCTTCCTGCGGCATGACATTGGATGAGTTTAAGCGGACGGGCAAATTGGGCTGTGGTCAATGCTATGAGGCATTTGCACCGTATTTGCAGCCGGCGTTGCGTTCTATTCACGGCAGTGATGAACATAAAGGGAAAATCCCTCAAAAAAGCGGCGGCCGTATGATGGCCCATCGCGAACTGGAAACATTGAAACGAAAATTGGCAGTAGCCATCGAAAAAGAAGAGTTTGAGGAAGCAGCAAGGCTGCGGGATCAGATCCGTGCTTTGGAAAAGGAGGAATGAGCCATGGCAAAATGGTATGAATCGCCAAAAGTAGATCAGGGGATTGTCATCTCCAGCCGTGTCCGCCTGGCAAGAAACCTCAAAAAATATCCTTTCCCCATTCGGATGAAAAAGGAAGAGGCAGAGGCGGTGATCCAGCAAGTCAAAGATGCTGTGATCAATGACCGTACCCCATTGGGCCAAAGTTTTCATTTTTATCAGGTAGACACCATGCCTGCTGGGGAAAAACGGATGATGGTGGAAAGTCATGTGATTAGTCCTGTGCTGCTCCAGCAGCAAAAACCGTGTGCCGTTCTGGTCAAGGACGATGAAACGGTAAGTATCATGATTAACGAAGAAGATCATATCCGGATTCAGACCATCTTTCCTGGAGAGGACATCGACCAGGCATGGGATTTAGCAGATAAGCTGGATAATTTGATTGAAGAAACCGTAGAATATGCGTATAATGAACATGTAGGTTATATCACCGCTTGTCCTACCAATATGGGGACGGGGTTGAGAGCTAGCTTCATGGTTCATGTACCTTCGCTGGAAGCAACGGGTCAGATCAATAATTTGTCCCAGGCTTTGAGCAAGTTCGGCATCACTGTCCGCGGCATCTATGGCGAAGGAAGTGCTTCTCTGGGCGGTATTTATCAGGTGTCTAACCAGATCACCTTGGGCCAGAGTGAGGAAGAAATCCTGAAAAACTTGAAAAATGCCATCCATTTGGTGAAAGATCAGGAGCAGAAGGTGCGTAAAGCCATTCGTGAGCGGGACGAAGTCGGATATGAAGACCGTATCTACCGCGCATTGGGCGTATTGCAAAATGCACGTAAAATCAGCGCGCAGGAAGCGGCGGACTGCCTTTCCCTGCTGCGGGAGGGCGCCCAGGAAGGTGTTCTGGCCTGGAAGGCTTCTAAGCCAATGTATGAGCTATTTATCGCCATCCAGCCTTGCCATATGCAAAAAGATGGACAAAAGATGGCGGCGGAGCGAGATGTGGCCCGGGCCAGCTATTTACGGGCGGTGTTTCATGAAAAGTAAAAATAATTTCTCAATGGAACTTGCTGCAAGATAGCAGTAAAAGATAAAAAAAGACACAAAACCAATTCGATCAAAATGATCGATAAAAATAGATGACAGAAAATCAAAAGCAATGACAACACGATCAGCTTTGCACAAAAGCAATCCTGAGAGGGGGTATCTATATGCAAGGAAAATTTACGCAAAAAGCCCAGGAAGTGATTCGGGCGGCCCAGAACCATGCCGTTGCTATGGGGCATAACTATGTGGGCACGGAGCACTTACTGTTGGGCATTATGGATGTGCAGGATTCTGTGGCAGCCAAAGCCATTGAAAGCCAGGGCATCCAGGAAGAAGATGTCCGCAGACAAGTGCTGGATATGGTAGGACAAGGCGGCGGCGGCCCACTGCAAGATTATACGCCGCGGGTAAAACGGATCTTAGATCGGTCCGTGCAGGAAGCCAATAACATGGGCACTGGATATGTGGGCACAGAGCATATCTTAATGGCGCTGCTGAATGAATCCGATTGCGTGGCAGTGCGGGTGCTGTTGGCGTTGGATGTGAACATCCAAAGAGTGTATGAAGAGATTTTGGGTATGCTGGGCGAAGGAGAGGGCAATTCCTCTGGCGCTTCTTCTATGGGCCAAGCCAAACAAGGCGGCAATACAAATACCCAAAATTTGGATAAATATAGCCGCGATTTCACGCAGATGGCGCGGGAAAATAAATTTGACCCCATTATCGGTCGAGATGAAGAAATTCAGCGGGTGATTCAGATTCTGAGCCGGCGGACGAAAAATAATCCTTGCCTGGTGGGCGATCCTGGCGTAGGGAAAACGGCCATTGTGGAAGGATTGGCACAGAAAATTGTCAAAGGCGATATTCCAGAAATTCTGAAAGATAAACGAGTGGTATCGTTGGATATTTCTGCCATGGTGGCTGGCAGCAAATACCGTGGGGAATTTGAAGAACGGATCAAAAGCGTTATGGACGAAGTGAAAAAAGACGGCCATGTGATCCTGTTTATTGATGAACTGCACACCATCATTGGCGCTGGCGGGGCAGAAGGGGCCATTGATGCCTCCAATATTTTGAAACCTTCTCTGGCCCGGGGCGAAATTCAGCTGATTGGCGCCACCACATTGATGGAATACCGGAAATATATTGAAAAAGACGCTGCTTTGGAACGGCGGTTCCAGCCAGTACGAGTGGAAGAACCTTCTGAAGAGAATGCCATCGCTATGCTGCGTGGTTTGAAGGATAAATATGAAGCCCACCACGCAGTGAAAATTAGCGATGAAGCTATCGTAGCAGCAGTAAAGATGAGCGAACGGTATATTACGGACCGGTTCTTGCCGGATAAAGCCATTGACCTGGTGGATGAGGCAGCATCGAAACTGCGCTTAAAGAGCTATACTGCTCCCACCGGCGTAAAAGAATTGGAAGACAAATTATCGGCCTTGGAAAAAGAAAAAGAAGAGGCGATCAAAACAGAAGAATTTGAAAAAGCAGCCACAGTGAAAAAAGAGCAGGCTGAGCTGAAAAAACAGCTGGAAGATGCGAAAAAAGCCTGGAAAGAACAAAACCACGATACCGAAAAAGAAGTGACTCCGGAAGATATTGCAGATGTGGTTTCCGGTTGGACGGGTATCCCTGTACAAAGCATCCAGGAAGGAGAAGGCGAGCGGCTGCTGCACATGGAGGAAAAACTGCATGAACGGGTGATTGGCCAGGATGAGGCTGTTGCAGCCATTTCTAAGGCAATTCGCCGCAGCCGTGTAGGCTTGAAAGACCCGAAACGGCCAATTGGTTCGTTCCTGTTTTTGGGCCCCACTGGTGTAGGTAAAACAGAGCTATCCAAAGCTTTGGCCGAAGTGCTCTTTGGAGATGAAAATGCTATGATCCGGATTGATATGTCCGAATATATGGAAAAACATGATGTCTCCAAACTCATCGGTTCTCCTCCGGGATATGTGGGCTATGAAGAAGGCGGTCAGCTCAGTGAAAAGGTAAGAAGAAAACCCTATTCTGTGGTGCTGTTCGATGAAATTGAAAAGGCCTCTCCGGATGTGTTTAACGTACTGCTGCAGGTGCTGGACGATGGCCATATTACCGATGGTCAAGGCCGGAAGGTAGATTTCAAAAATACCGTTATCATCATGACCAGTAACGCTGGGGCACGGAGTATTGTATCTCACAATAAACTGGGCTTCAAGACAGAGACGGCAGAGGAACAGGAAAAGGATTACGAAACCATGAAGAAGAACGTCATGGATGAAGTAAAACGGCTCTTTCGTCCGGAATTCCTCAATCGTATTGATGATATTGTTGTTTTCCATAGTCTCAATGAAGAAAATATCAAAGAGATTGTGAAACTGTTGGCCAAAGATATTATCAACCGGATTCAGGAAAACATGGATATCACCGTGGAATTTAGTCCCGAAGCTGTTGAAGCCATTGCCAAAGAAGGCTTTGACCCTGATTATGGGGCAAGACCGCTGCGCCGGGCACTGCAAAACAAAGTGGAAGACCAGTTTGCAGAAGAATTTTTGTCTAACCGGTTTACTGCTGGAGACCATGTTATCATTGGTGCAGATAGCGAAGGGAAAATCACCTTCACAAAACAAGAGGATGCAGCTGAAAAATAAAAAGCAATGGCTTGACTGGGTTGATTCATCTTCAGCATCCACAATAGACAAAGACCTCATGAGAAATCATGAGGTCTTTTGTTGTGTAAAAAAGGATGTTATTCTATGGTGAGAGAGTAATACCAGAATATTCTGTACAAGTAAGATGGGATAGGTTCACAGTGGCTCAGAAGGGATGTGCATGTTTTTTGTTGGGCTTTTTTCACTTTTTAGTAGAAATAGCAGGGGAAATGGTATATAATATAGGGCTGAAATGATTTAGGCGGAAAAGACCACGGAGGTACAGACGGAAATGGAAGAAATGATCCGGGCGGAACATCTATCCTATGAATATGTGCGGACCTGGGAAGAGGAATCGGGCAGCCGGCAGGAGCGTATTCAAGCGCTGGACGATTTGTCCCTTTCCATTGAAAAAGGGTCCTTTGTGGCGGTATTAGGGCATAATGGTTCGGGAAAGAGCACCTTTGCCAAAGAGATCAATGCCCTTTTAAAACCCACTGGCGGTGTGCTGTATGTGCGAGGCATGGATACGGCGCAGGATGAACTGGTCTGGGATATCCGCCAAAGCGCTGGTATGGTGTTTCAAAACCCAGATAATCAGATTGTGGCCACCATTGTGGAAGAAGATGTGGCCTTTGGGCCGGAAAATTTAGGTATTCCACCGGAAGAAATCCGCCGCCGCGTTGATGCTGCGCTGGAGACAGTGGGCATGACGGCGTTTCGGTATGATACGCCTTCCAAACTCAGCGGCGGTCAAAAACAACGAGTGGCCATTGCTGGGGTATTGGCAATGAAACCAGAGTGTATTGTGCTGGATGAGCCAACGGCAATGTTGGACCCCATGGGCCGCAAAGACGTGATTGATACAGTCAAGCGACTAAACCGGGAGCAGGGAATCACGATTGTGTTGATTACGCATTATATGGAAGAGACGGTAGATGCGGACCGTCTGATTGTCATTGATGATGGGAAAATGGTGATGGATGGAACGCCCCGGGAGGTATTCCGTCAGGTGGAAAAGGTAAAAAGCTTTGGCTTAGATGTGCCGCCGGCAACTTTTTTGGCCTGGAAACTAAGAAAGATGGGACTATCGCTGCCGGAAGACATTTTGACAAAGGAAGAATTGGTAGGTGCATTATGTCGATTGAAGTCAAACATTTGACCCATATCTATAATCCAGATACGAATATGGCAAAAAAGGCGCTGGATGATATCTCGGTGCAGTTTCATGATGGGGAGTTTATTGGCTTAATCGGACATACCGGCAGCGGCAAAAGCACCTTCATCCAGCATTTAAATGCTCTTTTAAAACCCACCAGTGGGGAGATTCTTTTAAATGGAAAAAATATTTTTGACCCGAACACGCATCTGAAGGAGATTCGCCAGCGGGTTGGGCTGGTGTTTCAGTATCCAGAGCATCAACTTTTTGAAATGACGGTATACCGGGATGTGGCTTATGGGCCCACCAATTTGGGGTTGACCATTGAAGAAATTGATAGCCGTGTGCGGGAGGCGCTGGCCGTAGTGGGGCTGGGAGAGGACATGTATGAAAAATCTCCTTTTGAGCTTAGCGGCGGTCAAAAACGCCGGGTCGCCATTGCTGGCATTTTGGCCATGCAGCCGGAAGTAATGATTTTAGATGAACCTACGGCAGGTCTGGACCCGCGAGGTCGGGACGAGATTTTAGGCGCTATAAGTCAGATGCACCAGAAACTGGGCATTTTGGTCATTTTAGTGAGCCATAGCATGGAAGATGTGGCGCGGCTGGCAGACCGAATTGTGGTGTTTCATCAAGGCAAGGTGGCTTATTGCGGTACGCCAAGAGAGGTCTTTTCCCATGCCCGCCAACTGGAAGAGATTGGCCTTGCCGCTCCAGCGGTTAGTTATATTTTGGCAGATCTGCGGGATCGGGGGTTTGACTTGCCTGGAGATCTATATACGATGGATGAAGGGGCGCAAGCCATTTATGAAGCATTGCAGGAGAAGGGGCTATGATCAGGGATATTACCATTGGACAATATTATGCAGCAGACTCTGTGATCCACCGGCTGGACCCCCGGCTAAAGTTAGTTGTAGCGGTGGCTTACATTGTGATGCTTTTTCTGATTGAAGGCCCTGTGGCCTACGCAACGGCGCTGGCGGCATTGGCGGTGGTCATTGCTTTAAGCCGTGTACCGGTAAAATTTATGCTTCGGGGCATACAGAGCATTTTTTTGTTGATTGTACTGACGGGTATTATCAACATTTTTACCAACAAGACGGGAACGGTGCTATGGGGGCAAGGTTGGTATGCCATTACCAGCGGCGGTTTACTGTTTGCGGCGCATATTGTGCTGCGGTTGATGATGCTCATTCTTACCTCTTCTCTACTGACTTTGACCACAACGCCCATTCGTCTGACCGATGGGATTGAGTATCTTCTGGCGCCCTTTGGCCGGGTGGGTGTGCCTTACCATGAAATTGCCATGATGATGACCATTGCTTTAAGATTTATTCCTACCCTGTTGGATGAGACGGATAAAATTATGAAGGCCCAGCAGGCTAGAGGCGCTGATTTTGAATCGGGCAATCTGATGCAAAAGGCGAAAAGTTTGGTGCCGGTGCTGGTGCCGCTCTTTTTGTCAGCATTTCGCCGGGCAGAAGAATTGGCCACGGCCATGGAAGCCCGCTGTTACCGGGGCGGAGAATTCCGCACCAAGATGAATCGGATGGTCTTTGAACGGCGAGATTATATTGCAGTGGTGGTTATGGTGGTTTTTTTGGCGCTGGAAGTGATTTTGTGTATCATAGGATGAGGAACGAACATGAGACGAAGGTTTTTGCTTACCATCAGTTATGACGGCAGCGGCTATTTTGGCTGGCAAGGGCAGCGCAAGGCGGATCAGCCCACGGTGGAAGAAGCTTTGGTTAAGGCGATGGAAGCCTTTTTCCGCCAGCCCATCACCCTTTTGGCAGCCAGCCGTACCGACCGTGGGGTGCATGCCTTAGGGCAGAGAGCGGCCTTTTGGGCGGATACCACTGTGCCGGCGGAAAAGATCCCGTTGGCGTTATATGCTTATTTGCCGGAAGATATTTCTGTTACCGAAGCGCTAGAGATTGGCCCAGAGTTTCATCCACGTTACCAGTGCACCTGGAAAATTTATGAATATCGGATTTATAATGCCCCGTATCGCAATCCGCTCAATCGGAAATACGCAGAATTTAACCACAATAAATTGGATATCCTAAAGATGCAGGAGGCAGCTGAAGTGTTGGTGGGAGAACACGATTTTAAGGCTTTTTGTGCTTCCGGCAACACCCATAAAACCACCATTCGCACCATTTATGACATAGAAGTGCTGCCCCGGGAGGGACATGAAATTGTGATCCGGGTGAAGGGCAACGGATTTTTGTATAATATGGTGCGTATCATTGCTGGTACGCTGATGATGGTGGGAGAAGGAAAGATTTCGAAAGAAGCCCTCCGCCAAATCCTAGAGAGCCGGGATCGGACGAAAGCGGGAAAAACAGCGGGACCGAACGGCCTCACATTGGTACAAATCTATTATGAAAATCTGGGAAAAGGGTGTTGACACACCTGGGTCATTGTATTATAATTACTCTGTTACAAAACGCCACTTAGAAACTCGTTAGCCCCGAGTTTTGTGAAGATAACGTGTGTTTTTCTTTTTTTGCGTTTTCCGGGGCGTCCCCACAACGCATCGGCGGCGAAAGAAAGGAAAACGGTCTGCTTTTTCCAAGGAGGTATTACGGTTATGAGAACAACATACATAGCGAAAGCTGCGGATGTTGAAAGAAAATGGTATGTTGTAGATGCAGAAGGTAAGACCTTGGGTCGTTTGGCCAGTGAAATTGCCAATGTGCTCAGAGGTAAGAACAAACCTATCTATACGTCTTTTGTAGACACCGGGGATTATGTGATCGTTGTTAATGCAGAAAAGATCGCAGTGACCGGTAAAAAACTTGACCAAAAACTTTACACCCATCACACCGGCTATGTGGGCGGCTTAAAACAGGTGCCCCTGAAAAGAATGCTGGAGACCAAACCTGAAGATGTGATTTACCATGCTGTAAAAGGGATGCTGCCGAAAAATGCCCTGGGTCGCCGTATGATGAAAAAACTTCATGTATATGCAGGTCCTGAGCACAAACACGCTGCACAGAAACCCGAAGTGTTGGAGATCAAAGGCTGAGTAAGGTTTGGAAGGAGGAAGCAACATGGCAATTGCAAGATATTACGGCACCGGCAGAAGAAAATCTTCTGTAGCCAGAGTATATTTGGTACCGGGAAATGGCACCATCACCATCAACAAAAAAGATATTGATGAATATTTTGGGTTAGACACTTTAAAATTGATCGTTCGTCAGCCCTTGGAAGCTACCGAAACTAGTGCAAAATTTGACGTACTGGTGAATGTCAAAGGCGGTGGCTTTACTGGTCAGGCTGGTGCGATCCGTCATGGCATCGCTCGTGCCCTTTTGGAGGCTGATGCAGATTATCGTCCTGTTTTGAAAAAAGCTGGCTATCTGACCCGTGACCCCAGAATGAAAGAAAGAAAGAAGTACGGCCTCAAAGCCGCTCGTCGCGCACCGCAGTTCAGCAAGCGCTAAACTTTATCAAACTTGGTCAAAAAGCCCGGAAAATCGCGGTTTTCCGGGCTTTTTCCTTTGATATGGTTTGATATAGTCTGACGAAACAAGACCCATTTTCACCCAATTTTTAGTGGTTACCAAGTGGATAACCGGCAAAAAACAGGCTAAAAAGAGGGCCAAGTGGTTACCAAATAGGATAACCGAA
>CAJFIN010000050.1 GCA_904381335.1 Candidatus Neoanaerotignum galli | reverse complement strand
CATATTTTGGCCTCCTTTGATATGAGTTAGAGAAAATAAGGAACAAGAAAATAAAGTAAAGCTCCCATGGTCTTTCCTAAAGCAAAAGCTAGAACGAAAATGGAAAGCCCTTGTTTTAGATGGGCACGGCCTAAAAAAACAGGTACTACATTTAATACTTCTGCTAAAGAAACGGCTAATACACCCACAAAGATGCCCACTGCAGCACCAATGAACCCTAGCACTAAAGGTGGGGCAGACACATGGAGGTCTGTCAGCATGGGCAGACAGCCAAAGAGCCCGCCTAGCGTAATCATATCTTCGTAATGGCGGCAATATGCCTCTGTGCCAGTGCGTTGGGCCATGCGGGGGATGATACCAATCACGGTGATAAAGGCAAAGATCCCGGCGGCCACAATGGCTCCTGAGGCAAAGCCGAGCAGCATCATCAGGAATGTTTTCATGAGGATCCCTCGCTATCTTTTTGTGCCGTAGCTAATTTATGGGTTGCCACTTCTTGCTCATAAGTGGTAATTTGCACTTCTAAAGGGGTGGGGTCTTTGGTTGAGCCGAGCCGGGAGAAATGATGAAAAAATAATAAAATGCCACAAGCTAGTCCCAGTGAATAGGGAATTTCTAGTATATAGGGCCGCTCTGATTCTTCCCCCGTAAAGAATTGATAGTAATCTTGGAGCACTTTGGGAATCTCTCCATCGTGATGAAAGCTAATGATGGCTGTGGAAGCGCCAAAAAATAAAATGACAGATATGAGGGCTACTTTTACGAATACGGCGAGGCCCTGGGTCGTTTTTTGGGGATAGCTGGAAAGAAGAATTTCTTTTTCTCCCATTGAGACAATCCTGGCTTTCGGATAGGTTCGCTGCAAAAGACAAGCCACATCAAAAGCAGTTAGGCGATAGTGCGGCTGCATATTCTCCGTGGGCAGGCGAAATACCGGCAATGAACCAGGTGCAGGGTCCAAAACGCCAGAACAATAAATATCGGCGATGTCTTTTAAAAGAATGAGCCGTTTTCCAGTAAACTGCCAGGAAGGATGCAGGCTAAAATATAATTCCATGGTTTTCACCTCATCGGTAGTTTGGCCAAGAGAGGAAAAAGTATACGGAAAAAGGAAGAAAAGGCCAATCTGGTTTTGTATCATGAAAAGGTAGGAATAAAGTAGGAATTAGGAATAGATAGTGGCATCAAGCTAAGTGAGATACCTTGATTATCCAGAGGCTTAGGATGCCCAAAACGGTTTAGCATGAGAAAAGTGAATCTGTTTTTTCTGAGCAAATCAGCAATGCCTGCTTCATCTGGCCAAGCTTCTAACACTGGCTAAATTTGAAGCAGGTTTTTTTTATGGAAAAATTAAGAATTTTGTTCCATTTCCATTCTAAAACTTATGCTATAATAAAACAAATCAATGTATTTCCGGTGCAAAGGAGGACCTGGGAGATGAAAAAGCGATCCAAAGGAGAAAAACGCCGGCAAGCGGCGGCTGTGCTGGCAGTTTTTCTGGCAGTATTGATGGTTCTAGGGGTTTTATCGCCTTTATTTGCGGCAATGGCCTATGGTGCAGAACCCACCTACCAAGGAGAAGTGCAGCAAGCGGATGGCACCTTTGAAGAGGTGCCGAGCGACCGCTTTGCTGTAACGGCGGAGGTAGGATATGAGATCGATGGCGTTCGGCGTTATATTGTTCAGGAAACAACGCCGGTCTTTTTTCATGTTCAAAATCATGGGGAAGCCTTTCAAGGGGAACTACAAATGCGGGTGAATCAAATTTATGATGACACCTTATATAGCAGTCAGTATTTGCTGTATTACCTGCCAGTGGATTTGGCTGCGGGAGAGGAGCAGGACTATTCCTTTTCTGTTCCTATCCCGCTAGTGGAAGATACATTTTCTGTCCGCCTGGTCACAGAGACAGGCGAGGTGGTCTATTCTGGGAATATTTCTGCTCGCCCCTCCGATTGGCGCAGCCAGTGGACGGGGATTGTGAGCGATGCGCCAGAAGAACTTTCTTATTTTAAGCAAATAGACCAATATTATAACGACTATTACAAAGGATATGCCGAAGAAAATGACGTGGGTACCCTTTCTCCTTCTGCCACTTTTTTCGGTACAGCGTATGTGGCGCCAGAAGAACTTAGCAGCCGGCAGGATGCGCTGGCCAACTTCCATCAGATCGTGCTGAACGATGTCAATACCCAATCCATGACGCAGGAGCAGCTGCAAGCCCTTTTTTCTTGGGTGGAAGATGGGGGTGTTTTGCTTATAGGAACGGGTGCAGCCGAGCAAAAAGTATTGACCGGTTTATCTGCATTTTTATCTGTGACAAGAACGGGTGAGCTTTTTACTCAGACAGTAGAGCTAGATCATGTGGGGCCATTGACATTGGATCTTTCCAGGGCGCATCTGACAGATGTGGTAGTGGCAGCAGATGGGAAAACGCCTTTGGTGACGGCGCAACAACTGGGGAAAGGGACAGTGTTTCTTTTTGCTTGGGATTTAGGAAAGGAGCCGGCATCTTCAGCTGCTGGTATGGCAGATTTTGTGCGGGATACGGTACTGTCTTATGATATGTCCGCCTATGATCTACGGGATGGCACGTTTCAAGATGAAGGAATACAAAGCAGTCTCCAAGAAAAAAGCAGTTATTTTCATTTGCCGGATTTAGACGGCTTATGGCTTATCATTGGCATTTTGGCAGTTTATGCTGTAGTCATTGGGCCGGTGCTGTATCTGATTTTAAAAAAGGTGGACAAGCGGGAAAAAGCATATGTGCTGATCCCAACCGGTGCGGTGGTATTATGCGGTGTGATTTTTCTATTGGGCCATGGGAGCATCTATCAACAAGGGATGGTTTCCACAGCTTCCTATCTGGCCTTACAGCCGGGAGAAAAAGAGGGCATGGCAGAAACGGCCGTTTCAGTGGCAGGAGGCCGACAGGGAGAGCTATTGGTGGAATTTCCAGAACCCATTTCGTTTTATGCGTTGAATGCGAATGTCTATTATGGGTTTAATGATTTGGGTTTAAATCGCCATACCTGCTGCGGCAGAGTCTATGCCGGTGCAGAACCTGTTAGTCAGCTTACCTTTTGGAATAACGAGGGATGGAATGTGAATTCCTTCTCCTTATCTACACCGGTGGATTTGGGAGGAGATGTGGCAGTATCGGCTGAACTTCGTTCGGACGGCGCCATGGTGACAGTGAAAAACAACACGCGGTTTGACTTAGAGGACCTGGTATTTCGTCTGGGCATTGATTATGCTTATCTGGATTATTTAGGGGCTGGGGAGACAGGAACCTTAACGATTTCATCGGAAGAGATGAATACTGGGGACAGATATTCAAATTTACGGCGGTTATTCCCCTATGGTAATGGGGCTATGTTCCGCTCAACGAAAGAGAAAGATTACGAAAACTATCTTCGTTATCAGCTCATTGATGATCAGGAGGGAAAAGCCCAAAATATAGGCGGAATTAGTGGCCAGCTGTATGCCTTTGTTTCCTATCCCATCTGGACGCAGACGCCCACTGTCAATGGCCATCCGGCAGATTGTTATGAAACCATGCTTTTAGGTCAGCCTGTGATGGTGCAAATGGATGCACAAGACGGTTATTCGGTGCCTTATGGCATTTGGCATTGCACGGATATCACAGATGAAAGTGGACAGTCGATCGATATGGATTATTCTTATCAGGAGTTTTATGCCGATCATGAGGGAACGGTGACAGCCAGGTTTGATTTGGGCCAACTGCAGCCGGATACCTTTGCCATCACCTGGGACCTTTGGGGATATTCCAATAATGGGATTGCGCCGATAGAGCTGTACTGTCCGGCAGAGCAGGCTTGGCAGGCGTATACTGTGGGCACAGAGGTGGATGCGGCAACCTATATGGATGCACAAGGACAGATTTTGGTGCGTACCATGGTTCGTGCGGATATCACCGGGGATGCTTGGATGAACGGCGCTTTGCCGCAGATTATGTTTCAAAAAGGAGGCGGTGCGGCATGATCGAAGTATGTCATTTAGTAAAACGATATGGGAAGTTCACCGCCGTGGATGATCTTTCTTTTCAAATTCCTGATGGATGCGTGTTTGGGTTTGTGGGGCCAAATGGCGCCGGCAAAACCACCACAATGCGGATTATGGCTGGGCTATTGCGCCAGGATGGCGGCGAGATTCTTTATGATGGCCGGGAAATGACGACAGATAGCCGGTTTTTAAAAGAAACGGTGGGTTATATGCCAGACTTTTTCGGGGTGTATGACAATTTAAAAGTGAAAGAATATATGGACTTTTTTGCCGGCACTTATGCCATTCCTTACCGGGATCGACCGGCATTAATTGGTGATTTGCTGGAACTAGTGGATTTGACCCAAAAAGAGGATGCTTATGTAGATTCCCTTTCTAGAGGGATGAAACAAAGGCTATGCCTGGCTCGTAGTTTGATTCATGATCCGAAACTATTGATCTTAGATGAACCGGCCAGCGGCCTGGACCCTCGGGCACGGGTTGAGATGAAGGAAATTTTAAAAGCGCTGGGCGATATGGGGAAAACCATTTTGATTTCTTCTCATATTTTACCGGAGCTGGCAGAAATGTGCGGCAGGATAGGGATCATTGACCATGGAAAAATGGTCACCCAAGGCACAGTGGCAGAAATTTTACACCGTATGACAAAAAAACGGATTTTCCGGCTCAAGGTGCTGGATCAAACGGAACAGGCGGCAAAAGTGGCGTCAGAGTTTTCCCTTGTGACAGATTTGGTGGAAGGGGAAAAAGAACTGCGCTTTGGCCTAGATGGGGAAGCAGCAGCCCAGGCGCAGCTGCTGCGGGCTATGATTGAACAAAATGTACCAGTGACAGAATTTCGAGAAATGGAAGGCAATTTGGAAGAAATCTTTATGGCAGTAACAGGAGGGGAGGAAGAAGCATGATTAACCCGATCATAAAACGAGAGGTGCAGACTTCCCTGCGAACATGGAAATTGTTTTTTTCTATCTTTTTGTATGTGGCGATGCTGTTATTAGTCACCTGGATCTTTTTGGATATGCAGCTGTCCCAGGCAGTATATGGCGGGTTTTCTCCTGCCAGTGTGAGATATCTATATGGTATTTTGGCAGGGGTGCAGATGGTTTTTGTGTATTTAGCCGTGCCTTCGCTTACGGCAGGCAGCATCAGCGGCGAGCGGGAGAAACAAACGCTAGATATTTTGCTTACCACTAAAATGCGGCCGTTTTCCATTGTGTTTGGAAAACTAGCCGCCGGGGTGGGACTGGTGTTTTTGATGCTCTTATCTGCCTTGCCTGTGTATGCAGCCTTATATTATTTTGGCGGAATTCCCATCGGCTATCTGCTGGGAGCCACGGGGTTTGCCATTGTATCGGCTATCTTTGTGGGCGCCATTTCTGTATTTTTCTCCTGTCTGTATCAACGGACGATGATTGCGATGCTGCTGACGTATTTGTTTTGCGCACTATTACTATTCGGTACAGCAGGCGGGTATTTAGTTTATTATATCCAGGTGATGAATCAGGCCACGGCTACAATGCAGGCGCAGCCAAGTCACGCTGTGTTTTATGTGCTGTTTGCCCTGAATCCAGGGGCGGGTTTTGCAGAGATTTTAGTTCGATTATTTCAAAATATGACGCTCAATCAAGTCTTTGCTTCTGGCCTTTCTAATGGCGTGATGGGCAATGTGCCGATTTGGGTTGTGAATGTGATTTCAGAGCTGGCGGCAAGCGTTGGTTTATTGTCTCTTGCTGCCCGGCGGATCAATCCTCTCCGGCGGCGGTAAAGGAGGGATGGCCATGAAGCAGCTGCAAGCGCTGTTGATGCCGTTAAAACATAGAATTAACCGGTATCGGACAATGAAAGCCATGCTGTTTGGACTGACCGTGGGGGCTCTGGCTGCCGTGGTTATCCGGGCAGTTATTTTGGTCATTGGCTGGCAAACGATGCTGGTATTTTTACCGTGGCTGCTGGGGGCAGGAGCAGGAATTTGGCTAGCGGTGCATCATCGGGCCACGGACCTTGAAACAGCTCAGGCAGCAGATACATTGGGCTTATCAGCCCGTATGGTAACCGCCTATGGCATTTTAGAGCATCAGGATCAGCCCATGACTACCATGGAGCGCCTAATGGTTGAAGACGCATTTCAATCCGGTCGTCAAATTGACCCAAAGAAATATCCCACCTCTTCTTTGCGCAACCGGATTTTGGTATTCCTGTTGGCGGCAGGGGCTTTTTTCCTGCTGGGCTTTGCGCCTAGTCCTGATTCCCCCTGGCAGAGGGTAGGGGACGCTTGGGATGAGGCGGAACAGGTGGTGCAGCAGGTACAGGAGGAGAACAAATTGTCTCCTGAAGCAATCAACCGAGTCAATGAAGCAATGCAGGCCCTGGAAAAAACGCTGCGCAATGCCCAGACGACAGAAGAAGCTGTTCGAACCTTAGAAGAAGCACAGCGGGAGATGAAAGAGCTTACCCAAGACCCAGGAGGACAGGCATTGAAAGATGCCTTGGCCCAGCAGGACGCCTTAGCTTCCTTTGCCCAGCAAATGGATGGAGCAAATGGTCTATCGTTGACGCAGGAATCCTTTGCAGCTGGATTGGAGGCCATGGATGACGCCTCTTTGCAGGAGCTGGCCAAGGCATTGGAGGAGGCAGCGAAAAAAACAGAAATGCAGCAGTTAGCACAGCAGCTTCAGGATGCAGCGCAATCTCTTTTTTCTGGCGCAACGGGACAGGCAGCTAGTGCGTTGGCCAGGGCATCCCAAACTGCTTTGAGCAACACCCAAAAAGCATCGGCAGCTGCTAGTCAGATCAACAGCACCCTGCGTCAGGCGGCACAAGCAGTGCAGACCCAAGGCCAGGGTCAAGGCCAAGGACAAGGCCAGGGTCAAAGCCAAGGACAAGGCCAGGGTCAAGGACAAGGCCAGGGTCAAGGCCAAGGACAAGGCCAGGGCCAAGGCCAAGGCCAGGGTCAAGGGCAAGGCCAGGGCCAAGGGCAAGGGACGGTTCCCGGCGGCGCTGGCCGGGGACAAGGACATACAGACCCGTTGGGACAAGAACAGCCGGAAGGCGCAGGACTGGAGGGTTATGAGACTGAACTTTCTGGCGAAGATACAGGAGAAGGCGCTTCTAGTTGGTCCCAAGCCCAAGTTTACGGCCGGTCGGGAGAGCAGATGACGCTTTCAGAGGTCGTTGGTTCCTATGAAGCGGGGAGCCTTCAGCAATTAGAGCAGCAGGATGTCCCCTATGGATATCGGGAAACGGTGTCTAGTTATTTTTCTTCTCTGGAATCAAAGTGATTTTCCTGGTTAACCATTATTCTTGAAACAAAAGGCGGAAAGGAGGAAGGGAGATGGGCATAGAAAATCCCTGGGGGTTCTTGGCGTTTTGCGCCATGGGAGCCATTGTGGTGCTATATTTACTCAAACAACGGTTTCGCCCCCGGCAAGTGCCATCTTTAGCGCTGTGGGAGCGCATGGTGCGCCAACAGCAAGGATATCTTTGGCGGCAAAAGCTGCAAAGGCGGCAACAGATGATCCTTCAGCTCTTGGCGGCATCGCTCATCGCCCTAGGCCTTTGTTCCCCAGTATTGTTTGGATTGGGGAAAGGAGGAAACACGGTGGTGGTGATTGATACCTCCTTGAGTATGCAGGCGCTGGATCAAGAGGGACATCCATTGCTGGAGAAGGCAAAAAAAGATGCACTGGCTGATCTGCCGGATACGGGAATGGTGACTGTTGCTGCTTGGGGACAAGAAGTGACGCTGTTATTACAAAATGGCACACCATCTCAAGCACGGGCAGTGATCTCATCTATAGAAGGCACCATAGGCGCCGGAGATGAAACAATGCTGCGCTCTTTCCTTACGGCCTATGATGATGCTAGACGGCAGATCTATACCGATGATGCATTTTCTGAGCCGCTGGATGCTTTTGCCACTTTTTATCACGCGGTGGGAGAAAACTTTGCCTTGACGTCTCTTTCAAACCGGGAGGAAGAATTACTGGCGCAAGTGACGGCTTATCGTTTGGAAACAGCGCAGACGGTGGAAGTGGCGCTATATGCGGATGGGCTGTTTGTGGATAGCCGTACCATTACCCTTTCGCCTGATCAGCCTGGGGGGAGCATTGTTTTTCACACCGATGGTCAATCTCAGGGCTATTCGGCCAGAATATTGGTGGAGGATGCGTTGCCGGAAGATAATGCGGCCTATTTGGGCATGACCCGGTCGGAACCATGGCGGGTTTTATTGGTGGGCGAGGATGGATTTTTCCTGGAAAAGGCTCTTTCCGCTTCAGAAATGGTGGAGGTGTATCGCCAAAATGGGGCGGAAACGTTGCCAGAAGGATTTGATCTTTATATCTTTTGCGGCGTATCGCCAAAAGATTTACCTGAAACAGGGGCTTTGTGGTGGATTGATCCACCGCAAGGAAATGACTTTTTTTCTGTTTCCGGCCAAGCTGGCCCTGTCACAGGCCAGATCTCCGGTGCACCTCTGGGCGATTATGTGGATCAAACCGAAGTATATGTAAAAGAATATCAGCAGATTGCTGCACCTGTCTGGGCAAAGGTGATTTTGGCCTATGGTGAAGATGCACTGCTATTTACAGGAGAGATGGAGGGGCGAAAGCTCTTGGTATCTTCCTTTGCCATAGAAGATTCTTCTTTGCCTTTAGAAACGGCATTTGTGCTGTTAGTGACAGGATTATTAGAGGAGACGTTCCCCCAAGGGGCAGCACAGTTGGGAGCAGCCTATGGCGGCGGAAGCGTGAGATTGACCCTATCTCCGGGCACGCAGCAAGCGACAGTGGTGGCGCCAGATGGTACTCGGCAGACTCTGTCGGTGGAAGAGCCAATCCTGCTGGCGGAGCGGCAGGCGGGGCTTTATACGCTGGAAGAAACCACGATGGATGGCTTCACCCAGTCTGTTTTTGGGATTAATCCGCAAACGGCAGGAGAAAGTGCCCTGCAAGAAGGAGAAGACATGACACAGCAAAGGGCTGCTGGCAGCGGCGGTGGTATGGCATTGCGGCCAGGGCTGCTGGCAGCGGCGGTGCTACTGATTTTAGCAGAAGGGTGGGTGATGTATCGTGGGCGTCAGCTTTGAGTGGATCTGGGGACTCGTTTTGCTGCTCCCTCTTGGTATCTACCTTTGGTGGAGATGCAGACAGCACCCTTCCGCCCGAGATCGTTTGCTGGATGGGGTACGAACCATCCTATGCCTTTGTCTTATTTTTTCTTGTGCTGGCGCCACATTGCGTCTGCCCTTTGGCGAGCGGAATATTCTTGTGTTAGCAGATGTATCAGAAAGTGCCGCTTTAGACGGGGAAAATGAAGCCTCCTTTTTGGCAGGCATTTTCTCCCAAACGAGGAAAGAAGAAGTGGGTTTTGCCACTTTTGACGGAAGTGTTCGAGCGGTTGATCCTGATGGGGTGGAAGATGGGAAAAAACAAACGGCCGTTTCTCCTGGACAAACGAATCTGGAGCGGGCTTTTTTGTCAGGTATGGCCCTCCTTCCCAGCGATGGTCAGAAAAAGCTGGTGCTGGTCAGTGATGGGCTGGAAACGGAAGGGGATGCCATGGAAGCGGCCCGCGTGTTAGCATCTATGGATGTGATGGTGGACGCCTATGCCTTATCACCAGCTTTAGATGACGAAGTGCAGTTAGTAGAACTATCAGCACCAAGCCAGGTGGAAGAAGGAACGAGCTTTTCCCTTTGTGCCACCACCTATGCAGTACGACAGACGAAAGGGACGCTGCGCCTGTATCGAGGCAATACGCTATTAAGCCGGCAGGAAGTCACCTTTCCAGCGGGCTATGGCCGGTTTTATTATACCGAGGAGAATGTTTCCGGCAGTGGATTGTTATATCGTGCAGAGATTGAACCGGCGGCGGATCATTGGTATCAAAATAATATCGCCTATGCTTTTTCTTCTGTGGAGGACCGTCCTTCGGTTCTTTTGATAGAAGAGGAGGATCGGGGACGGGAACTATCCTCCCTCCTTTCTTCCAGCGGTGTGCAGGTAGACCGTATGACAGCCCAAAATGCACCGCTTCAAGCAGAAGGGCTGTATTCCTATGATGCCGTTATCCTTACAGATGTGCCAAAAAACAGTTTGCCGGCTGGGTTTTTGACTGCCTTAGAACAGTATGTTAGGGTGATGGGCGGAGGACTTGTGGTTACAGGCGGGGCCCATAGCTATGCCCTAGGCGGCTATACCGGCACCGTATTAGAAGATATGCTTCCCGTTTCTATGGATCTGAAAACCCAAGGGGAAGAACCAGATTTAGCCATCATCATGGTGATCGATCATTCTGGCAGTATGGCTAGTAACGGTTCAGGCGTCAGCCCCATGGGCATGGCAAAAGAAGCGGCGGCCAGAGCGGTTGAGGTGCTGCAGGTGGGTGATACGGTGGGCGTACTGGCCTTTGACGATACGCCCACCTGGGTGGTAGAGCCCACCAAGGTGGGAGAAGATGTTTCAGACATTACTTCCCAGATTCAGTCCATTCAGCCTGCCGGAGGCACCAGTATTTTACCTGCGCTCCAAGAAGCCTGCCGGGCCATCAATGATGTGGAGGCGAAGCGAAAACATATCATTTTGTTAACCGATGGGCAGGCAGAGCAGGCCGGGTATGATGCCTTGATCAATGCCATGAAGCAGCAGTCGATTACCCTCTCTACTGTGGCAGTGGGAGAGCAATCTGATACCCGGCTGCTAAGTCGTTTAGCTCAAAGTAGCGGCGGCCGGTACTATTATACAGATGCATTTACGGATTTACCGGAGATTTTTGCCCAAGAAACCATGTTAGCAGGAAAAGAATATCTGCAAAACCGCACGTTTTATCCAAAGGCGGTCGATGGGTCGCCGCTATTAACGGGAGTGAGTGCATTGCCGCCGCTGGATGGCTATGTGAGCAGTACAGTTAAGCCGCGGGCGGATTTGGCACTGACCAGTGATATAGAAGAACCGGTGCTGGCTTCCTGGCAATATGGCCTGGGTACTGCTGTGGCTTGGACTAGTGATGTGAATGGGCAATGGTCATCTGGCTTTTTATCCAGCCAAGAGGGACAGCAAGTGTTGGAGAACATGGTCTCTTTGGCTATGACGGGACATCGTTATGGCGCTATGGAAGCATCTGGAAGCCTAGAGCAGGGGGAAGGGGTGGTTCAAATGACCTTCTCTGATGGCGTGATGGATGAAAAAGTGGAAGGTGTTGCCATTGATGCCAGCGGCCAAGAAATTCCCATGCAGCTGAAGCCGATCTCTCCCGGCTGTTATGAAGGCCGGTTTCCGGCCCAGGAGGGAAGCTATTTGTTGCAGCTTACCCTCACCAATGCCCAGGGGGAAACAACGCTTTTACGCAGCGGCGTGGCCTTTTCCTATTCCAGAGAATATGATTTGACCCGGTGGGATCAGGGTCGAGAGACACTGCAGCGTATTGTTTCTCTTACCGGCGGACAGATGGTGGAAAAGCCAGAAGACGTGTTTCGAGCGATGAATACGGCAGCGCATAGTCAGAAAGCACTTTGGCCAGTATTGACGATTTTGGCGGCAGTACTATTGGTGGTTTTGGTGGCACTGGAGCGACTTCCAGGATTGGCAGAACGGATATTGGCTTTTAGGCCGAAAAGGAAAGAAGCACGCTCCCAGTTGCCTTCATCGCCGAAACAGGCCGAGGCAGATTTGCCGCCCCAGATGCTACCGCCAGAATGATACGAGCCGCGGCCAGAGGGTCTTACCGTCTGCCAAAGACAGTGAACGACACTGTAAACCAGGCAATGGCCGTCTCTATTGCCTCTATGCGGGCACTGAAAGAACAGGTCAAGGTTTTGGACAAGGCCATTGAACGCCAGTTTGAAATCATCCCGAACACGCTGACATCCATTCCCGGCATTGGCAAGGTCTACTCCGCCGGTATCATCGCTGAAAT
>CAJFIN010000049.1 GCA_904381335.1 Candidatus Neoanaerotignum galli | reverse complement strand
GCACCACAACGCTTGCAAAACATAATCATTCCTCCTTACTTTATGTATAATATGCTATGATACCACCAATCCCATCATATCAGAAAAAGCTATTTTTGGCAATACTATGCCAGAGAAATCATGGATGATCAGGGTAGATTCATTTTATTGTCAGGAGACATTAAAATGTAATCTCGCCAAGAAATGACGTCATATCAATGTTCAGATCTTGACAAATCTGCCGCATTTCTTCAATGGTTTTCTCATTGACGGGCACGCCCTCTTTTCGGATTCTGGCTGTGGCTTCCACTTCTTTTTCCCCATGGGTGTAGATCCGGCTTTGCCCTTCGGCTTTGGGACTTTGGCGCAGCTCCTGCAAAAATGCGGAGAAATGGGCTTTGATGGCATCGGGGTCGCCAAAAAGATGAGGGTCGATGGCGATAAAGCCATGACAGATGCCGCCGGGGGAAATCCCATCAATATGGTTGGATGTTAAGCCGAGAGATAAGATAGAAGAAAAGAGCTCGGATACCATACCATATCCATAGCCTTTATGGCCGCCCAGCTGTTCGGTAGCGCCGCCCAAAGGCAAAATGCCGCCGCCCAAACGCTGGTTGATATTATTTAGGATATATCCAGCATCATGGCCGGGCAGACCTTTTTCATCCACGGTCCAGCCTTCTGGCAAAGGCTCATTTTTCTTGGTGTACACTTCGACTTTGCCTCGGGTAACCACTGTGGTGGAAGCATCAAAGAAAAAGTCATAAGGTTCAGCCGGAGCAGCAAAGGCCAGAGGGTTTGAGCCGAGCATAGCCGTGCTGGCATAAGTGGGCACCATAATGGGTACGGAGTTGGTGGTAGCCATACCGATGAGCCCTTTTTCTACGGCCATTTTTGCATAATAGCCGGCAATACCAAAATGGTTCGAGTTGCGGACGGTGACAAAACCGGCGCCATGGGCTTTTGCTTTTTCAATGGCCCGGTTCATGGCATAATGGCTTACAAGCTGCCCTATGCAGGCATGGGCATCGATAACGGCGCTCAATGGAGTTTCATGGACCGTTTCCCATTTGGCATGCAGGTCAATGCGGCCGTTTTGAATACAGCGATAATATAAAGCCATACGCTGAATGCCGTGGCTTTCAATGCCGTAAAGGTCACTGGTTAATAGCACACTGGTGATAATGGCGCTTTCTTCCGGCGTGTAGCCAAATTTTTCAAATACATGAAGGCTAAAGGCTTTTAAAGCCTCATAATCAATGGTCGTATAAGCCATGGTTTTATTGCTCCTTTCTATTCTGGGTGAAAACGGGATAAGAAAACCGGAGGGGCAGAGGCTGCTTTTCCTCTCTAGCCCACCGAATCAGATAGATTGGTTTTATTGTAGCATAGCGAAAGCACCTTGGTAAAGTAAAATACGGCCTGGAACAGAAACTTTTTCGGCGAAATGCAAAAAATGAAAAAAGAATGTTGACAAATTAAAAAAAGTATGGTAAATTGAGCATAACTTCTTCTAATGGAAGTATAGGATGAACACAATGAAGAGGAATAGTACCTGATTTTGATGCTTTCAGAGAGCCGCCGGATGGTGTGAGGCGGCAGGGAGAAATCTGGGAACTCGCCTTGGAGTGGTCCGCTGAACGGCCCTTGGGCAATAGGTGGGACCGGCAGCCAGCCGTTATCTTCTGGCAGGGCATCGGCCGTATGGCCTGTGACCCGGAACGAGTGCGTTTTCTTTGGAAAACGAAGCAGAGTGGTACCGCGGAGGAACTTTCACCCTTCGTCTCTCAAGGTTGGGCTAAAAACCCTTCCGTTGAAAGACGAAGGTTTTTTTTATTCCCGCAGGATTGGTAGATAGTATGCAAAAAAGGAGAGATCAAAAATGATGAATTATCAAAAATACAGACCCTATCCCACCATGAATATGCCAAACCGGAAATGGCCTAACAAAGTCATTACCGAAGCGCCCATTTGGTGCAGCGTTGATCTGCGGGATGGCAATCAAGCTTTGGAGATCCCCATGAGCTTGGAAGAAAAATTGGAATTTTTCAATTTCTTGGTGAAAATCGGCTTTAAACAAATCGAAATCGGCTTCCCTGCAGCCAGCGATACGGAGTATGAATTTGCCCGGACGTTGATTGAAAACGACTTGATCCCCGATGATGTGGTGGTGCAGGTGCTGACACAAAGCCGCCCCCATATCATCAAAAAAACATTCCAGGCATTAAAAGGAGCGAAAAAAGCCATTGTGCATTTGTATAACTCTACGTCTACGCTGCAGCGGGACGTGGTGTTTGGCAACTCCATGGAGCAGACAACGGCATTGGCTGTGGCTGGGGCAGAATTGCTGTTGGAAGAAGCGGAGAAGATCCCAGAAACAGAATTCTTCTTTGAATATTCTCCAGAAAGTTATACAGGGACGGAGATGGATTATGCCATTGAAATCTGCAATGCGGTTATTGATGTGATCCAGCCAACGCCGGAAAAGAAGATGATCATCAATCTGCCTTCCACCGTGGAGATGGCAACACCCAATGTATATGCAGACCAGATTGAATATTGCGGAGAACGGCTGAAACGGCGGGATAGTGTGATTTTGTCTTTGCATGCCCATAACGACCGCGGCACCGCCGTGGCAGCCACAGAGTTGGCATTGATGGCTGGCGCCCAGAGAGTGGAAGGGACATTGTTTGGAAACGGCGAGCGTACTGGCAACACCGATATTATGACAGTGGCGCTGAATATTTTCTCTCAGGGCATGGATCCGAAATTGGATTTCAGCCATATTGATGAGGCTGTGGCAATGTACGAAAAGAGCACACGGATGGAAGTACATCCCCGTCATCCCTATGCTGGCGCTTTGGTGTATACGGCCTTTTCCGGCTCCCACCAAGATGCCATCCGCAAAGGCATGGAGCGCATGAAAGAGCATCCAGACCATTGGGAAGTGCCTTATTTGCCCATCGATCCCAAAGATGTGGGCCGTACGTATGCCCCCATTGTTCGTATCAACAGCCAAAGCGGCAAAGGCGGCGTGGCCTTTGTATTGGAGCAGAACTATGGCTTATATCTGCCTAAAGCCTTCCAGCAGGATTTCAGCTATGTGGTTACGGGCTATTCTGACCACAAACATAAAGATGTGGCGCCCAATGTGATCCGGGAAATCTTTTATGAAAATTACGTGGATCTGCGCACACCGATTTCCATTGAAAGCTATCGGGAAGTGTCCAACGAAAATGGCGGGGTAGCTGTGGAAGCCCAGATTTTGGACCATGGACAGGCAATGACCATCTACGGAAAGGGGAACGGCGTTATCGATGCGTTTGCCCATGCGTTGGAAGTGGCATTAGATATGAAGTTTGAAATTGTGGACTATCGGGAACATTCTTTGGAATATGGCAAAAAAGCCCGGGCGATTTCTTACGTACAGATCTCAGACAATCAAGGCCATATTGCCTTTGGCGCCGGCACCAGCAGCAACATCATCAAATCTTCTTTGCGGGCAGTGGTCAGTGCAGTAAATAAAATTGCCAAATAAGCATGAAATAGAGGAGGAAACTAGATTATGGGAATGACGATGACACAAAAGATCCTGGCGGCCCATGCGGGCCTGGATCATGTGGAGGCGGGCCAGCTGATTCAAGCAAAGCTGGATGTGGTATTGGGTAACGACATTACCACGGCTGTGGCCATCCGGGAGTTTGCGAAAACTGGGGCCAAAGAAGTGTTTGATAAAGACAAAGTCGTGATTGTGCTGGATCACTTTACGCCGAATAAAGACATTAAGGCGGCAGAGCAATGTAAAGCCTCTCGTACCTTTGCCTGGGAAAAAGGTATCACTCATTTTTATGATGTGGGAACCATGGGCATTGAACATGCGTTGCTGCCGGAACAGGGCATTGTGGCGCCTGGCGAAGTGATCATTGGCGCAGACAGCCATACTTGTACCTATGGTGCGTTAGGCGCATTTTCCACTGGGATTGGCTCCACGGACATGGCCATCGGTATGGCCACGGGCGAAACGTGGTTTAAAGTGCCCAGTGCCATTCGGTTCATTCTTACCGGTAAGCCCGCCAAATGGGTCAGCGGAAAAGATATCATCCTGCATATCATTGGGATGATCGGTGTGGATGGAGCTCGGTATCGTTCGATGGAATTTACCGGCGATGGGATTCAATACCTTTCCATGGATAACCGTCTTACCATTGCCAACATGGCCATTGAAGCCGGAGCCAAAAACGGTATCTTCCCCGTGGACGATATCACATTGGCCTATGTCAAAGTTCATACCAAAAAACCGGTGCGCGTGTTTGAAGCTGATCCCGATGCGCAATATGATGAGACTTATACCATTGATCTGAGCACCCTGCGCCCCACGGTGGCCTATCCGCATTTGCCGGAAAACACGAAAACCATTGATGCGGCAGAGCAGGATCATGTGGTGATCGATCAGGCTGTCATTGGCAGCTGCACGAACGGCCGGTTAGAAGATATGAAAATTGCTGCCAGCATCCTGCGGGGGAAAAAGGTGAATCCACGGGTGAGAACCATTGTCATTCCCGGCACCCAGCAGATTTATTTGGATTGTGTGCGCCTGGGATATGTGGAAGATATTGTAAAGGCCGGCGCCATCTTCTCTACGCCTACTTGCGGCCCTTGCCTTGGCGGACATATGGGCATTTTGGCAGCAGGAGAAAGAGCGATCTCCACAACGAACCGCAACTTTGTGGGCCGTATGGGGGCCACCACCAGTGAAGTATATCTGGCTAGCCCTGCGGTGGCTGCGGCTTCCGCATTGGCCGGTTATATTGTAGATCCGGAAAAAATGGCAGGAGGGGAGAACTGAATGATGGAAATGAAAGCAAAAGGCAACGTATTTCGTTTTGGCGACAACATTGATACCGATGTCATCATTCCCGCCCGGTATCTGAATGTATCCAGCGGTGAAGAACTGGCGAAATATTGTATGATTGATATCGATCCGGAATTTGTCCATAAGATTCACAAAAATGATATCATTGTGGCAGGAAAAAACTTTGGGTGTGGTTCTTCCCGGGAACATGCGCCGCTGTGCATTAAGTGCGCGGGTATCAGCTGTATTATTGCTGAAAATTTTGCTCGTATTTTTTACCGTAATGCCATCAATATCGGTATGCCAATTTTGGAATGTCCGGAAGCGGCCAAAGAAATTCAAGAAGGGGACAGCGTTTCGGTGGATTTTTCCACCGGCGTTATTACGGATGAAAACACAGGCAAAACTTATCAGGCACAGCCCTTCCCGCCGTTTATGCAGGAATTGATGCAGCAGGGCGGACTGGTGGAATATACGAAAAAGAAATTGCAGAAGAAGTAAGGAGGCGGCGCACATGGGCAACTATCAGTTTGCGGTTATCCGCGGCGATGGCATTGGTCCGGAGATTGTGGAAGAGGGCATTGCGGTGCTCAAAAAGATTGGAGAAAAGTTTGGCCATACATTTTCTTTTACGGAATGTTTGGCTGGCGGCGCCGCCATTGATGCTACGGGCCATTGTCTGCCGGAGGACACGGTGGCTGCGGCCAAGGCGGCTGACGCTGTTATCCTAGGCGCTGTGGGCGGTCCAAAGTGGGATAACGTACCCGGCAACGAGCGGCCGGAGCGTGCACTGCTTGGCCTTCGGGAACAGTTGGGATTGTATGCCAACCTCCGCCCCGCCATTATTCACCAGGCGCTGAGTCAGGCTTCTCCCATCAAACAAGAAATCATTGGCGACAGCTTGGATATCCTCATTGTTCGGGAACTGACCGGGGGGATCTATTTTGGCGAACGCGGCTACCGGGAAGGTAAATATGGCCAAGAGGCCTATGATACAGAAGCCTACAGCGAAATGGAAGTGCGCCGCATTGCAAAAAAAGCCTTTGAAGCGGCAATGGTGCGCAAAAAACATTTAACCAGTGTGGATAAAGCCAATGTGCTGGAATCCAGCCGCTTATGGAGAAAGACCATCACACAAATGGCGGCAGACTATCCGGAAGTGACGGTGGATCATCTGTATGTGGATAACGCTGCCATGCAGTTGGTGCGGGATCCAAAACAGTTTGATGTGATTGTTACCAGCAATATGTTTGGCGACATCCTTTCTGACGAAGCCAGCCAGATCACGGGATCTATTGGGATGCTGCCGTCTGCCAGCCTGGGTGAAGGCAGTTTTGGTATGTATGAACCGATCCATGGTTCTGCACCGGATATTGCCGGCAAGGGCATAGCAAACCCCATTGCCACCATTTTGTCCATGGCGATGCTGCTGCGGTACTCTCTTCATTTGGAGCAGGAAGCCTGTGCTATTGAAGAAGCTGTTACCCAAACCCTGAATGCAGGTTTTCGTACAGCGGACATTGCGGCTGCCGGAGAAACCGCTCTTTCTACCCAAGAAATGGGGGCAAAAATCCGCGAAGCATTATCATAAGTCCATAGTACAAAGACATCCCCGCTGGTTTTGCTGGCGGGGATTTTTAAAAAAGTCGGGAAAAATGATGAAAAACCCTTGACATTTGCATAAATTCGCGTTATCATACCACCAAACCACTGAAATAGAAAGGAGCGTAGGGCAAAATGTGTTTTGGTCTTTATTCTCAGGCCATGACCATGTGCAAGGTGGCAGGGATAAGGTAACCGCTTTCGCACATTCTTTGGTCAGGCGATCACAGGTTCATACTTATCTTTGTCACCGTAAAAGCGGTAGGATGCAGCGTTCCTATGGTTTTGTTTTTTGGTGTACGGGAAATGGTCATGGCCTGTGGGAGAAAAAGAGCAAAGCGCAATGATTGCCGGGCTCTGTGAAGCAAACAGGTACATGAAATGTATCTGTTTTTTTTATGCCGGACAAGCGAGGGACACTGTCCTGCCAAGAGGAAGGGTAAGAAAACAGTAAACAAAAAAAGGAGAGAAAACAATGAAAAAACAATGGTTAAAGGGTGTAAGTATTTTCTTGGCAGCTGCGGCAATCTTTACGGGTTGTGCCTCTGGCAGCAGTGAAACCTCATCTGATACTACGGCTGCAAGCGGTACAGAAGAAACGGCCAGCACACAGCAAGAGGATAAAGATTTAAAATTTGGCGTATGCGCCGGCCCTTATGGCGATATGATTACTCAGGCCATTACGCCCAGCCTGGAAGAGCAGGGCTACACGGTGGAGATTGTAGAATTCACCGATTATGTACAGCCAGATCAGGCTTTGGCCAGCGGGGACATTGATGCCAATTTAATGCAGCATCAGGCATATTTGGATCAATTTGCCGCAGACAACCATTTGGATATTGTTTCGGTCATTAATGTGCCCACAGCAGGTGCTGGTGTGTTTTCCCATTCGATCACTTCTTTGGATGAGCTTCAGGATGGCGATACAGTGGCTATCCCCATTGATGCAGTAAATTTGGCCCGTTCGCTGCGGTTTTTGCGGGATTTGGGTGTGATTACCTTAAATGGTGAAATTGATGAAACGAAAGCCAGTGTGGCGGATATTGCTGAAAATCCGAAAAACCTAGAGTTTGTTACCATGGACGCTGCTCAAATTTCTCGAAGCTTAGATAGTGTTGCCATTGGCGTTGTGCCAGGGAACTATGCCATTGCGGCGGAATTGGATTTTGCAGATGCCTTGGGCGTAGAAAAATTGGATGAAGACATTAAAAATGTGATTGCAGTACGGACAGAGGATGAAGACGGTCTGGGTCAGGTGCTCAAAGATATTGTGGAAAGCGAAGCCTTCCATGATGCGATTATGGCGGATGACAGCATCTTCCGTGATTTTGACAAACCCCAATGGTGGGTAGATAAATATGGTGAAGACGCATAAATGGCATTCATAAAGAATTCATAAAGAAAGGTAAGAAGGTGTAAAGGAGAGGGACATATGATTGAATTAAAGGATATTTCAGTCTCCTTCGGCAAAGGGGAAAGCCGGTTTCATGCTGTGAAGGATGTAAGCCTGCAAATTAACACCGGGGAGATCTTTGGTATCGTGGGGCCAAGCGGCGCTGGCAAAAGTACCCTGGTGCGGGTGATGAATTTGCTTCAGCAGCCTACCCAAGGACAGATTCTCATTGATGGAGAAGACATTACCCAGGCCAAAGGGGCAAAACTGCGGCAGATCCGCAAAAACATGGGAATGATTTTCCAGCATTTTAACCTGATCAGCGGCGCCACCGTGTTTGAAAATGTGGCCTTTGCCTTGACTGCCAATGGATATCCCAAAGAAAAGCAGCGCGCCCGGGTGGAAGAGCTGCTAAAGATGGTGGGCCTATCTGAAAAGATAGATGTTTATCCTGCCTCTCTTTCCGGAGGTCAAAAACAGCGGGTGGCCATTGCACGTGCCCTAGCCAATACGCCGAAGATCTTACTATGTGATGAAGCTACATCGGCACTGGATTTGGAAAGCACAGAGGAAGTGCTCTCCATCCTTCATCGGATTAAGGAAAACTCCAATATCACCATCGTTTTTATCACCCATGACTTAGATGCGGCGAAAAAACTATTTGATCGTATTGCTGTTATGAGCGAAGGACAGATTGTAGAGGTAAACGATACTTATTCTATTTTTTCCAATCCTGTCCATCCGGTAACGCAGATGCTGGTTAACCGGAATTTTGAGCTGGATGTGCCAGATTTTGTGGCGGATGCTGTGCAGGCAGACGAGGAACTTTATAAGATCTATTACGTGGGCCAGCGGGCGTATGATCCTGTGATTAACGAGGTGGCAAAGCGTTATGATGTGGAGGTAAGTATTCTTCATGGGAAGATTGATTATATCCATCGCCAAGCCCTGGGCATTTTGGTGGTTAAGGTAAAAGGCCAAGACGCTGTCCGTCAAGCCGCCGTTGCCTATATGAAGGAACACGTTTACCGGTTAGAGAAGCTGAAGTAAGGGAGGGCGCACAATGTTAGCAGAAACGATGGAAATATTACAGCGGGAGCTGCTCAAGGCCATTGGGGAAACCATTCAAATGATGATTATTTCCATGGTGGCGGCCTTGATCTTTGGTACGTTGTTAGGATTGGTGCTTTATATTACCTCCCATCCCATGTTTGTGAAAAATAAAGTGATTAATGGCATTGCTGAAGCAGTGGTCAATGTGATCCGCTCCATCCCCTTTGTGATTTTGATGGTGCTTTGTATTCCACTGATGCAAGCGCTGGTGGGCACGAATATTGGTCCCCAGGCGGCGGCTATCCCCCTCAGTATTGCGGCGATTGCCTTTTTAGCCCGTTTGGTGGATGGTGCTTTCCGGGAAGTGGACCCTGGCGTGCTGGAAGCTGCTTTTGCTACGGGTGCATCCATTCCCTTGATTTTAAAGCGTGTATTATTTGTAGAAGCGTTTCCAGGATTGGTGCGGGCCTTTACGGTAACCTTTGTGAACTTGGTGGGCTTTAGTGCCATGGCCGGCCTAGTGGGTGGCGGCGGCATTGGGAATCTGGCAATTCAGTATGGATATTACCGCTATGAAACAGGCGTGATGATTATTACGGTGCTGATCCTGGTGGTAGTGGTACAGGCAGCGCAAGCCATTGGAGATTCCATAGCCAGAAAAGTAACGAAACGGTAACACAAGATAAACAGCAGAAACTTACCCAAACCAAGCGAATAGCGGGTAAAATGGAGGAATAAAACCGGAAGGAGCAGTGTCTGTCCTGGAGCAGACCGATGCTCCCCGGTTTATTTTATTATGAGGAGAAAGCGGCGCTGCGCAATAGAGAATGGCATGGGGATGCTCGGGAAATGGGGTAAGGTTTGGTCATGGAAGACAGGATTAGCGGCGGTGAGGAGCGGAAACAGTCTTGGCTAAAGTGGATTGAAGGCAAGACAAGGACAATTTTTTGCCATGGGATAAAAATCCCCGTTGGTTTCATCGGGAATTTTAATGGAACCAACGGGGTGGATGGGTATCATACGAACGGCATTTACACTTTACTTTGTAAAAGCTGGTGCTTTGACTGAGTTTCCTGCAAAGGCATTGGGGCCAGGATTGGACATGGAGAAATACATACGGGCCGCTTTGGTTGTACCGAAATCCTGATTGCTGCCGCTGTCTTGTACGGCGTTAAAGGCATCGCGGAACATTTGGTTGTGCGCCTCTTCTCGATCCAGCAAAAAGACAATGGTCTCGCGGACTTTTTTATCTTTGATTTGTCGGTAGAGATATTCATAGACCACTTTCGCTCGTTGTTCAGAGGCAATATTGCTGAGCAGGTCTGCACAAAGATCTCCGGTAACGGAAACATAGTCCCCACTCCAAGATTGGCCGGAGGCGTTGATTAGGCCAGGATTGAGACCCATTAATACATGGGTTTGGATTTCTCCGGCAGGGACTTGTGAGGCATCTACATCATGGCCGTTGAGCAGGTGGATGGTTTGAGCTACCATCTCCATATGGCCTAACTCCTCAGCGGCAATATCCAAAAAGAGGTCTTTGATCTTTTGGTCTTTGATGCGGAAACTTTGAGAAAGATACTGCATGGCGGCTTTTAATTCGCCGTTTGCCCCGCCCAGCTGCTCTTGCAGCAAAACGGCATATTGCGGATTGGGCTGTTCCACAGCCACAGGATGAAATAGTTTCTTTTCATGACAAAACATAGTGGCATCGCTCCTTTCTGCGGATAGGATGAGCTAAAATGGCGTAAGTTATACTAGAAAAGCAGGAGAAGGGCAAGTGTTTTTTTAATAAAAAAAGATGGAGATAAGATAGGGGATATTTTGGCGGCATAGCAGTTTGGGCAAGGGGGCGAGGTTTAGAAATCTTCTCTCCCCAAGTGGGCATTTTTCTGGTATACTAAAAAGGGGAAAGGAGGAGAGGATGATATGAAAAAGACGCTGCTCGCCCTTGGCTTTGGCGTGTGGAGGCAGTATCAAAACGATCAGGTGGCCATTGAAGCGGCGGCACTGGCGTACTATCTTCTGTTTTCCTTTTTTCCGTTGCTGATTTTTATTAGCTCGTTGTTGGGGGCAGCTCATTTGCTGCCGGAGACTGTGCTGTCGAATTTACAAGGCATTTTACCCGGAGAAGTGTTGGAACTGGTGCAGGGGTATTTGCAGCAGATCAATCAGGAAACCACAAAAAATATCCTGATGGTCAGTCTGTTTTTTTCGGTGTATTTTCCGTTTCGGGCCATGAGCCGGGTGATTCGTGTGATTAACCAGGCCTATCAGGTTTGTAAAGACCGGTCGATTCTTTCTAAGTTAATCCTGATTTTGGTGTTTGGTGTTTTTTTGGCAGTGCTGGTGTTTGGCTCATTGTTTTTAACGGTCATGGGACGAACCATCTTGGAGTTTGCTGCCCAATATTTGCCCATCAATGCTACGTTTATCGAAGTTTGGGCCCCACTGCGGTTTTTGCTGTTGGCATTGCTGACGTTTTTGGTGGTGGAGTTTTTATATGTGGCTGTGCCGGATTGCAAGGTAACATTAAAGGAAGCTGTGCCTGGCGCATTATTTACCGTAGGGCTGTGGTTAGGCTTTTCGGCAGGGTTTAGTTTCTATGTGGAACATTTTGCTTCTTATTCTGTGCTGTATGGCTCAGTAGGTACGATTGTGGTGCTGTTAGTTTGGCTATATGCCGTGGCAATGATTCTGATTTTGGGAGCGGAAATTAATGGGGTGCTGAAAAAAATCCGGGAGGGAAGAAGAATCGTTTGACAAGAGCAGGCGGCTATATTATAATAATTTGGTAACTGGTTTGGCTGCAAAAAGCGCCAAAAGCAGGCGTGCCATTTCTATGAAGCAGTACTGGCAGAAAGAAAGGTGTGCCCTTTAAAAAACCAGTATTAAATCATGGAGCGGTATCGAAGTGGTTGTAACGAGCTTGACTCGAAATCATGTTATCTGTGCCAAAAACTGAATATTTTCTAAATGGAGACGTATCGAAGCGGTCATAACGAGCTCGACTCGAAATCGAGTTGTCCGAAAGGGCACGTGGGTTCGAATCCCACCGTCTCCGCCAACAAC
>CAJFIN010000048.1 GCA_904381335.1 Candidatus Neoanaerotignum galli | reverse complement strand
CTGCTGTTTTAGGAGCAGTTCTTCTCCTTCCGGCAGCATTGCAAAAAAAGTGAACCAGCTGAGAGCGTCTTTTTTTGAAATCTTCATTCTTTTCCCTGCCTCCTTTCTGCAATAAACTCCTATCGATAGAAAATGGCGGCGCCATTCATACGCCGCCTTCTTCCGCTTTGTCAAGCTTTGCTTTATTTCATATATTCAAATTCCAGATCGTAAATCCGAACTGTGTCTCCCTCTTGTATTCCTTTTTCCTCCAGGGCTTCAATGATGCCCTTTTCTTTTAAATATTTCTGGAAGAAAGCAAAGCCCTTTTCTGTGTCAATATTGGTATAGCCAATCATTTTCTCCACACCAACCCCGGTTACGACATAATAATTCCCATCGTATACTTCAATGGTAAAGGGCTCTTGATCCACCGTTGGCTCCACATAGGCTTCAAAATCCGGCGTAAACACAATCTCATCAGGGTATTGCCGCAGCTGCTGCGCCACTACCGCCAATAATTCGTCCAGCCCCGTTTTTGTTGCCGCAGAGATGGGATATACCGCTATACCCTGGGGTTCATACGTTGCCTTCAGCGCCTGAAAATGTTCTTGAGCGCCGGGCAAATCCATTTTATTTGCCGCAATCACCTGCGGCCGCTTCCGCAATTCAGGATTATAGTTTTCCAGCTCCTCATTGATCTTTCGCACATTTTCTACGGGATCTCCGCCTTCTAAAGCAGCCGCATCCACCACATGAATCAACACCTTGGTCCGCTCCACATGGCGCAAAAAGTCATGCCCCAAGCCTACGCCTTCGCTAGCGCCTTCTACCAAGCCAGGAATATCTGCTAAAACAAAGTCGCTGCCATCCCGCCCCCGTACCACGCCCAAATTGGGGGACAAGGTTGTAAAATGATAGTTTGCAATTTTCGGGTTTGCATTTGTCACCATAGACAACAACGTGCTTTTGCCCACATTCGGAAAACCAATGATCCCCACATCTGCAATCAGCTTCAGCTCCAAGATCACATCATATTCTTTTGCTGTGCGTCCCGGCTCTGCATAACGGGGCGCCTGACGGGTTGCCGTTGCAAAATGCTGGTTGCCTTTTCCGCCCTTACCGCCTTGGATAAGCACCACAGGCACATTGGGTTTTGTAATATCTGCCATAATCCGTCCGCTCTCTGCTTCCCGGATCACCGTTCCCACTGGCACGCGGATGGTCACATCTTCTCCATCTTTTCCGCTGCGGTTTCGTTTTTCCCCATTTTCCCCATTTTGTGCTTGAAATTTCCGTTTATATCTAAAATCCAGCAGCGTATTCATACTGTCGCTGCCCACCACAATCACATCGCCGCCCTTGCCGCCATCGCCGCCATCGGGGCCGCCATGGGTGATATATTTTGCCCGGAAAAAGGATACGGCGCCATTGCCGCCATTACCGCCTTTGATATGGATTTTCACACGATCTACAAACATTGCTCTCACCTCGTTTTCTACTTGAAAAATACTTTGGTAGAAAAAAACAGGTTCCAAACGCAAGCATTTGGAACCTTGTTTTTGATCCTTATTCGGCTTCTTCGACTGCAACAGGATATACGGAAACCTGTTTTTTGTCTCTGCCCTTTCTTTCGTAGCTTACCACACCGTCCACAAGAGCAAACAGGCTATCATTGCCGCCAATGCCCACATTAATGCCGGGATGGATCTTTGTTCCTCTCTGGGTATACAGAATGTTACCAGCTAATACAAACTGGCCATCTGCCCGCTTTGCACCCAGTCTTTTTGCTTTAGAGTCACGGCCGTTTTTGGTGGAACCGGAACCTTTTTTATGCGCAAAGAACTGAAGGTTTAATCTCATCATTCTTTTCGACCTCCTTCGTCAAAAATTTCAATGGTGCCCTCGTATGCCATTTCCACACACCGAAGACCAAACAGCAGCGATCGCAGCAAAAGCGATACATCATGCCGCTCCATCGGGCTGTGCACCTCCTGAACATGAAAGCTGAGTCTACCGCCCTCTTGTTCATCTCCTTCGGTCTCGCACTTTGCCCCTGTAAATTTTTCCACAGAATTGACTGCATTAATGGCCAGCATACTCACTGCTGCACAAACAATGTCTTCCCCTTCTGGGGCATATCCGGCATGGCCTGTGAGGGTAAATCCAGTGATTTCTCCGGCCTCGTTTCGTTCTACTATCGCCTTAATCATTTTTACAGGTTGATTTTTGCAATCTGCAGTTTCGTGAAAGGCTGTCTGTGGCCTCTCTTTTTGTGAGAGTGCTTTTTGGGCTTATACTTATAAACGATCACTTTTTTCGCTTTGCCTTCGCCCAGCACATTGGCTGCCACAGTAGCACCGGCTACATAAGGAGCACCCACAGTCACAGCCTGATCGTTGGAGACAACCAGCACTTTGTCAAATACAAACTCGCTGCCTTCAGCCACACCCAGTTTTTCTACGGTGATGATATCCCCTTCGGCTACCTTGTATTGTTTTCCACCTGTTTCAATAATCGCGTACACACGTACACCTCCTCATTCGTTACTCGCCAAATACGGTACTGAAAGCCTTCTTTCAGTTTCCTAAACCTCTTTGTGCGGCTTTACGTGTATACCAAACACACTTTATGAGTGTACCACACAACATCTCTGTTTGTCAACCTTTTTATCCTTCTTTTTTCCTTTCTTGAAACCGACGGATCAACCCGGCCATACCGGCGGCTTTTTCCGCCTGACCTTCTTTCTGATAGAGCCGGCGCAGCGCCTGAAGGGCACTCAGATATAAGCGTGGCATCTGTTCTGACTCTTCTTCCAAATACAAAAGAGCTTGCAGCAGGGCGTCTTCTCCTTCTGCCAAATCCTCGGCTTGAAAATAGAGTTTTCCAGCTTGGAGCAGTGCCTCCGCCTTTTGCTTTTTTTCTTCTCCCGGCAAAAGTTCTGCATATTCCATCCAAAGGCCAGCTGCTTCCATTGGGCGCTGGGTCTGCTTCATTAAAAGGGCAGTTTTTTTCAGCCAACGGCGATATTCTTTTCGCCCTGTTAAATTTCTTTGCCGGTAAAAAGGTAGTGTCCCCTCCCATAATGGCAAAGCTGTTTCTGGCTCACCGGTTTTTTCTAATATCTCTGCCAAATAACCCATGAGCTGGTGGTGCAGCAGAAGATCTGTTTTCTCCCTTCCTTCCGGCGTGTCCCAGGCAGTCTGAAAATAAGCCTTTGCCTCTTGATAGGCGCGGTGAGCCAAAGCGCATCGGCCTAATCCCAAATTTTTTACTGCCTTGGCACTATCTTGCATGGTGGAAAAATATTCTCTAGCCTTCTTCCATTGATCCATTTCCAAGGCATTTTCGCCCAAAAGCGCCAATAAAGCATCGGAAAGACGGTAGGTTTTTCCATAAATACGCTGTCCTTCGTCCAGGGCTTGATCCAAGGCCTCTTGGGCCAAATCATATTGTCCCAAGGCAGACAATAATACCCCTTTATCCTCCAAATATTGTATTTGTTCATTGCCCTCCGCCAGATCAGGCTGTACTGTCTCCAAAAGTTCCAGCCCCTCTGCCGCCCGTCCTGCTTTTGCAAATAAACTTACTTCATCGAGCAGCAGTGTGATGCGTTCTTCCTTTTGACAGTTGGTAAACAGGCCTAATGTCTGCTCCAGATAAGCTGCTGCCTGACTCATCCGCCCAGCCTGTTTGGCTTCTTCCATTAAGCGTATCACCGCCGTCTTTAGAAGCTGTGCTGTGTCTTTATAGTCCTGGTTTTCTTCACCAAGCATATTTTTTTGTATATCCATTGCATAAGCAAGATCCCGCCGGGCGTCTTCATTTTTACCGCACTTCATCTCCAGCTGTCCCCGGTAATACAGTCCTCGAGCATAACGAGGATGGTTACGCCCATATAAAAGCCGCCGCACGGATAAAGCATCATTCATGCGGTGGATCGCTTCCTCGCGTTCTCCCAATGCCAATGCTGTTTCTGCCAATGCCTGATAATGAAAAACCATTTCCATATCCTTCGGCATCTCTTTTTTCCGGCGCAGTGCCATGGCATCGTTCAGAAGATTTTTTGCCCGAAGAAACTCCCCTTTCTTCAGCTCATATCGCGCATGCTGCATTCGTGCCCGCAGCACTAGGTCATTTTCTTCGCCCCAGGTAGCTTTTCGCTTTTCATAGAGGGCCTCATAAGCTTCTTCCGCTTCTTCATCGCGCCCTTGCGCTGCCAAACAATCGGCAATGCATTCCTCTGTCAAACTGGCTGCCAGCTGACAGTCTTTTCCATTGCCCTGTTTGATGGCTAAGGCCGCAGAAAATTGCTTCATGGCTTCCTCATAATTTCCCTGCCAATAATAGTCCATACCGATATGATTGATACACTCCGCATAGAAAAGGTGCTCTTTTCCTAACAACTCACCAATCAGTTGCAGTGCCTCTTGGTGGGTCTCAATTGCCCGGTCATATTCTTTCTTTTTCAGATACACCTGGGCGAGAGAGTTGAGATTTGCAATGTAATCAAGATGGTGTTTTTCCAGTAAACCGCTGCGGCTGGTCAAGGCCCGTTTATAATACACTGCCGCACGGTCATAGCATTTTGCCCGATCGCAAATGGCCGCCAAATGCAGTAACGTGGTCAAATAATGAAACGTTTTTTCCCCTTCTTCAATTTTCATCATCTCCACTGCTTTGGCATAGCAATTGATGGCCCGCTTAAACCATCCCTTCTTGGCCAATACAGAAGCTAAACCACTGAGCAAATCCGCATAATCCTTTTTGGCGTACTCCGGCTGCTTTTCTGCCAGACGCAATGCACTTTCAAAGGCGCCAATGGCCCGCTCTTCTTTGTCTGTGTTTTCGTAACTGCTGCCCAGATTATAAAAGGATAAAATCAAATCGGGATGATTTTCCGGCAGCAGAGCTTGACGAATCCGCAGCACCTTTTTAAATAAAGGCAGCGCTTGCACATCTTTTCCATCCAGGCTATAACACACCGCCAAATTAGAAATTGTATCGGCAAAGGGCAGACTTTCTTCTCCCAGCTCTTTTTTTTGAATCTGGGCCGCTTTGACATAATATTCACCCGCTTTCTGGCGAAACCCGATTTCATCCAGCAAAAGGGCAAAGTTAAACGCATCTGCGGCATATTCCAACCCCGAAGCCAATTGATGGCTGTCGTAATAATTCATCATTTCTCCGCCGGTATGAGCTGCTTCTTGCAACTCTCCAGCATCGTACTGCTCTAAAAACTGCTTACGCAGGCGCACGATTTCTCCCATAGAATAAGCCATGTCCGCGCCTCCTTTTATTCTTCTAACTCCTCTTCTGCCACAGTGATCACTTCCGCCTCTTCAAACGCCCGTACCACTGCATCATGGCCAAAACCCCGGCGCAGAAGATGATCCCGGAGTTTTTTCTTTTGTTGATACGTTATTTTTCTTTCTCCTTGAAGTTTTCTTTCCAGCACATCTACCGCATTTTCCCTCTCTAGCAGTGGTTCTTTTTTCATTGCTCTGTCCAAAGTCTGCCGGTCTATACCCGCTTGATACGCCTTCTCTGATAAAGCATAACGTCCCTTTTTCTGCCGGTTCATTTCGCGAATCAGCGCACAGGCATAGGCTGTATCATCCACCAAATGGTATTGTTCCAAAAAATCCAATGTCTTTTCGCAAATTTCGGTGCTATAGCCTGCTTTTTTTAGCCGTTGCGCTACTTCCTGATGACTCCGCATTTTATAGCTTAAAAACCGGGCAGCTGTTTCTTTCGCCGCCGCCAAAGAAAGGTCTGCCAAAATGGCATCCACTTCTTCTTGGGTCATTTCCCGACCCTCTTTTAGGTGATAATAGGCGGCGTCCTGCGCCGAAAGACCAAACGCAAAGGCGCCATCCAGAAATACACTGATGCGGTCTGGTTTCTTTTTTTGCACTTCCAGTGCCGTAATTTTCATACTGCCTACCATCCTTTAAAAGGAATCCTCCGGTGAAATACCATCTTGATCCATCAAAAAGTTCTTGGAGTCCTCGTCTTCCCACAAAGATTCCTGGGCATCGGCAAGGGGTGCTGCACCGCCGGCTTCATCCTCCAACAAAAACTCATCTTCCCCTTCTTCCGCAGGAGGAAGCGCCACCACATTTTGGGCGTCAATCTTTTGTCCTTCTGCAGAAAAACCGTATTTTTCCCGTACTGTACGGGTAATTTCTTCCATCACATCCGGATTTTCTTTCAGGAAATTTTTTGCATTTTCACGGCCCTGGCCAATACGGGTTTCCCCATAGCTATACCAAGAACCACTCTTTTTCACCACGTCAATGGCTGCCGCCAAGTCTAACACATCCGCCTCTTTGGAAATGCCCTTTCCAAACAGAATATCCACATTGACCGACTTAAAGGGAGGCGCCACCTTATTTTTTACCACTTTAATGGTGGTCTGATGACCTATCACTTCATCCCCATCCATAATTTTTACCCCTCGGCGGATATCTAACCGCACAGAGGCATAGAATTTCAGCGCCCGACCACCCGTGGTCGTCTCTGAAGGGCCATAAGTCACCCCAATCTTTTCTCTCAGCTGGTTAATAAAAATGACGGAACACTTCGTTTTACCAATCACGCCGGTGAGTTTGCGCAGCGCTTGGCTCATCAAGCGGGCCTGTAAGCCCACAAAGCTGGCTCCCATTTCACCCTCAATCTCCGCTTTTGGCACCAACGCCGCCACTGAGTCCACAATCACAATGTCCAACGCACCAGAACGAACCATCGTTTCGCAAATCTCCAGCGCTTCCTCTCCATCGTTTGGCTGGGAAATATATAGATTGGCCACATCCACACCCAAGTTTTTCGCGTACTCCGGGTCCAGGGCATGTTCCGCATCAATAAAACCGGCAATGCCGCCAAGCTTCTGCACCTCGGCAACCATATGAAGTGCAATCGTGGTTTTCCCGGAGGATTCTGGGCCATACACCTCAATGATACGACCCTTAGGAATGCCGCCGGCCCCCAGTGCAATATCCAGGCTCAAAGAGCCTGTAGGAAACGTTTCCACATTTAGTTTCGCGGAATCGTCCCCCAGACGCATCACTGCACCTTCACCAAACCGTTTTTCAATCTGGCTCAGCGCCGCCTGCAAAGCGGCCTCTTTCGTTTCAAACTTCGTTTCCAGTTTCTTTTTTGTCTTTTTATCAGCCATTGGCCTTTTCCTCCTCTCCCTGAGGGGCTTCCTCCCGTAGCATCGTGCGCCGCAGCCAATCGAAAGCTGCTTCCATGGCACGGATACGAATTCGTTCCCGGTTGCCCACCAAAGGAACCAGTTTCGTTTTCACTTTCCCATGATACCATAATCCCAAATAAACGGTACCCACCGGTTTTTCGGCGCTGCCGCCGCCAGGGCCTGCAATGCCGGTGGTAGATAGACCAATGCCGGCGCCGCTGGTTTTCGCAATACCGATGGCCATTTCTGCTGCCGTCTGAGCGCTCACAGCGCCATATTTTTGCAGCGTTTCTTCTTTTACACCCAATCGCCGCATTTTCGCTTCATTGCTGTAGGTCACTGCCCCTTCTAAAAATGACGCCGAAATGCCCGGGTAGTCCACAAGGGCTGATGCCACCATACCGCCTGTTAAGCTTTCTGCCACGGCGATGGTTTCCTTTCGCTCTAATAGCATTTTGCTTACCACTTCTGCCACACTGGTCTCGCCTTCAGCATACAAGTTGATACCCAGCCGCTCATGAATTTCCTCGGCCACAGGATCGATCAGGCGATTTGCCTCTTGCTCATTTTTTGCTTTTGCCGTCAGGCGGATGATCACCTCAAACCGTTTGACATAGGTCGCAATGGTGGGATTGGTCTGGCGGTCAATTATGTCCTGCAGCAAATGCTCTACTTCACTTTCGCCTACTTTTGAAATACGCAGCACCCGGGATACGAATATCTGATCCTGTTTCGCAGCCAGATAGGGCTTTGCGTACGTTTCAAACATGGGAATTAGTTCCCGGGGCGGGCCAGGGAACATCATCAGAATCTTTCCTTTGCCCTCTTGAATGATACCAGGCGCCGTACCATTTTCATTATACATCACCGTACAGCCCCGCGGCACCATGGCCTGTTTTTTGTTGTTGTCCGTCATGGTGCGTTTTAAGCCCTGGAAAAACTCTTCCATCATTTCCATTGCCTTTTGATCTTCCACCAAGGGTTCTCCAAAATACCGGGTGCAAGTTTCTTTGGTCAAATCATCCTCCGTTGGCCCTAGTCCACCGGAGGTAATAATAAGATCCGCCCGGGAAAAAGCCAGGTTCACCGCCTCAGTTAACCGTTTTTCATTATCGCCCACCACCGTCTGAAAATGGACATCAATACCCAAACTGGCCAACTGTTTTGATAAGTATTGGGCATTGGTATTTAAAATATCTCCCAGTAGGATCTCCGTTCCCACTGCCAAAATTTCCGCTTCCATTTGTTATCTTATCCTTTCAAAACATCCTTGTTCTTGACGATATAATCCACACCGGAAATTACCGTCAGCACCGTGGCAATGGCAATTAAGGCCACATGGATTACTGGCCCAAATAATCCTGCCAGCACCACAATAATCATCACCATTTGGCTTACAGTCTTTGTCTTTCCCCACCAGCTGGCTGCAATGACCCGACCATTTTCCACTGCAATCAATCGAAAACCGGTAATGATAAATTCCCGGCTGATGATGATGATCACGACCCATGCAGGAATATCTCCCAAATCGATCATGCTGATTAATGCTGCCGCCACCAGTAATTTATCGGCCAATGGGTCCATAAACTTTCCGAAATTGGTCACTAAATGATACTTTCTGGCCAAATGCCCATCCAGATAATCCGTAAATGAGGCGATCACAAAGATGGCTACTGCTAAATACCGATTCATCGGTTCAGCAAACAGCCCCGTCAACAGCACAATCACAAACACCGGGATAAGTACCACCCGCAGCAAAGTCAGTTTATTGGGCAAATTCAGTTCCATCTTCTCTCTCCTTCCCATAAAGGTCGTATTCCGTGGCAGCAGTGATTTGTACCGTCACCATATCCCCTGTCAGATGCTCCCTATCGCTTTGCACAAACACAAACCCATCAATCTCTGGGGCATCTCGATAGCTGCGGCCGCAATAAACGCCATCTTCAGGAATTTTTCCTTCAATGAGCACTTCCATTTCTTTTCCCACAAACCCTTCACAGATTTGCTGTGAAATGGCCTGCTGAGCTGCCATGAGCCTATCTTTTCGTTCCGCCTTGACTTCCTCGTCTATCTGCCCTTCCATACGAGCGGCAGGCGTACCCTCCTCCTGGGAATACGTAAATACCCCCAGCCGGTCAAAGCGCATCTTTTGAATGAACGCCAGACAGGAGGAAAATTCTTCTTCGGTCTCCCCAGGAAAGCCAGTAATCAAGGTGGTGCGGATGGCAATATCTGGCATAGCCTGGCGTAAGGAAGCAATTTTTTTCTGCATCAGTTTTGCGGTGTTTTTCCGTCCCATCCGTTTGAGCACCCGGTCATCGCCATGTTGGATGGGCATATCAATATAATGACAGACCTTCGGCTCCGCCGCCATCGCCGCAATGGTTTCTTCTGTCAGATGTTCTGGATAGCAATATAGCAGCCGCACCCAGCGAATCCCCTCAATGGCGCATAATCCATGCAGCAGTGCTGGCAGTTGACACTGGCCATAAAGATCTTTTCCATATAAAGCCGTATCCTGCGCCACTAAAATCAGTTCTTGTACTCCTTGCTGTGCCAGCCGTTTGGCTTCTTCTAACAGACTTTCCAAATGGCGGCTGCGGAATTTTCCCCGCAGCGAGGGAATCACACAGTAAGTGCAGTGGTTATCACACCCCTCAGCAATTTTTAGATAAGCGTAATGACCAGCTGTAGAGAGCACTCGATCCAGCGCATGGCTTTCATCTGCCATGGGGCTATGAATATCGTCTAACACGGCAAAATTCTCTCCCGCATAGACCCGCTTGGCCGCTTTGGCCACTTGTTCATAGCTGGCAGTGCCTAAAATCGCGTCCACTTCCGGCATTTCTTGGAATAATTCTTGCTGATACCGCTGCCCTAAGCAGCCGGTGACCAAAATACCGCGGCAGCGTCCTGTTTTCTTATATTCTCCCACTTCCACAATGGTTTCAATACTCTCTTCCAAGGCATCTTGGATAAAGCAGCATGTGTTTACCACAATGATATCCGCCTTGGATTCATCGCTGATCACTTCTAGGCCAGCCTTCTGGCAAATGCCCAACATCACTTCACTATCCACCAGGTTTTTATCGCATCCTAGGGAAATAAACGCCAATGAGATACTCATTCTTCTTCTCCTTCTTCTTCCTGTACGGGATATCGCAACGCCGTCCATTGTGCCTTTGTCATTAAGACACGCCGAGGCTTACTGCCTTCCTCCGGCCCTACAATCCCATTGCGCTCCAGTTCGTCCATCAACCGACCCGCCCGGGAAAATCCGATGCGAAATTGACGCTGAAACATACTAGCAGAAGCCTTTCCTTTTTCCACCGCCAGATCCACTGCCCGGTCATAAAGCACATCCGTCTCCTCTTCTGGAGCACCTTCCTGACCGACAGGAGCCTGAATACTTTCCAGCACCGTTTCATCATAGCTAGCCGTCTGTTCCTCTTTCAGGAATTGAACGATGGATTCTACTTCCTTATCCGTCACAAAAGCGCCCTGAATCCGCACCGGTTTATTCATCCATAGCGGGTGAAATAACATGTCTCCTTTTCCGAGAAGCTTTTCCGCCCCTGTTGTATCCAAAATCGTCCGGGAATCCACACCGGAAGAAACGGCAAAGGCCAATCTAGATGGAATGTTCGCTTTAATTACCCCTGTAATCACATCCACAGAAGGGCGCTGGGTCGCAATAATCAAATGCAGCCCTGCCGCCCGAGCCATCTGGGCCAAACGGCAAATAGCATCTTCTACCTCTCCGGGTGCAGCCATCATCAAATCCGCCAGCTCATCAATGATAATGACAATCTGCGGTAAGGGTGCTTCTCCCCGCTGCTTGGCGGCGGCATTATATCCCTTTAGATCCCGCACAGAAGTTTCGGCAAATTTCTGATACCGGTTCAGCATCTCCTTTACAGCCCAATTCAGCGCACCCGCCGCCTTTTTCGGATCTGTCACCACCGGTATCAGTAAATGGGGAATCCCATTATAAATGCTTAGTTCCACTACCTTCGGGTCGACCAAAATTAACCGCACTTCATCCGGCGTTGCCTTATATAAAATGCTGGTAATTAACGTATTAATGCAGACACTTTTCCCTGAGCCTGTGGCCCCGGCAATCAGCAAATGCGGCATCTTACCAATATCCGTCACGATGGCATTTCCGGTAATATCTTCTCCCAAGGCAAAGGCCAGCTTAGAAGGATAAGTTTGAAACGTTTCACTTTCTAATACCGTCCGCAGATAGACCGATTGTTTCTCCCGATTTGGCACTTCGATACCCACAGCAGCCTTGCCTGGAATGGGCGCTTCGATACGGATACCCGTTGCCGCCAAACTCAAAGCCAGATCATCAGCTAAGTTTGCAATTTTTGATACTCTAACCCCTTCACCAGGACTTACCTCATATCTCGTCACAGTAGGGCCTTTACTGATCTGTGTCACCGTAGCGGTAACCCCAAAACTTTGTAAGGTATGCTCTAGTTTTCGTGCATTGGCCACCAGCATCTCCCGAGTATCACCGCTCGGCCCATCAGGTTTCTTTTCTAACAGGTCAAGGGGCGGAAACTGATACGGTTTTTTCACCACTGCCGCCGGCTGGCGCTGAGGTATTTCCTGTTTTTCCGCACCGCCATCCGTGGTAGATAGCTGAGCGTTTTGAGGCATTGGCACTGCTGTTGGGGCAGCTATTTTTTCAGATTCCTCTAGGGATTCTTGTCTGTCAGGCAAACCATCCTGTTCCTCTGGCGCCTTGGTCATCTCCTGCGGCACTTCCTCTTGCTGGACAGTTTGATTTAATGGTTCAGCCAATTCTTCTATATTCGCTTCAGCTTCTTTTGCCATCACTGCCACGGGTGTTTCGGAAAGGATTTCTTCTTGGGACAGATCCGGTTCCTGTTTTTTCTCCTCACCAGTTATCGGATTGGGGGGGGCTGTTTGCCCCAGGACCGCAGACTCATTCTCCGCTGTTTCGGGCATATGTTCTGTCAAAATATGTATCGCCGGCTCTCGAATCTGGCCCACATCCCGGTCTCTATTCGGCATCCCCAGCACTTCGATCAGCGTTTCCTTCCGCTGTTTTGGCGCCGCCTTCTCCTAATCCTTCATCGGTAAT
>CAJFIN010000047.1 GCA_904381335.1 Candidatus Neoanaerotignum galli | reverse complement strand
GGCGCTATCTGCGGGACAATAATCCCATCCGAGTGAGCCGCAGCCTGCGGGACACCGCCTATAAGGCTCTGCGGGCAAAAGAACAGCTGCAAAACCGGTTAGGTCGAGAGCCAAAACCAGAGGAATTAGCTAAAGCCCTGGATATACAGACAGAAGACGTGCTTTTTGCTTTGGATGCGATCCAGGACCCTGTCTCTTTGTACGAGCCTGTCTACCATGATAGTGGTGACACCCTCTTTTTAATGGATCAAATTCGGGATGAAAAGGATAAAGACGACCGATGGGTCACTTCCTTATCCCTATCCGAGGCCATGAAACATCTAGGCAGCCGGGAAAGATATATTTTAAACCTTCGGTTTTTTGAAGGAAAAACCCAAATGGAAGTCTCAAACGAAATTGGCATCAGCCAGGCTCAAGTATCCCGCCTAGAAAAAAGCGCCTTACAGCGCATGAAAAAATATTTGTGATACGATCCTTTGGCTATGCAGAGGACAGCATAGTATCAAAAACTTATATTTTTCACTTTTTCACTGATTTTTTTGCCTGCTTCGTAGTTTATCTTTACCCAAGGTATTGCCACTGATCCAAACCAGCTCATTTCTTCAGAGATAGACTGACTGTCACGAAATATCCTGCTCACTAGAAATGGAGCCCAGTCTGCTGCCCGCTTTTTCTTTCTCTGTACACCAATAAACGAAGCCACCCAGGATGGCGATTTTCTTGATGGCAAACTCTTTTTCCTATTTTCATTGCTAAAAACCCCCTTTTTCCTAGCCGGCCCAGCTAGGAAAAAGGGGGTTTGGCGTCTTTATTTATTTGAAATCAACTTTTTCAGCGCTTCTTCCAGATGGTTCACCGTCAAAGGATACATATCAAATTCCTTATCAATGATATCATAGGTCTGCCGCCAAAAATCAGAACGCCATTGCAGATTATCAATTGGATTGAGCCAAACCATATGCGGATACCGGGCTTGGAACCGTTTCAGCCATTCCATGCCTGTCACATCCGTCCGTGCGCCATAGCTATAATAGCTGCGGCCCAACAGCTCACTGGGATCCATAGACGCATCACCCACGATAATCACCTTATACTCACTATTTAAATTATCCAACACCCACTGGGTATCGATCCACTGTCCAGGAATACAGTATGGGTCTGTATAGAGCTTAGAATAAATACAGTTATGGAAATAATATACCTTTAAATCCTTAAAATGATTGGATTTACTCACCGCCTGAAACAGCGTTGTGCATAAAAAAGAATAGTAATCCATACTGCCGCCGCTATCCATCAATAGCAGCACCTTTACTGTATTTTGCCGCGGTTTTTGGTATACCAACTTCAAATTGCCGCCCTGATTACCCGTCTCTTCAATGGTTCCTTCAATATCCAGTTCCGTTTTCGGTGCATCCACCCGGCTGGAAAACTGACGCAGCCGCCGGAAGGCCATTTGAAACTGACGGGTATTGAGCACCTGGTCGCTGCGAAAATCATGAAATTTCCGTTCGCTGGCCACCTGCATTGCGCTTTTTCGGATAGACTCCCCGCCCACTCGAATACCGTTTGATGCATTACCGGCATTGCCAAATACAGACATACCGCCAGTGCCAATCCAATACTTGCCACCATTATGTTCGCTATCCTGCTCCTGCAGCCGCTCCAACAACATTTTTTGGATCTCCTGCATGGAAAGGCTCAAATTATACTTGTCCTGAGCGGCATCATAATTATCTGGGTGTTCCTTGGGATGATTCAGCCAATCAATGAGTTCCTGGGGCAGTTCGTCAAACTCTTTGATATCCTGGAAAAACTCTAAAAATGCCCCATCAAACGTATCATATTCCGTTTCGCTTTTCACCAGGATACACCGGGCCAGATAGTAAAAAGCTGTAAAACTGCCATGGGCCAGGCCTTGATCTAATGCTTGTATCAGTGTCAGCCATTCATTTAAACTCACATCCAGGCCCTTTTCCCGCAGCAGGTAAAAAAACGCACTAAACATGGCGTTTCACCTCTTTCAATACTTAAATCTCCGTTTGGCCCGCTCCAACACGGACAGATCCTCATTTTTCTTTAGCAATACACCAGCAAAAGGCACTTCTTTTCGGATCGTATCCGGATCAATACCGCCGATTTGCAGCGCCTGAAGCCAGTCAATGATTTCCGAAGTGCTGGGTTTTTTCTGCACATCCAGATCACGAATCCAATAAAATGTTTCCAGCACCTGTTGGAGCAAATGTTCTTCTAGCGCAGGGAAATGCACTTTTACAATCTCCTCCATCAATTCCTGATTGGGGAATTCAATATAATGGAAAATGCAGCGGCGCAAAAATGCATCCGGTAATTCCTTCTCTGCATTGGAGGTGATGATCACAATGGGGCGCTGTTTCGCTTTTACCGTTTCCTTTGTTTCCGGAATATAAAATTCCATTTTATCTAATTCCCACAACAAGTCGTTCGGAAATTCCAGATCGGCTTTATCAATCTCATCAATCAGCAAAATCACCTGTTGATCGGCAGAAAAAGCTTCTCCCAATTTACCCAATTTTACATACTTTTTGATGTCATCCACGCCTTCGTTGCCAAACTGGCTATCGTACAGGCGCTGCACCACATCATATACATATAGGCCATCCTGCGCTTTGGTAGTGGATTTGATATTCCAAATGATCAGATCTTTTCCCAAGGCTTTGCTGACTGCTTCAGCCAACATGGTTTTCCCTGTCCCAGGTTCCCCTTTGATCAGCAGGGGTTTTTTCAGCGCAATGGCAATATTTACTGCGTTCATCAGTTGTGGGGAAACCACATAATCCTGGCTTCCCTGAAAGGTCATCATTTCATTTTTCATTTGTTTGTTCCTCCAACTTTCTTAAGATTCTGCATACCCCACCAACGTAACGATTCCAATGGTGTTGGTGTTTTCGCTCCAAGATACGCCAAAATCCACGGCCTGGGCCACATCCCGAAGCTTATAATAGGTATAACCATCAATATTGTAAGAAGAAAGGGCCGTCTCCTTTCCATCCACCAAAATCGTCATCCGATTCTCCAGCGCTGTCTTGGACGAAGTAGTGCCACTGCGGCTCAGTTCATCCCCCACTGGGGTATAGGGCGTGCCGGTGGTAATCCGAATTGCAGAGGCAGATGTGTCATATGTGGTTTCAAATTGCTTTTCTGTATAATTTACCGCCGATGCAATGTCCCGCAATTTAAAATAAGTATAGTCATCAATGACATACGTTTCAAAATCCTCTGCCACCCCATTCACAAGCACCCGAGAACTGCTGGGCACAGCTGTGGCCGTACGAAGAGGCTGCTCATCCACCACAGGTTCTTCCGGCTTAGCTGGCAGGCTGGGTGTTTGGGTGGGTTCAGACGGCTGTGTCGATGCTGAGGACCCGTACGCTGCTGTGATGGCGTCCCGCCCACCGCCAGTGTTTTCTAAAAAGGCACTGGTATTATAATAGATATGCCCAGATACCTCCGGCAATTGACGGCAAAAAGCAATATGATCTGCCATCTCAGAAGCCACAGTTTCTTTATACAAGGCTTCCCCAATATAAAGCGCCACATCCGTTCCCGCCACAGCATCAGCCCAAAACTGCACCACATCTTGATATGCTGCCGTAGGATGTGTGCTCTCCCAATACACCTGAGGCGCAATATAATCAACCCAACCGTTTTCTACCCATGCAAGGGTATCGGCATAGACCGTATAATAGCTTTGACTACCACGGATGGTGCTGGTATTTTTATAAATCCCCGAAGGGCTGATCCCAAATGTCGTCTGGGGGGATGTGGATTGAATGGCCTCACTCACCTTGCGTACCAAGGTATTCACATTTTCCCGGCGCTGATTTGCTTCCTCCCCATCGCCATCCCCTTGACTTAACGGATAACCATTGGGATAGAAATAATCATCAAAATGAATCCCATCCACATCGTAATGCGCCAAAATATCCTGTACCACAGCCACAATATGATCCTGCACCTCTGGCATGGAAGGGTTTAAGTAAAGCGCTCCGTTATGAGAAATCAACCAATCTGGATGCGCTTTTACCACATGATTTTCCGCCAGTGCAGCCGTGTCGGTATTGGCCATAGTGGCACGATAAGGATTAATCCAAGCATGCAGCTCCATACCTCGAGCATGGGCCTGCTCAATAACAAATGCCAAAGGATCATATCCTGGGTCCTGACCAGAAACCCCTGTCAGCACATCGCTCCATGGCTCAAGACTTGACCGATATAGCGCATCGCTTTTCGGGCGCACCTGAAAAAACACTGTATTTAGCCCAGCAGCAGCAAACGCATCCAACATCTCCGTCAACTCCGCTTGTTGAGCCACTGCATCTCCTTTCACCGTGGGAAAATCAATATTACTCACTGTTGCCACCCAAATGCCCCGCATTTCCTCCTCTGCCCGTACCGGCAGCGCGGGTAAACATAGCAGCACAGCCATAATCATCGCTGCAATTCGAGCCAAAAGGTCAAAGGTTTGTTTCCTCATTTGCGCCATGTGCTGTTACACTCCTTTCCATTTGTCACTGCGCTTGTCCCCCATAATCACTTTGGGGGATGGGCCATCAGCCGCCGTCCCTTCCCCGGCCAAAAGCCCTTGGTATTATATTATACCGGAAGGAACGGTCTATGCCAATGGTTTTTTGCAAAAATCCTATTATTTTTATCGAATATCTTGCTTATCTTATCCTAAGGCAACATCCAAAATCATCATCACTAAAAACCCTGCCATCACCCCCAGCGTCCCCATGCTGCCCTCTTCCTGCCAATGGGCTTGGGGAATCAGTTCTTCCACTACTACATACAGCATGGCGCCAGCTGCAAAACTTAATAGCCAAGGCATCCATCCTTCTGCTGCTCCCGCCACAGCCACAACCAAAACACCAAAGAGCGGTTCCACTGCGCCGGAAAGGACCCCTGCGGCAAAGGCCATTTGGGGACGTTTCCCCTCCTTACGCAGCGGTAAAGAAATGGCTGCTCCCTCAGGAAAGTTTTGTATGCCAATGCCTAGCGCTAATGCCGCAGCAGCAGCAAACCCGCCGGATGAGCCTGAAGCAGCAGCCAAAGCACAAGTAAGCCCCACCGCCATTCCCTCCGGCACATTGTGCAGCGTAACCGCAGCAGCCATAAGGGCATTGCGCCGCCAGGTTTCATTCCTCGCTTTCGTATGAAACTGCTTTAACCGGGGCAGCGCCTGGTCCAAAGCCATGAGAAAAAATATCCCTGCCACAACGCCGCAAGACGCTGGAATCCATCCTTGCATTCCTAATTTCTCCGCTCGTTCAATGGCGGGTAATAATAATGACCAAACACTGGCGGCGATCATCACACCTGCGGCAAAGCCATAAAAAATACGCTGGGTACGCTCTGAAATGGGTTTCCGAAAGAAAAATACTGTGGCGGACCCGAGTATGGTCATAAAAAACGTAAAACCAGTTCCCATCGCCGCCCAAAGCACCGCTTCCATGCCCCAACCTCCTTTTTTCCCTCACTTTTTCCCTAGGATATGAAAAAAAGAACGGTTGGTGCACATAGAACGATCGGAAATCCTCCCTGACCATTTTTTCATCAGAGGATCGTTTTCAAAAGCCCTTTGATTCGTATTCTCCTGCGCTGTCATTTCTCCACCTTTTGTAATAAAGCCATTAAAGTTTCCCTATTGGCTGTGGCTTTTTTCTCATGCTACGGGGCTTGCAAATAAGCAGGTTCCCAGTCATAGATGGTCCTGTGATTCTCTTCATGCCATCCCGTCAGAAATAGGGCCATATCCGCACCTTCAATTGTACTGGTCCATGGTTTCATTTCTTTGGAGATAAAACCTGAAGTTCACTCCTCTGGCATTGCAGTATCTTCGAAATCTTGTGCGCAGCCGCTATACCCGCATTTCTTTTCTCTTGTTATTTACTTCTTTCTCATAATACGTTTTTTTCGCCATATACATCTTCTTTTCTGCCGCTCTAATCAGGGCTGAAAAGGAAGTGACATTCTCCTCCCACTGAACGCCCACAGAAATGTAATACTTCTCTTTTTCCAATGTCTCAGCAAGCTGACAGCACATCCTGTCTACAGTCTCAGCCGGCTTATCCGGCACAAATAGAATGAGTTCATCTCCGCCGATCCGATATGCAGACTCAGCTCCAAAGCAGTTTCTAATCTGCTGTGCTACTGTTTTCAGCATGGTATCCCCGGCGTCATGCCCTTTTGTATTATTCAGTTCATGCAAACCGTTGACATCGATATAGACACAGGCCATAGAACTTTACGTCTTGATTACAGAAAGATCTGTTTTCTCTGTCACTCTCTTCATTCTCTTCAATATGGCTGGCTATTTTCCCAGCTTCTTCATGCAGTCTGTCAAAACTGCTCTCCTCTTCCCGATGGTTGATCCACTGAACCACGCCATAGGAAATGGAGATAATTAGCACAATCATGAAGACCGTCACAGCAATTGATTTTTCCCAATGGATCTTATTGCCTTTTTTCATTCGTTCCCCTTCTATATTCTCTCATTTTATACGCCGGTTTGCTTGACACACCTGAAATCTATTCCCATTTAAACCGTCATTTCTCAGCCGAAATTTCCTTCTTGGCAGTGTAAAAAATATAAAAGCTAGGATTGACTGTCATTATTAGTATAGAAAATATTTCCTTCATTGTAAAGGTAATCTGTGATGACAGACCAGTTAAATCCGTCTTAAAATTACAAGATAAAGATGAAAAAGAATATGATTGAGCGCCTCATTTTTCATGTCATACACGGCTATAGAGAGGTAACCCCGCTCTGTTTCAAGTAACCCAGGAACGCCCTGCCTTTGTGTTCTGGACTAGCAGGAGATTTTGCCATTGTGAGCCGACATTGGTCATGCGTTCCTGATTTACTTATATCACGGCGCTCTTCTTCCCTTTCCTTCTAATCAACATGATGCATTTTACTTTTCACCAAAACATAGTTCAATCTCTTCCCTTTGGCCCCGGTGAGCCCTAGGGGTTCCTGGGCTTTGTTAAAACACCGGCCGCAGACCGTGGGAAATTTCTTGATCATTTTCCCCTTCTATGGATTCTCCTTTTCTTTCAGATCATCCTTTCTTCTAATGGCCTCATCCTATTCTTCTGCCTTACCAAAATAGGCACATCCTTGATTGTCCTGTCATATGCTCGCCGCTTTGTGCTCATATAGTTATTGCGCAAAAGCAGAAACCGCGGCCTTTTAGATCGTGACGGTTTCCGCAGTATCGTTTCGAGCCATTACAGAAAATCCTATCTTTCGCCTGTACTGCACTAGCAAATGACAACTCATAAATCACTGCATCGGTTGTATGGCAATGACATGATGAAGTAACGGGGTGATTTTAGCCTGAAACTACAACCTTCATCATCCTCCCTTTTCAGCATCACAAGAAAAAACCCTGTGTATCACACAGGGCCATAAAAGATGATGTATTTTTATTAATTATGCTGCCGTTTCATCCTGAGGTGTTATGGCATCCATCAGTACAGCTATGGCGCCATCACCGGTCACATTACAAGCAGTTCCCAAACTATCTTGCGCAATATATAAAGCAATAATGAGAGAAAGCATGGTGTCATTAAATCCAAGCATACTCTCCAAAATACCCAGCGCTGCCATAACCGCTCCTCCAGGCACACCAGGCGCCGCCACCATCGTAACACCCAGCATAAGAATAAACGGAAGGATATCTCCAAAAACAATCGACTGGCCATTTAAAAGCAAAATTGCCAAAGCACAGCTAGTGATAGTGATGGTCGAGCCAGACAGATGGATTGTGGCACAAAGAGGGCAGACAAATTCTGCAATTTTCCGGCGCACCCCATTTTTTTCCGTACACTGCACTGTCACCGGAATAGTGGCCGCAGAAGACTGCGTACCAATGGCCGTCAAATAAGCTGGCAGCATTGTTTTTAGCAGCCGCAGCGGATTCTTATGCGCCGCCGTTCCTGCAATGGCATATTGTAACAACAAAATACCCAAATGCAATAGCAAAATAACGCCAAACACCTTAATAAATACCGACAAAATCTCAAAAACCGTGCCAGAAAAGGTCAGATTTGCAAAGATACCAAACACATGAAACGGCAGCAAGGGAATAATGATTTGTTTCACCAGCCGAAAAATGACCTCCTGAAACTCATCAAACCCCTTCTTCATCGCTTGCGCCTTTGTCACAGCAATGCCAAGGCCAAGTAAAAAAGCCATCAATAGCGCCGTCATTATATCCATTAGCGGCGGCATTTGGATCTCAAAGAGGGCGGGCACCATGGTTTCTTCTGCGTTTTGTGCACCACTCATAACAATGGACCCCACTTCCAAAAAAGAGGGAAAGAGGGCTCGATCTACACCATAGGCAATGCTGCCGGCCAAAATAGTAGATAAATAAGCAATTCCCGCTGTCAGCGCCAATGTTTTTCCAGCCCCTGCACCCAGATCCCCAATGCCGGGCACCACAAAGCCAATAATAATCAGCGGGATACAAAAATTTAAAAAATTACTAAATATCCCATTTCCTGTGGCAAAAATCGCAATCAGCGTCCGCGGCGCCACCATACCGCACAATATCCCCATGCCAATGGCAATTAAAAGCCGAGGCAATAAACCTAATTTTTTCATTCTCTTTTCCGGCAGAGTCAATCTGCCGTTTCCTCCTTTGTCTATGAAAATATCCGTTGCAGAAAGCCAATCAAACACTTTGCTTTGGCCGAGGACAAAGTGCCAGGCTAACTCCCAAGGCTAAGCCCACTTCCTCCATGGTTTCCCGATCCAAATGAGAAACCTTTTCCCGCAAGCGCTTTTTATCAATGGTCCGAATCTGCTCTAATAACACCACACTATCTTTCGCCAGCGAATGACGCCGGGCGGTCAGCATAATATGGGTAGGCAGTTTTGCTTTATTGATCTGGCTAGTAATGGCAGCACAAATAACCGTGGGACTATATTTATTGCCCAAGTCATTTTGAATAATCAGTACAGGACGAATCCCCCCCTGTTCGCTGCCCACCACCGGGCTCAGATCCGCATAAAAAATATCCCCTCGTTTTACCAACATGGTCTCACACTCCCATTTCGGTGATAAAAGTGTGATCGCGGGGCAGGAGAATAACCTGCCGTTTATGTAGTCGGGTCCACACTTTTTCTTACTTCCAGTATGGCCCGATGGGATCGGTTTGATACTTCAAAGGCCCACTTTTTTCCCAACCAGACGTCCATGGCGATAATACCACCGGGGAACGCGAGGGTTCACCAAGCAAGTGATCTCATAGGAAATCGTACCTAGCAAGCTAGCCAACATTTCTGCCGTGATTTCTGCCTCGCCATCCCGGCCCATCAGCACAGCCCGATCCCCCACCTGTACCCCATCAATATCCGATACGTCCACCATCATTTGATCCATACAGATTCGGCCCACCACCGGCGCCTTTTGCCCATGGATCAAAACATACCCTCGATTGGATAAACTACGGCTATACCCATCCGCATACCCAACTGGAATCGTGGCAATCCACCGCGGCTGCTTTGTCACATAGGTACAGCCATAACTGATGGCCGTTTCTGCCGGCACCTCTTTTAAAAATGCCACCTGGCTTAACCACTGCATAACCGGACGAAGGGCTAAATTCTCCTGATGCACCTCGTCTGAAGGATAATGGCCATACAGGATGATCCCCGGCCGCACCAAATCATAATATAGGTCTGGAAAATCCATGAGGGCAGCACTATTAGCGCAATGATGTAACGGCAGCGTTACGCCTTCTTTCTCCAGCAGATCAATCATTAGATCAAATTTTTCCTGCTGAAAGCGGGTGTAGGTCTTATCAGCTGCATCGCTTTTTGCAAAATGGGTAAAAATCCCTTCTAACTGCAAATGAGGATCTTGGGCCAAAGCCGCAATCTGACGGGCGCTTTGCTGGGTGGGAAAAAAACCAATGCGGCCCATACCGGTATCAATCTTTACATGGGCTCTGGCAGGGCGCCCTGCTTTTTGTGCCGCTGCGCTTAGCTGCTCCCCTTCCAACTGAGAGGGCAGGGCAAAAATCAACCCCAGGCGAATTCCTAGCTCCATATCGCAGGGTGCAGCGTATCCCAGAAGCAAAATATCTTCTGTTACACCCATACGGCGCAGCCGTTCGCCTTCCTCCACCGTTGCCACAGAAAATATATCTGCACCATTTTCCCGCAGCACCTGATACACTTCCTTTGCCCCGTGACCATAGGCGTCCGCCTTCAAGGTGCCCAGGATCCGCACCCCTTCCGGCACCCGTTGGCGAATGTTTTTCATGTTAAATTCCAGCGCGTCCAGATCAATGGCCGCGATCGTTCTTCCGTATGATACCATTGGTTTATCTCCTTTGTCATTCCTGCCGGACTTCCGGAAGGAAAATATCCTCATCGAATGTGTCTGTATAAGTAAAAGAGGTATATTCTACCACATATCGCTCTTGGCCTTCCTGGTCATAAAGCACTAACTTTTTAGGCAAACCCGTGGCCGTATCTAACCACAATTTTTCCGTTGCCGTATAGGCATACTCTCCTGGAATCACTGCTTCCAATATCACTGCCTGCGTTTGCTCTAAAGGTGCACTGGCCATGCTTACGTGCTCGCTTTGCAGATAGTTTTTGACAAATTGTCCCAAAAACAACTCATTTCTCGCCTGATCTGGACTAACTTCAAAGGCAGCATCACTGCCAGTACGCGGATTATACTGATACACTTTCTGGCCATCGTATAAGGTGTAATTTCCCGCCACTTCGGCAGGACCAACCATCTCCAGGCGATAACGGCCTGTTTCCATTTCAAAATATTGCTTTGTATCATAGGTATGACTGCCATGATCCGTTATGCGGGTAATGGCTGCTTCCGCTTCATATCCCTTCATCGAAAGAAGAGACTGCTGCATTTCTTCCATGGTATAGCCCTTTTGGCAGCCACATAACGTCATTGCCAGCCCCAAAAGAAGCAATAGGCCCTTTTTCTTCATGGAATTTCCACTCCTTATGGATCTCTTCCCCTCAATATACGGGCCAAAAGGAAGAGTTATGCCTGTGTAAGCACGGTTTGAAACGCAGGTGCAATGGCTTCAATCAAATCTCTGGCCAACACACCGTAATTACCCAAGGTTTTTGCCGCTTCCTGTCCTGCCAATCCATGAAGGTAGGCGCCTAAGGAAGCTGCCAGCCCCGGGTTTCGATTTTGGGCCAACAATCCAGCAATCATTCCTGTCAGCACATCCCCACTACCTCCTTTGGAAAGGGCGCTGGTGCCGGTGGGATTGACATAAAATTGACCGTCTGGCATGGCAATGATGGTACGGGCGTCTTTCAATAACAGCACCACACCATAGGCCATAGCAAAATCCCGGGCAGCAGTGATGGGATCATCCAGCAGCTCCGCCACAGACTTACCCGTTAGGCGGCTCATCTCTTTGGGATGGGGCGTCAAAATCGGAACGGATTTTGTCTGGCGCAAAAGTTCGGGATGACCAGCCAAAGCATTGATGCCATCTGCATCTAACACAATAAAGCCTGGCGCCTGGGTCAGCAACAATTCCACTGCCTGAGCCGTTTCTTCTCCTTGACCAAGTCCTGGCCCTATCACCAACACTTGTTTTTCTGCAAGCTTTGGCAAAAGTCCTTTTGCCCCATCCAATGTCAAACGATCTGCTTCGCCTTCTAACGGCCATAACACTGCCTCTGGCGCCAACTGATGAAGAATGGGGGTACAAGCGGAAGGCGCTGCCCCATACACTAAGCCACAGCCGCTCCGATAAGCGCCTAAAACAGAAAACACCACTGCCCCCGTCATATTGGCACTGCCTCCACAGACTACCACACGGCCATAGGTGCCTTTATGGCTGCGGGGACGGCGCTTTGGTAAGTTTTGTCCCACCTCCTGCATCGACCAAACATTTCCGGAGATTTGCAGTGCTTGTATATTTTGTGCCGGAATAGAAATATCTGCCACCGTCAGTTTGCCCACATATTCCGTGCCCGGATATAGTAAGAGTCCTGCTTTTGGCAGCTGAAATGTCACTGTCTCCGTGGCCCGCACAGCTTCTCCTTCCACCCGCCCTCGAGAAGATTCTACACCGCTGGGCAAATCCACCGCCACAATCACTGCACCGCTTTGATTCATAGCCCGAATGATTTCTGCTTCCTTCTGCCGGGGCACACCGTGAAACCCTGTACCAAGCAAGGCGTCAATGAGAAGCTGTGCCCCGGCAATGGCCGTCAGTCCTTCCGTCATTTCCGTGATCACCGGCAAACCCAGCCTATGACAAATCTCATAGTTACATCGCGCATCCGGCGGCAGTTTCTCTTCTGTTCCAGTAAAAACCACCGTCACGTCCATTCCCTTCTGCCGCAGCAGTCTGGCAATAGCAAAGCCATCCCCACCATTATTT
>CAJFIN010000046.1 GCA_904381335.1 Candidatus Neoanaerotignum galli | reverse complement strand
CCCTGCTTCCGGCTGGGAATTGGAAGTGGAATTTGCAGACGATGGCACCAGCCGTCTATTTGAACAGGTGCCCTTAAATACAGAATCCAGCATCATTCTTACCGAAGATGGGTTTCTGACTGGCGCATAATCTCCTTTCGTTATCCAACCCTTAGCCGGCAAATGCCGGCTATTTTTTATTCCCGCCGCTTGACCGTTCTATCTCTTCTCCATGGCGTGTCTTTCGCAGGCTTGTCAGTTTTTGCTGCAACATAGATTTTCTTGCGCTGTGCCTAGAAAAATGCCTTTTTAAAAAACTATTCCGCCGCATCTATTTCACGCAGATGCGCTTGCTCAAACGATAAAAACCCCCGCCTATCAGCATTTCTCCTGACAAGCGGGGGTCTTTCATCTAACGTGCAATTGACGCAGAAAATCAGAACCTGCTGCGAAACGATTAAAACGCAATTCGTTCTTCCAAATACGTTTCCAGTTGTGCCATCGGGATTCTCACCTGCTCCATGCTATCCCTTTCACGAACCGTCACTGACTGATCTTCCGGCGTATCAAAGTCTATGGTAATGCAATATGGCGTACCAATTTCATCCTGACGGCGATACCGTTTTCCAATGGAACCGGTTTCATCATAATCCACCCGGAATTTCTTGGACAACTGCGTAAACAGTTCCCCAGCCGGGCCAGTGAGCACTTCTTTCTTACTCAACGGCAAAATGGCTGCCTTGATCGGCGCCAGCGCAGGATGAAGGTGCAGCACGGTACGGATATCCTTTTTCCCATCCTTTTCTCCCACCACTTCTTCATCATAGGCATCGCACAAAAAGGCCAAGGCCACTCGGTCAGCCCCCAGGGATGGCTCGATACAGTAGGGGATATACTTTTCGTTCTTTTCTTGATCGAAATAGGTCATGTCTTCTCCAGAATGGTTCATGTGCTGCTTCAGGTCGAAGTCCGTCCGGTCGGCAATGCCCCACAATTCGCCCCAACCAAAGGGGAAAAGATATTCGATATCGGTGGTTGCCTTGGAATAATGGCTCAGTTCCTCGGGGCTGTGATCCCGTACCCGCGTATTTTCCACCGTCAGGCCCAAATCTTTCAGCCATTGGATGCAGAAGCTCTTCCAAAAAGCAAACCATTCTAAATCCGTGCCAGGCTCACAGAAAAATTCCAATTCCATCTGTTCAAATTCCCGGGTACGGAAAGTGAAGTTGCCCGGCGTGATTTCATTCCGGAAGGATTTGCCGATCTGGCCAATACCAAAAGGAATCTTCTTCCGACTGGTCCGCTGTACATTTTTGAAGTTTACAAAAATACCCTGTGCCGTTTCTGGACGGAGATATACCACATTTTTGCTGTCTTCCGTTACTCCCTGAAACGTCTTGAACATCAAGTTAAACTGACGGATATCCGTAAAATCATGGGCGCCGCAGCTTGGACAAGCAATCTGATTTTCATCAATAAACTGCTTCATTTTTTCGTTGCTCCATCCATCGGCCACTTCTCCTGCATGGCCATGGGTATTGAGATAATCCTCAATCAGCTTATCCGCCCGAAACCGTTCTTTGCATGCCTTACAATCCATCAGCGGATCACTGAAACCGCCTACATGGCCGCTGGCTACCCATGTCTCCGGATTCATCAAAATGGCGCAGTCCACCCCCACATTATACCGGCTCTCCTGGATGAATTTTTTCCACCATGCCCGTTTGATATTATTTTTAAATTCCACTCCCAGCGGGCCGTAATCCCAGGTATTGGCTAGGCCCCCATAGATCTCGCTGCCAGGGAAAATCAGGCCGCGGCCTTTGGCCAAAGCAACGATCTTCTCCATGGTTTTTTCTGACTGATTCATGCTGTTCCTCCTTTTCTAAGCGAAAAAAAAGCCCTCCGTCCCTCCGGCACAATTCCGGCAAGGGACGAAAGGCAACACTTCCGCGGTTCCACCCTTATTGGCGTGCCAAACACACGCCCTCTTTCTTCTTCTCCGCTCCAAAGCGCCTTCTTTCGCCGCCGGATACGGCCTTTACAGCAAACAGCCGCTCTCTGAAACCCGGATGGGACGAAATACTCCTCTTTTTCTTTGCGGAGCCGTATGGTTTCTTTGTTCAGACTATCAAAGTTTCTGCCCTTTGTCAAGCGGCATCCACAAAAAATTTCCGATGCCATACCAAAAACATATACACCGCCCAGATCTTCCGGCTGTTATCGGCATGTCCCGCCTTATGGTCTTCCAGCAGCTTTAAAATAGCTTCTGTTTTGAAAAATGCCGCCGCTTCCTCACTTTCAAACGCCGCCTTTACCTTTTGATAATATGGCTCTTCCTTTAGCCAAATCCGGATGGGCACCGGAAAACCTAGTTTCTTTTTCTCTGCCACAAAATCTGGCAAATACCGGTGCGCCGCCGCCCGCATCGCCACCTTTGTATTTTCTTTCGTCACTTTATAGTGCTTTGGCAGCTGCCTTGCCACTGCAAAGACTTCCTTATCCAAAAACGGCACTCGCACCTCTAGGCTGTTTGCCATACTCATTTTGTCTGCTTTTAACAAAATGTCCCCAATGAGCCAAAGGTTGATATCAATATACTGCATCTTTGTGACATCATCTTTGTCTTTCACCTTCAGATAAAGGGGTGCAGTAATCTCCTGAGGCGTTGGATGGTCGGAAGATTCTTTTAGTATCGCTCGCCGTTCTGCCATAGAAAACAGATTGGCGTTGCCGATAAACCGTTCTTCTAAATCTTTGCTGCCTCGAATGAGATAATTTTTCCCTTTAACATGAAACGGAATGGCAGATGCAGCTTTGCCAATGGCCTTACGCACTGGCCGGGGCAGCCGGGTAATGGGACGCAGGGCATCCGGCTCCTTATAAATATTATATCCGCCGAAAAACTCATCTGCCCCCTCGCCGGATAAAGCTACCTTCACATGTTTGGCCGCCGTCTGGCTGACAAAATAAAGCGCCACCGCCGAAGGGTCTGCCAAAGGCTCGTCCATATGGTATTGCACCGTTGGCAATACCTCCCAATACTCTTCTTTGGACACCAACTTATGGTAATTATCAATGCCGATATGGGCGGAAAGTTTTTTGGCATAATCAATCTCATTATATTTTTCATAATCAAAACCCACCGTAAAGGTTTTATCCCCATGAAACGTAGCCGCCACATAACTGCTGTCCACACCGCTAGAAAGAAAAGATCCCACTTCCACATCACTAATCATATGCTTTTGTACAGAATCCTGCATCACGGCATCAATTTTATCCACAGCATCAGAAAAGCTTTGCCCTTCTTGGGCGTCAAACGTGGGCTCCCAATACCGCTCCACCTGTAAATTCCCTTGATGGAACGTCAGACAATGGCTGGGCATCAATTTATAGATGCCGGAAAAAAATGTTTCCGGCAGCACGGAGTATTGAAAAGACAGATAGCTTTCCAGCGCCTGATGGTTCACTTCTTTTTTCACCCCAGGATAGGCCAAAATACTCTTGATCTCCGAGGCAAAAATCAGTGTGTTTCCCACTTGGGTATAATAAAAGGGCTTAATACCAAAATAATCCCTTGCGCCAAAAATCACCTCGTTTTTCTGATCCCAAATCACAAAGGCAAACATGCCCCGTAGCTTTAAGAGCATGTCCTTCCCGTATTCTTCATAGGCATGGATCAAACATTCCGTATCTGCATTATTCGCAAAAACATGGCCCTTTGCTTCCAGTTCTTCCCTGAGGGAACGATAATTATAAATCTCCCCGTTAAAAGTGATAACCACATCGCCCGTTTCGTTATACATGGGCTGAGCCCCATAATCCAGGTCCATAATACTCAGCCGGCGAAAGCCTAAGGCTGCTCCTTCATCAATATGTTCCCCGGCACTGTCAGGCCCCCGATGGACAATCTTTCCCATCATACGGTGAAGGATCTCCGCTGGGTCCTGAAGCAGTTCCCCCGCAAAGCCACAAAAACCACACATCTATTGCTGCCTCCCTTTCGGCCAAAAATCTGTTATTAACCGTTTCAGTGTATCATATTTTTCCGATTCAGGCAACAAAATATACTCTGCCGAAAGACGCAAAACACCGGCTCCTGCCCATAAAAGCAACAGCCGGCATCCTATTTTACTGATTTAACGTAAGCGGCCTATCCAATAACCATAACAGCCTTCGCTGGTATCACCGCTGGGGACAGTCCAAAAATCAGAAAATCCTTCTTTTTCAGCCTCCGGACAACATGCCGCATGATAACATCCCGGCACTGCCAAAAAAAGTCTTCCATCCTCATCCCGTCCCAATAGCAGATGGCAGTATTTCTTATCCCCTAGTACCGCCGTAGCACTTTGAATCATCTCCGTATCCGCCAAAGGCAGCATCCACAATTCTGCCAAACCAACCTGCACCCAAAGGGGATCTTGCCTGGAAAAGGGTGCCATGGCCGTATGTGTCCTGGTAAAAGCAGACCATAGCGTTTCCCAATCCACCGGTGATCGGGAAAAAAGCTGGCTCTTTTCTTCAGGCGCTGCTATGGGCGCTGGCGTTGCTGCTTCCAGGTCCATCTCTGATGACGGTGGGACTTCAGCTGCTTTATCCGAATTGATTTCTGCCTCTGGCAATGGCGTTTTTTCCCCATTTTCTTTCTCTTGATCTGCCATATCTTTCGGGTAAGGCGAAAGAGAAATCACTTGCCCTTTTTCTTCCGGCAAGGATGGCAGTAAGGGCGAAGCGCCGCTTTTTTGCAGCATTCCTTGCTTTCCCTCTCCCGGCAGGGAAAGTTCCCCCGACATAAGGGTTCGCTGTGGCTTCGTTGACATTGCTTCGTCATCCTCCTGCTTTTTCCCCTGCCAAAGCTCCATTAGCCCTTCTTCCGCCGCTACTCTGGCGCCATTTTGGCGCAGCTGCCGTTCTAAAAAAACCTGCCATGGTGATGGTTCCTGCCGTTTCTTCGATGATGCTGCGGTATCCGTTTCCTGTCCGGCAGATTGCGTTTTCCTATCTGAATGGAAGCCGCCTGGCAGCGTCTTGTTTTCTGACAGTTGCTGGACTTTTTTCTCCGTTTGTACCGAAGGGTCCTGGGTGAGCGGCGTCAATGGCGTTTTAGCAGCCGCTTTTGTTTCTGCGCGATAAAACGCACTTTTTCTCAGCTGCGTATTAGCTCGGGTCCCATCTGTCACTGGTTTTGCTGGTGTTACGGGGATGGTTTTACTCATTGTGCTCTGAAAACCACTGCCTTGATGCAAAAAAACCGTTTTTTGTGGCGCTGTTTTTTCTTTCTGTGCCACAAATGGCAATGGGTTTTGCCCTCTTTTATCCTCCTGTCCGCTGGCGAATGGTATATGTCCTGCTGCTGTGGTTTCTTCTTTGATGGACTGCTGGTCTGTCTTTCCAAAGAGCCGCCGCACCAATGTTTTCTCCTGGCGTTCTTCTTTCTTGGCCGCCGCCTGGATCGGCTTTTTCTCTGGATCAGAAAACCCTCTCAGGTCGATTGTCTCAATACTGTTTTCCGGATGGGTTTGAAACCGCTCCACCATTTGCCGAAACGCTGTGCTCAGCTGCTCCGCCTGCTGCACCGGTGTCAGCTGCGGGTTTTCTGCCTTTTGGGGAGGCAGTGACACGGGCTTTGGCTGGGGATTTTCTTTTTGTGCCGGTATCTCCTCTCGGTTTTCCGGCTGCTGCTTTACTTGTGTCAAATCTAAGGCATTTTTCGGTTTTAGGGTGGTCAGCTTCCCCTTCTTCCAAGGCCATTGGTTCGTAAAGTAAGCCACATAAACTTGCCCAATACTACCAGTTTTCTCACTGATTTGGCCATATAAAAGCGCATCAAAAGCGGAAAGGGACAGACCGGTCTGTCCCACATCCACCGCAGAAAATCGCTCTCCTGGGCAGCCCACATCCACATAGCCTGTACCGCCAGACTGCTTTTTTGCTAAATAGCATCGTCCCTGCGATAGTGCCTCACCCCGCACAAAAAAACAGGCCTCTCCGTTTTTTATCGTCATCACAGCCATGGCTGTTTGCAGCGCATCTGCCTGGCTTTCTCCTTCCCGATGAAGGATAAAACTTTTTCTTTCATAGGCGTCTTTTCGCATCCTTATATCCCTCCTTGCTCTTATATATGCTGCGGCAGGATTGCCTATGCCCATTGACAAGAGAATCGTTTTCCTTCATAATGGTAGTATTAAAAAAGGAGGCTGCTATGACCGAACAACTTGTGGATTTTTTTATTCAACATCTCGGCGGCAATATGGCCACAGAAGGCATTGTGTTTCTTGTTTCCATGCTGCCTATCTTGGAACTGCGGGGCGGAATCTTAGCTGGTTATTTGTTGAATCTTCCCCTTACAGAATCATTCTTGATCGCCTTTGTGGGCAACATTCTGCCCATTCCTTTTATCCTTATCCTGATCAATGCCATTTTCCGATGGCTGAAAAAGACGCCTTTACGGAAACTTGTGGATTGGATTGAGCGCAAAACGCTCTCGAAAAAAGATCAAATTGAAAAATATGGCTATCTTGGCCTACTGTTATTTGTGGGCGTGCCTTTACCTGGCACCGGTGCCTGGACAGGTGCTTTGCTCAGCTGCCTGCTCCATATGAAAAAAGGCCGTTCCTTTATTGCCATTTTGCTGGGCGTTTTGCTGGCAGGGCTGATTGTGACCATTTTTTCTTATGGTCTGCTGGCCTCTTTGGGGATTGGGGGCTAAACAATGGATCGTATCATTGCTACCCCCTCTTACACCCGAGAAATCATTGAAAAAACCCAATTCTTTTTTAAAAAGAATTTTGGTCAAAACTTTTTGATTGATGCAAATATCATCCGGCGCATTGTGCAGGCTGCCGGCATCACAAAAAACGACTTTGTATTGGAAATTGGCCCTGGCATTGGCAGTTTAACCCAATTTCTTTGCGCCTCTGCCCGCGAAGTCGCAGCGGTAGAAATTGACCGCCAGCTTATTCCTATCTTGAAGGAAACATTGGCAGATGAGCAAAATCTCACCCTAATTCAAAGCGATATCCTCAAGCTGGATCTGTCTGCTCTCATCCAGGAGAAAAACCATGGTCAACCCATCAAAGTGGCTGCAAATCTGCCTTATTATATTACCACCCCCATTTTGATGGCCCTTTTGGAGCAGCAGCTGCCCCTATCTTCCATCACCGTCATGGTACAAAAAGAGGTGGCCAACCGGATGCAAGCTACTCCAGGCACAAAGGATTATGGCGCACTGTCGGTGGCTGTACAATATTATAGCCAGCCCCATTTTGATTTTGTGGTGCCGCCCAGTTGTTTTATGCCTCGGCCTGCCGTGGACAGTGCTGTGATCACGCTGTATATCCCGCAGCAGCGGCTCTATCCCGTTGGTCAGCCAGATTTCTTTTTTCAAGTGGTCAAAGGCGCCTTTGCCCAACGGCGTAAAACACTGGTAAACTGTTTACAGCATGCCGATTTTCTCTCCATCTCCAAAGATACTCTTTTGGCGGTACTTTCTGGGCTTGGGTTACCTGCGGCAGTACGGGGAGAAGCTCTCTCCATATCCCAATTTGCCGCCCTTTCTGAGGCATTGCTGCCCTATCGAAATACCAAATAAAGCCTGCCCCATGAGGGCAGTTTTTTTATGCTCTGGGCATCACTTCTGCCTCTGTCTGAGGACAGAGATCCCTTTTTGCAAAAAGCGATGCCCCTGCATCATTGCCCCCGTCCCCATCCTTCCTGCCAGCATCGGCCGGCCCCATAATCTGACTTTTTACGGCCAGCAGCGGCGGAAAAAGCAAAACCTCCTGGCCGCACTGCGCATAACTATCCTCCGAAGCATATGATTTAGGCCATCCCTTTCTCTTTTCCCAGCAAAACAAACCCATATAACTTGCGATTTGGCGCATAAAAAACAGCCCCCTATTCTGGGAGCTGTTTTTTGTCTTGGCTAGTTAACAAAGTGAGGGAAGATTATGCTTCCTCGGTTTCTTCGGTTGTCACAGCTACTTGCGCCGTCTCGGTCTGCTCGGGTACAGCAACCGTTAAAAACACCATCACCATCTGTGCAGCTTCGGCCCGAGTGGCTGTGCCTTGTGCATCTAGGGTATCTCCGGTACGGCCATGAAGGATACCGGCGCCCACTGCCCACGTTACGGCTTCTTCTGCCCAGTCGGATACCTGGCTGCCATCAGTAAAGCGCGTCAAGTCGCCTTGCTGGGTGATATCATACCCTTTTTCTTGCGCATAACGGTAAAGAATCGCTGCCAGCTGTTCCCGGGTAATGTTTTGCTCCGGAGCAAAAGTACCATCACCAAATCCAGCCACAAGGCCAGCTTCTGCCGCCCAGTTTACAGCCTTTTCATACCATGCCCCAGCGGTAACATCGCTAAAGGCACCCTCGCCGGCTGCCGGCTGGCCTTCGGCTTGATACAGGATCTGCGCAACCATACCACGGGTCAAAGTTTCATTGGGTGAGAAGGTGTTAGACCCCGTACCGGTCATCAAGCCATGTTCCACCACATAGCTTATGGCTGGCGTAAACCAGGCATCGTCCGGTACATCGATAAAGCCTTCTATGGCTTCTCCTTCATTCCCTTCGGCCGGTGTCTCTTGTGCTATGGCCTCTTCTTGGTCCGTTTCTTCTTCCTGGGTATTGCTGCTGCCACTGCCAGAGCCGCCGCCCTGATATTGGTTATCATCCTCATAGTCGTCATCGGAATGGCTGCTTCTGGTTGTTAACTCATAGGTGGCAACGGTGCCGCCCACTTCGCAGGCTGCTAGCAGCAAAGCATTGCCGGTGGGGCTTTCACTTGCGGCAATGAATTTCAGTCCTTCCGGCGAATTATCCCCAGACAATCCATCCTTGGTACTAAAATCTCTGGTGTTAATGTAGTTTACAAACACCGGTTTCGTGGGGTCTGTGATGCGATATACCATCACGCCGCCAATGCGTTCCAGCGTCACAAAGGCATAGGTCTGTCCTTTGACTGTGCCCACGGTCACGGATTCTGGTTCCGGACCTTTTTTGCCAGACCGGTCTTCTACCTCTTTATTATCATTAGAGCAGTTAAAGTAGTCTGGCAGATATTCCGCTGTCTTGGCTTCAAAGGCATCTGCACTGTCATACACTTCGCTCAGCCCATTTTCTGTTACTTCAAAAATAGTAAAGCTGCGGCCGCCAAAGAGATAATCTTTCTCGGCCTCTAAGCCGTCATAGTCCTCAGGATCAAAGAAGGTCACTTTTTTGCTCAGGCCAGTGTTTTCTGCCGTCAAATTACCGGAGGGAGATGCTTCTTCATCTCCAAAATCTACCTTTTTCTCATTTTCATAGCCGTTCCAATCCCGGCTATCGCCTTCGTTTGCCGTCAGCAAATAGGTCTTGCCGTTCAGGCTGACAAGGCTCAGGCCATCCGGCATCCGAATCCCCATCAGTCCCTCATAGGTTTTGGGCGCATAGGTCTCATCGGCTTTATCTATATCCACCGGTACTTTACTGTAATCTTCAAATCCGGCAGAATAGATACCGGTTACCTCTTTTGTGGTCAAATCCACTTCGGCAATCGCATTTGCTTCCTGCAGGGAAACATATGCCGTGTCATTGGTGGCGGCAATATATTCCGGTTCCAAATCTGCGGAGGGGTTCGCCTCTTTTTTCAGGATAATTCCAGCATCTACCAAGGCTTTCCGCTGTTCTGCATCATCAAACTTGGTAAAACCGATAGAAGCTGCCGTATCTTCCGGTGTGCCATTGGTGATGGTAATGGCAGATACTGTTCCGGCGGGATCGGTGGCGTCATTTCCATACCCCTCTCTCGGTTCCCCTTCATCGGCCGTCAGTACCATCTTGCCATCCGGGGTGAATGTCACCATATCCGGCTGAACGCCCACGGTTACCAGCTTCAAGAAGGTCAATGTGCCATCTTCGTTACAGATGAAGAAGGCCACCCGGCCCGCTTTAGCATAGTCTTCATCCTGCAGGGCCGCTGCCAGCAGCGTTCCGTCTGGAGATACGGCCACAGAGGTCATATCGCCATAGGTGAAGGATTCATCTTTGCCTTCCACCAAAGCTTTGACATCCAAATTGCTGGCATCGAGTAAGTCGATCTGATTGGACTTTTCCAACATCTTTAAGGGGATTGCCGTCAAAAGGCCAGATTGTCCATTAATGGCATAAGCCCAACCCGTCTGTTCATTGTAATCCACAATCTCCATCACGCCGCCATCCTTGTTGGTCTGGCCGGCATCATAGTGGGCGATTTCTGTCAAATTTAAGGCGGCAGAGCCATTGGCAAAACCCGTCTGTGTCGTGCCGCCGCTGGCGTTTTTCGTCACAGAGAAGGTATCAATGAGCTTGCTGTCAGGCTCTTCACTCGATCCATCCAGATTATACACCTTCACGGAAATGGTGTTGCCATCCACTTGGAACAGCGCATAGCTGGGGCTGTATTCCTGATTATATTTCAAATTGCCAATGGGCAGGTATGGCGTCTTATCCTCAGCCTCTTTTCCCGCCAGATACGCCTGGGAACCGGTCAAATGGTTGCCGTTTTCATCCACCCCTGCCAGCACCGGATAGTCGGCATTATTTGTTTTATCCAAAGAATCAAAGGGCGTATAATACTGCATATCGCTGGCGCAGTTGCCGGTAAGGTAGATGGTGCCATCCGGATCATAGTATTGATCCAGCCGCTCGGCATTGCGCTGGCCCGCACCGCCATCTTCTGCCTTAAGCACATAGCTTCTGGAATAAACATGGTCATGGCCGCCCAACACGAAGTCCACATCAAACTCTGTCATCAGGCTTTCAAACCCTGCATCCACATAATTTTCCACATCGCTGTCGGCTGCATGCTTGGCCACCGTCTGGGTGGATTTATGATGGGTGACAATCAGCCATTGATACTGGCCCTGATATTCCGAAGTGGCCGCATCCAGGGTTTTGCGGAAGTTTTCAACAATCCCTTCTGCTTCGTTTTCCGCATTGGCACTAGGTACAGCAGCATTGCCTGCATTTTCCTCATCATTTCCACCGGGGTAAGCGCCTGTGTTTAACGTAACAAACAACACATTATCATACAGATAATAATAGTTGCCTTTGGTCTCCATCTCCCGGCGCTCTGTAAAGTCATACTTTCCTTCTTGATTGGGCTTCACCCCATTGGAGGCCGACTGATTATCCATTTCGTCTTCTGTTGCCTGGATATAATTGCCATGGCTCTGGCTGGTGCCGTTATTTTGTCCACGGAACGAGGTTTTCACCTGGGTCAGTTCCGCTTCGCCGCCTTCTGTGCCATCCTCAGCCACCGCCATTTCATTGGGCAGGTTGAAATGATCCTCAAACATATAGTGGCGGTCATGATTTCCCACAGCAGGGGCATATGCAATAGACGTCATCTCCTCCGGTGCAAAGAAATCGCTATATTCGCTGGATTTGCCCCAGCTCTGATCTTCCACCTGATCTCCGGCGGATACCACCAGTGTGGCGTCCGCATCGTCAATAACTTCCATCATCTTCGCCCAGCCGGTCTGGTTGGTGTTATCAGAAGGATTCCATCCGCCACTATTTATGCTCTTATCTTCTTTCATCTGGGGATCACTGGTGAAGGCAAACGTAAAGCTGTCTTCCTCCGGGGTCTGAAACTGATAATTTTTTGACCACAAAGTGATCTCCTGGCTGGCGGCCTGCAGCACATCGCCTTCGGTCACGGCGGATACTTCTAAGCTGCCAACCGTTTCCTCTTGCACCGATTCTTCTTGTGTGGATTCATCCTCAGAAGGTTCGCTCTGAGATGATTCCTCCTCAGAAGGCTCTTCCGCTGCTTCGGAGGCAGAAATTTCTTCCTGGTCAGCTTCTTCCTGATCTGCCTCTTCTTGGTCAGTTTCTTCCTGGTTGCTTTCCTCTGGTGTGGTTTCCTCGGTCACCGTTTCATCGGAGACTATCTCTTCTTCTGCCGGTACTTCTTCCACTGGTGTTTGCGGCAAAACAGCTTCTTGTTCTGTCGTTTCTAGGGTTTCTTCCGTGTCCAACAGCACATATCCAATCTGATACGTGTAGTTTTTGTCATGCTCCAACCCATAGAGAGTAGCTTCGCACACCATGGCGCCGGTATCTGTGTATTTTCCTTCGTTTATCTCTGTTGGCGGTGTCAGATCCTGCACGGTTGCCTCAGCATACATCCAGTTACCTTCCTGGCCATAACGCACCTGCACCCGAGTGGTATCAATTTGATTCACATATTGCGCAGGGATGTACCAGTTCAGATTGATGCTTTCCTCCGTTTCTCCTGGCTGAAGTGTCAGATATGCAATGGCATCATCTGCTGAAAAACCTGCTTGAGCCATCTCTTCCGGTTCCGTCTGAACCGTTTCCTGCGCTGTGGCAACGGCACTGATGGTGTCTGTCTCCTCAGATGACGGCTTTACGTCATCTGGCTTAGCATTTTCTACCTGTGATTCTGTCTCCACCGTCTCTCCATCGGCAAAGGCAGGCACAGAGGTAAACACCATGGCGCCAGCCAAAGCTGCAGCCGCCCAGCGTTTGCTCCAATGCTGCATTTGATGATACTTCATGATTCCATCTCCTTCTGTTCTCTCTCCTTATCATAGATTCTTATCTAGCGTACCGAATGAAACTGCTTTCTTCCATCAAATGAACGTCAAAGTTTTGTAAAATTTGTTTGCCATTTTTTGATTGAAATTTCATTTTTATTTTACATTTTGATTCTCGCTCTTATTTTTTCTTTATAAAACCCCTTTGTTTTCGCCGTTTTTCTTGATTGATTTAAGCCATCCATTTTTCTCTCTACTTTTTTGCTGAAATTTTTCCGGAAATTTATGACGTATATTCCTTTATCTTTGCCTGTTTTTTCACAATAATTTCCTGCTGCCTCTACTCCGCCCTTTCTGTCTAAGACCATTGTGCCATATCCATACCTTCTGATCACCGTTTGGCCACTGGCCTTTTTTCTGCTGTTGACCGATTTTTTTCCACACAAAAAAGCACCTCGAAGTACTCCTTCGAGGTGCTTTTTCCTCCGCAATG
>CAJFIN010000045.1:13182-14594 GCA_904381335.1 Candidatus Neoanaerotignum galli | reverse complement strand
CTGGCGGCAGTAGTTCGATATTATGAGGAAGAAACGCAGACGGGAGAGAGAATACATCGGGCAGAATGGTGGAGCGGAGCATATGTGGCCTATTACAAAGGAAAAGAAAGCCGATTTTTCCTGGAGGAACGAGAGGACAACCCAGCGCCTCACTGGTGGAAGATAGGTAAAAGGGGGCGGGAAAAAGGTGCTTGGGGACGACCGCCATTTGTGGTGCTGAAAAATAACCGCCAAGGCAGAACAGACTTAGAGGGAATCAAGGGGTTGATTGATGCGTATGATTTGATTTCCAGCGAAGGGGTCAACACATTACTGGATTTGGTGGATTTATACTGGGTGATACAAGGATATGGCGGGGAAACGGCAGCGGCCATCACACGGAAATTACAGATCAACAAGGCGGTGCACATCTCAGATGCCAATGGCAGTGTGGAGGCGAAGCAAACGGAACTCTCCATGGCGGGACGGCTGGATTTTTTAAAAATGCTGCGGCGGGATATTTTTCAGTTTGGGCAAGGGGTGGATATTGATGTAGACCGGATGGGAAATTCTCCTAGCGGTGTATCACTACAATATCAATATACTTTATTGGATTTAAAAGCAGATGGCATTGCAGCGCAGCTAAAGGAAGCCATGAGGGAATACTTCGGCTTTTTGACAGAGGATTACAACAGAAAATATAAGACCAGGTTTCAAGCGGAAGAAATTCGGATTGAACTAAGGAAAAACCGGATTACCAATGATTTTGAAACCGTGGAGATGATCTCCATGAGCAAGGATTTATTAGGCAGAAAAACATTGATATCCAAACATCCTTTTGTAGAAGAGGTTAATGCAGAGGAAGAATTACGGGAACGAGAAAAGGAGGAAGCACATGAAGCAAAACACAGCATGGAAAGAGGAGCTGGCAAAGGCACTAGCAATTGTGGCAAAGGCACTGGAGAGCCTACAGAACGAGGAGGAGATAAAACCAGTTTCTGAGGCACCGGAAGAACAGGCAGAGCAAAATGAAACAGAAGATGAGGCAAAAGGACACCAGAAGAGGATGGTGGCACAGGAAACGTCAGAACAGGTGCAAAGCAGCAAAGAAATAGCTTTAACGGATATGCCGGAAGAACATACAAACCAGGACCAAGAAATAAAAGAGCTGTTATTTTTAAAAAAAGCAGCGGCAAGGTATGGCACTGAGGGTAGGGAACTATTACTTTTTGTGGAGAAAGAGGACATGATTCGAGATGAAAAAGGACAGTTGCTGGGAATAGATTTCACGGGAGCAAAAGAAAAAGTCAAGGCATTCTCTTTTCGAGACAAAGAAAAGATAGAAGGAACAGGATTTCAAAACGGAACGGAAAAGGAGGATGAGGATTTGTTTTTGTTAGGCGCACGGCGCGGCGCAAGGGTATAAGGAAAAA
>CAJFIN010000045.1:0-13144 GCA_904381335.1 Candidatus Neoanaerotignum galli | reverse complement strand
GGTATAAGGAAAAATGGGGCGGGCGGGAGGGAGAAATAGAAAGCAAAACGAAGGAGGAAAAGACATGGCAAACAGTGTGGCACTGGCAGGAAAGTTTTTACCCGTCATTGATGAAGTGTATCGGGCGGAGAGCGTGACCGAGGGGCTGGACGCCAGCACCCAAGCAGATTTTACAAATGCTAACGAAATTAAGGTATTGAAAGTGGCAACCACTGGATTAGGCGCTTACTCCCGCACGGGCGGGTATCCCAAAGGAGATATTACAGTGACATGGGAGACCATGAAGCTGACCCAGGAACGGGGGAAAGAAATTTCTATCGACCGCATGGACGATGAGGAAATGTTGGGGGTGGTATTTGGCACTGTGACGGGCAGTTTTTTACGAGAATGGGTGATTCCAGAGCTGGATGCATACCGCTTTAGTAAATATGCGAGCACAGCGGGCATTACCACCGCCACAGCAGCGGATTTGACCAAAGATACGATTTTAGGAGCCATTGATGAAGCAGCAGCAGTGATGGATGAAAACGAAGTGCCCCAAGAGGGGCGGGTCCTTTTTGTCAACAGTGGGCTGAAGCCAGCACTAAGTCAGGCGTTTGAGCGCCAATGGGGCAGCGAGGATGAGGTGTCTGATGTCATCCGAGGATACAACAATATGAAAGTGGTCTATGTGCCTAAAAACCGCTTTTATACCAAGATTGATATTCAGGATGGAAGCAGCAGCTGGGGATACAGCAAAAATGCACAGGGGAAGGGCATTAATTTTATGATGGTTTATCCACCGGCATTGGTGCAGGCAAAGAAATTTATGCTGCCAAAGGTATTTCGGCCGGAAGAAAATCAGAAAATGGATGCTTGGCTATTTCAATTTCGCCTTTATCATGATGCTTTTGTATATGAGAACAAGGCCAAGGGCGTATACGTGCATCCAATGACAGAGTAAGGAGACACAGATGAAAAAAACGGACGTATGGGAGGCGCTAGCAAAACGCCATCCAGAAGAGAGAAAAGAAGTTCTTTTGGCAGCAGCCCAGGAGGCCTGGCATTGGACGAAGCGGTATCTATGGCGCAAAGAGATACCGGATGAGCTTTTTTTGACGGTGGTTCAGATGGCAGAAGCTTTATTGACGTCAGCGCAGGAAAGTGGGATCAAACGGCTGACGGAGGGGGATATAGCAGTGGAATACACAGCGGGGAGCCCTTTTACAGTCTATTTGCCGGTGCTGGAACCATATCGGAGGATCAAATGGAGATAAGGGCAAGATGGGCAGCGGAAACATTGATGCGGCAAAAAGCAGAGATTTATTGCTGGAAAGAGGAAAGGACGGAAAACGGCATTTGCACCAGGACATTGGTACGGACAGCATCTGATATACCTTGTAGAATCAGCTATGGAGCTGCGGGCGCAGGCAAAGCCCAAGGGGAAGAAGCAGCAGATGGACTAGAGATCACTCTTTTTACACCGGTGGGAACACAGCTGCCCTTTGGATGCCGTGTGGTGGTAGATGGAAGATGGTATGGATGGGCTGGGCATACACGCCAGTATCAAAGCCATCAAGAAACAAATTTTCAAATGGGAGTCAAGGCAGATGAAAGAGGAACTGATTAATGCATTGGCGCAAACACTGCATCAAAACTGGCCGGATATGCCCATCTATCGCTGCGAGAGAGAAGAAGAAGGGGAAGGGCAGCGGTTTTACCTTTATTGTGAGAAAATTCAACGGCAGGGCCTGGCAAACGGTCGGGCAAAATATACTTATACGGTGCGGGTGAGTTGGCTGGGTGAGGATGGAAACGGAGATGAAGGAATGGAGAAATTATGCTCCATTTTAGAGCAGACGGTGATTGCGGGGTTTCGGCTTAGGCAGCAGGAAGTATCCAGGCAGAGAAAGAGAATGGATTGGTGCGGTGTTTGGACGGCCATTGGATGGCAGCAAGAGGAGCAGGGAGAGATCATGACCACATTAGAAGAAAAGAAGGGGTGAGAAAATGGCGCTAGGCGGAGGAACATTTTTGACGCAAAACAAAGTGCTGCCGGGCAGTTATATCAATTTTGTCAGCGCGGCCAAGGCAACGGCAGATCTAAGCGAACGGGGGACAGGCGCGCTAGGACTGACGCTGGATTGGGGACCGGTGGGAGAAGTGTTTCGAGTGACAGCAGAAGAATTTTTGACAGACAGTACGAGCATCTTTGGACATAGTTATTTAGATGAAAGTTTAAAAGGATTGCGGGATTTCTTTTTACACGCTCAAAAAGGGATTTTTTTCCGGCTGAACCAAAGCGGAGAAACGGCATCATGCGATCTGGCTACAGCTAGGTATTCTGGCACGAGAGGCAATGATATCACTATAACAGTGACAAAGGATGGAGAAACATTTTTTGTAGAGACATATTTAGCGGGCCGATTAATGGACAGCCAGGCTGTGGCAAGCTATGAAGAACTGAAAGACAATGACTTTGTGGTCTTTGATCAGGAAACAGACTTAACGGCAGGGACGAAAAAAATGGCAGGAGGAACGGATGGAACGGTTGAGACAGCAGATCACCAGACCTTTTTAGACTTACTAGAAAGCGAGTCGTTCCACACGCTGGGGTGCATTTCGGATGATGCGGGTACGGGTACTTTATATGCTACGTACACAGAACAAATGCGGGAGCAGTATGGAAGGAAATTTCAAACGGTACTTCTGACGACAACGGCGAATCAGGAAGGGATTATCCATCTGGGTACAAAAGCAAAAGAGGCAGCAGCAGCCTTAGTTTATTGGGTGACAGGCAAAAGCGCAGGTTGTCCAATCCAAGAAAGCAACACCAATGCGCTTTATGACGGAGAATATACACCGATCTGCAATCAGACGCAGACAGAGCTGGAGGAAGGAATCAGAGAAGGCCTCTTTTTATTTCACCGAGTGGGAGAGGAAATAAGAGTGTTAGAAGACATCAATAGTTTGACGGAGTTTACGCAAGATAAGGGTCAGGATTTTTCTTCTAATCAGATTATTCGGGTGCTTGACCAAATTGGAAATGATATTGCGGTGCTTTTTGCTACGGGTTATTTGGGGAAAGTACAAAACAACAATGCCGGACGCATTGCCTTTTGGAATGATATTATCACCTATGACCGGCAATTAAGCGCCTTGGGCGCCATAGAAGATGTGGTGGCGGAAGAAGTGAAAGTGGAGCTTGGATCGGACAAAAAAAGTGTGGCGGTGACGAATCCCATTACGCCGGTTTGTGCCATGAGTAAGCTTTACATGACGGTGATTGTACAATAAAAGGAGGGGAGAGCGGGCATGGGACAGATCATGAATGCCAAAGATGCGGTTTGTGCATCGTTGGCGGAATGCTATGTAACCATTGACCAACGGCGATATCATTTTATGCAGGCCATTGGGTTGGAAGCCAAGATGGAAAAGACGAAAAACCAGGTGCCGATTTTAGGAAAGACGGGAAAAGGAAATAAGGCGGTGGGTTGGAAAGGAACGGGAAAGGCCACGTTCCATTATAACAGTTCTATTTTCCGGAGGCTATTATACCAGTTTAAGGAGCAAGGTGAGGACCTTTATTTTGACATTCAGGTGACCAATGAAGACCCCACAAGCTCAGTGGGGCGGCAGACTGTGATTTTAAAGGATTGCAACCTAAATGGAGGGATATTGGCAAAATTTGACGCCGGGGAAGAATATTTAGAAGAAGAATGTGAATTTACTTTTGAGGACTGGGAGATGCCGGAAGCGTTTGAGGAATTAACCGGTATGTGATAGGAACTGGGCGGGAGCAATCCCGCCCAAAAATAAAGAAACAGGGAGGAGCTATGGGATTAGAAGCATTTTTAAGAGAAAATAGTCTGCCGGCAGAAGGCAGAAAAGTGGCCGTCAGCCCACGGTTTTTACAGAAAGATGGCAGTCCGGTCCTTTGGGAGATCCGGCCGGTGACGGCAGGGGAGGAAGAACTATTGCGCAGGCAGGCCAGAAAAGAAGGCAGGTTGGATTACGATCTCTATTTAGCAAAGCTATGTGAACAGAGCGTGGTATATCCGGATCTAAAGAACGTACAGCTACAAAACAACTACGGTGTATATGGTGGTGCGGCGCTATTACAAGCCATGCTGACAGGGGGAGAATATGCCAAGTTGCTGCGGGAAGTGGAAGAAGTGAATGGATTTTTAAAAAGTGATCAGGAACGGAGGCAGGAAGCAAAAAACTGATATTGGAGGGCGATCGGAAAGCGGTATACGCATGTTTCGCTCTCCACTTTTTTTCCATCACCCCACGGCAATATTTACAAATGGACCGATGGGAACGGGCATTTTTAGAGGCAGCCATTGAAGTGCGGGGGGAAAGGGGGAAATGACGATGTATCGGTTTTATTTAGGAGATTTAGCCTTCCCGGTGGCGCCAGGGAAAGTGATTTGGAAAAAAGAAGGACAAAATGAGCAATTTACTCTGATAAACCAGCAGCAAAGCAGCATGATTCATCCGCCGGCACTGACAGAAATTCAATTTGAGGCCATACTGCCAGGGCAAAAGGCGCCTTGTTATGGAACGGGGGTTGGAGAGCCATTTGCTATGGTGGCGTTACTAGAACAAATGGCCCAAGAAAAAAAGCCGGTGGATTTTCAGGTGGTACGGGAGGCGTTACCCTATGGGCGCGGGCACCGAATTACACTAATGACCGTGACACTGGAACGATTTACAGTGATAGAGGATGCAGCAGAGGGTTTTGATTTATTAGTGAAAGTGGTGCTGCGGGAATACCGACAAAGGGCCACGGTGCAAAAAAATGCCCCAACACAGCGGCCGGAAAACAAAGAAAAACCAGACGCATATACAGTTAAAGCGGGCGATACTTTATGGGGTATTTGCAGAAGAATACAAAACGATGGAAGCTTGTGCTATGATGTGGCGCAGAAAAATGGCATCACAGATCCGGATCGGATCTATCCGGGGCAGGTGATCTATTTTTGACAGAAGAAGAAATCCGTTTGGAAATTGAAAGCGAGGGTATCTGTTATATACCGATGGTTTGCAGTGAAATGACGGTATGCCGGTTTCGAAGTAAGGACGGAGCGAAGGCCCAGTTTTCTGTGGTAAAAGACCCTTATTTAAGTTTTCAAGAAGGAGACAGGGTACGGATCAGGGCGGGAGACGAGGTTGTTTTTGTCGGCTATATTTTTACGAAGGAACGGAATCGAGAGGGAATGATCTTGGTAACAGCCTATGATCAGATACGGTATTTAAAAAACAGGGCTACCTATGTATTTACGGGAATGACGGCTACCCAAATGGTGGAGCAGATTGCCAGAGATTTTCAGTTAGAAACTGGAAAGATGGAGGACAGCAGTTATTCTATTGCACTGCGGGTGGAAGATGAGGCACCATTGGCAGAAATCATTTATCGAGCGATACAAGACACCTACGACAACACGGGCCGGCAATTTGTGCTTTACGATGAGGGTGGAAAATTATGCTTTGAGGACACAGAAAATCTAGTGGCAGCGTACGAGTTGACAAATGAAACCGCTCAAGACATCCGATACCGAAGCACCATTGATAAGGACACCTATAACCAGGTTAAACTGCGAAAAAGAGGGAAAAAAGGCAATGTGACAGAGTATGTGGAAAAGGATGAAGTAACCATAGACCGATGGGGGCTGCTGCAGCTGACTGGAACAGTACAGGAGGAGGAAAACGGCCAGGAAAAGGCCAGGGCGCTGCTTTTATCCCACAACCGGGTAAACCGGAGTCTTGTGGTGCAAGGGGCGTTTGGAGATTGGAAAATAAGAGGCGGCAGTATAATAACAGTCAACTTACAGGAGACAGGAGATATTCTCATCCACCAGGCAATGATGGTGGAATGGGTGCGGCATACGGTAGGCGCCATGGGTCACACCATGGAGCTTTGCTTACGGGGCGGATGGATCAATGATGAGGAATAAAGGGGAAAAGATGGAAGAAAATTTAAGCAAAACAGAGGTGGAACGATTATTCGAAGCTCTTTTTTCCTTTGATCGAGGGGAGACTGAGGCGCATGTGCCCATAGAAAAATGGGTACGGGAGATAGAACGGCTGGAAGTGAAAGAGCGAGAGATAGTGACCCAATGGTTATCCCGATGGAGAGAAGAAGATGTTTACTCAAACGAAAAAGCAAGGGAAACAGGACGAGCAAAGATGGGTGGACTGGCACCGAATACTCAGATGATTGATCGGGAGCAAGCCGCGATGGAGCCATTTTATGGCAAAAGAGAAGATCGAAGTGAACTGGGGAAGGATGAACGACCGATTTGGCAGATGTTTTGGCCGGAGCAGGAGATTATCCAGGAAGAAATGGCACAGCAGTTAGAGAGAAACAGTGATTTCAAAGACAGGTTTTTAAGAGAGAAAGAAAACAATACGTTTTGGGTGTTGGAGCGGGAAATGAGCTTGGGGCAGGAGGAGCTGAATGCCACGAAAGAAAACGATAAGTTTTTTTTATCGCTGCAGCCGCCAACAGCAGAACAAAACAGAGAAACCCATGAAGGTAACCAGCCCCAAGTGGTGTTTTATAACACGGTACATATTTCAGGCCAAGCAGATTGGGAAAATTGGATGGATCAATTGGCGGAGGAAATGGCGAGGGCCTTATCGGAAGGAGGAAACAGCTAAGGGGGGGAAAAATGGAAAAATGATGGAGACATTTCTAGCAGCAGTACAACAAGCGGCCATTCGGGCAAATGAAGGGGAGTATCCCGTACAGATCGTATTTGGTGTGGTGCTGTCAGAGGAACCATTAGCGATTTTGGTTGACCAGCGGTTGACCGTTACAGCGCAGATGCTCTATCTTTCATCATCGGTACAAGAAAAAACTGAGCAATGTGAAGTGCAATGGAGTACAGGACAAAGCAATGGAACCAGCGGCAGTCACAGTCATGGGATCACTGGGACAAAGGAGATCACATTTCATAACGGCTTAAAAAAGGGCGAGGAAGTGTTGATGCTGCGAATGCAGGGAGGTCAAAGATTTTATGTACTAGATCGGGTGGTGAGAGGATGATCCCAAAGACAGCACAAGGAGCAGAACGTCAAGAAAAGATGGCATCGAGAACCTATCAGTTGGATCAGGAAGCAGAACACATCCTAGGGTATGTGGATGGCAAAGAGGCATTGGAGCAGGCGGTGGAAAAGGTTTTGAAAACGCCAAGATATGCCTATGAGATATATGACTGGAGTTATGGATCAGAGTTAGACCAGCTGATGGGACGGCCACTACTAGAGGCAGAGCGAAAGGCGGAGCAGTATATCAAAGAGGCATTGCTCTGGGATGAGCGGATCAAAGAGATAAAAAATATACAGTGGGAAAAGGAAAAAGAAAGTCTCTGGATTTATTTTGATGTGGTGACCGAAGAGGGCGTGATAGAAATCAAGCAGGAGGTGAGGGCAAGTGGTATCTAAATCCTTTGAAGAACTGATGGAAGAAAAATTGGCCTCTATTCCAGATACTTTAGATAAGCGTCAAGGGAGCATTATTTATGATACACTGGCGCCTAATGCAGCGGAAAGCGCTCAGTTATATTTCAGTATGGCACTACTAATGGACAGAACCTTTGCTGATACTGCAACAGGCGAAGATTTGACCCGGCGGGCGGCGGAACGGAATATTTTACGGGAAGAAGCGGTAGCAGCTATTGTGGAGGGAAAATTTTATGACCTGGCAGGGAAAGAAATGGATATTCCTGTGGGATCACGGTTTTCAGGAGGCGGAGTGACATATCTAGCGACAACGCAATTAGAAAAGGGCGTGTATGCGTTACAATGCGAGACAGCAGGAGAGATAGGGAATCAATATATTGGGAGACTGTTGCCCATTGAGTATATTGAAAATTTGGCAGTAGCACAAGCTGAGCGGATATTGCGGTATGGACAAGAAGAAGAAAGTGATGAGAAACTGAGAAGCCGGTATATGGCGAGTTTTACAAAGGCACCTTTTGGAGGCAATATTGATGATTATAAGGAAAAGATCAATAGTTTTGACCGAGTGGGCGGCTGTAAGGTGGTGCCGGTATGGAATGGCGGAGGAACAGTCAAAGTAGTGATTATCAACAATGGATTTCGTGCACCGGAAGCAGAACTTGTGGCAGAAATCCAAACTGCGGTAGACCCAGGACAGGAAGGCTTGGGATACGGAATCGCACCCATTGGTCACCGTGTGACAGTGGTGGCAGTGGAAGAGACGGAGGTGACGATAGCCTTTACAGTGACTATGGAAGAAGGGAGGCGGTGGGACACAGTAGCACAAGCTGCTACAGAAGCGATTGCAGGATATATTGAAGCGCTGGCATCAGATTGGGAAAACCGCAGCCAATTGGTGGTGCGGATCAGTCAGATAGAAACCCAGGTACTAGAAATTGACGGGATTATTGATGTGACAGGTACTACACTCAATGGGCAGGCAGAAAATCTAACTTTGGGAGAGTTTTCTATCCCAGTGTTGAAGGAGGTATTGGCCCAATGAAAAGCTACGAATCCTATTTACCAGCTTTTTTACAGCCATACCGAGAGATTCAGGTTATTGCAGCAGCAGAAAATAAGGTGGTTTCATCACTATGGGAGACTTTTGCAGAGGTAAGTCAGAATCAATGGATTCAAACGGCTACGCAAGAAGGTCTTCAGCGCTGGGAAACAATGATGGGGTTACTGCCGGGGACTTTTACATTGGAGGAACGGCGGGAGCGGGTATTAGCAAACTGGAATGCCGCCACCAGTTATACAGAAAAAATGTTTCGGGAATGGGTGGACAGAATTTTTGACCATCATCCATATCAACTGGAAATAAATGGCGAGAGATATGAAGTGCATCTGACATGTCATTACCAGTTTTATGGAAAGGCAGAAATGGTAAGAGAAGCGGGGCGGCGTATTTTACCTGCAAATTTGGAGTTATGGATTCAATATGAATACAACGTGCAGGCATCGCTAAAGGATTGGACCCATGGACAGCTGTCACAAAAAACGCATGAAGCAATACGAAAGGAGGATCAGACCGTATGGCAACTTACACAACAAACTATGATCTGATTAAACCGGATGCACAGGACTATTATAATGTAGACGATTTTAATGAAAATGCAGATCGGATCGATGAGGAGTTAAAGCGCCGGGAGGACCATGAAAGCGATACCAATAATCCCCATCAAGTCACAGCGGCCCAAGTGGGGGCAGCAGCAGAAACCCATCATCACGCATCATGGTCTGACATGCCATCTCAGCCGCTTTCTATTGCACAAGGCGGTACGGGGCAGGCATCTATGACTACCAATCTTTTGACCGTACAATATCGAGGAATTGGATTAAGTGCATCAGCCCCATCAGCGTTATCTAATGGAACGATACAGGGGGTGTACCAGTGATGGCGATCTATGCGGGGGTATCTGGAGAGATTCATACCATCGGGGATGTGTATGCGGGGATAAACGGAGAAATTACGCCATTGAAGCGGCTTTATGCTGGGGTGAATGGGGTGATGGAAGAATTATTTACCGCGATTCGCCTTGAACCTATTGATGAGGTGATTGTAGGAACGGGATATGATGTGGATGTAAGCTGGGGGCCGAGCCAAGGATATGACTATACCATTTCCATCAGTCAAGATAAGGATCGAGGCAGCGGTTATGTGGAAGCAGGCTACCGCATCTACGGTTTATATGAAGGAGATTATTTAGAAAGTGATACTAGCATCAGCGGACGATACACCACGGTGCTATTTCGGGATGGAGATTATGAAAAAGAATTAAATCAAAGGGAGTTTGTTCACACAAAACAAGGAGGAACAAACTATGTGGATTATATTGTGCAAATGAATTTAGGGTCAAGTGGGCCGGACTGGGTGGCTTGGTTTATTTATCATTTATCAGTGAACGGGAAAACGATAATTTAAGTAAAGGGGTGGGGATATGATTCGGTTTGATGATGGAACAGTGTTTGAAGAGGCAAGCATCTATGGAGGAAAACAATTTTTAGATGGAGAAATGCGGCGATATTTAGATATTACAGTGATGGGGACTACCTACGAAGCGATGGACAAAGCATTTGTGGATGGGGCAAATTTTACCGTGGAACAAGAGGGGGAAAGCTTTGATAAGAGCGAGTATTGCTTGGCCAGGGAAATCACGGATTATCGCAATGGGAAAGTGAAAGTGCGCATGTGTGCAAAGACAGAGACAGAATTAGCGAAAGAGGCTTTGGAAGCTGAAAATGCAGCACTGCTATATGAAACGATTACGGGGGAGAAATGGAATGGATAAAAAGGAACGGGTTAAAACATATTTTCAAAAAGGACTTTATGGGAAAGAACATTTATCGGAATTTGTGAAGGTTGGTTTTTTAAGCCCAGAAGAATATCAAAGTTGGACTGGAGAAACCTGGAAAGGGGATGAAGCGTAATAGATGAAAATGGAGGGGAAGAAAATGAGTAAGCATTGGGCCTATTTGGATCGGTATGGTATTTTGCATCTAGTGGAAAAACGGGATACTGCCATAGAATATGCAGCAAATGGCAAAGTGGTGGAAACAGACTATCCATCCCACCATGGGCATCCCAAGTACGAGGGAGAGACGTTAGTGGTCTATGGGCCAGAGGACATGCGCCGAGGGACCAAAGGAAAGCAGGTGATTCCTGTACCGGAACTAGCAGCGTTATATCGGAAACTGATGTAAAAACAGGAGGGCGGGAAACCGCCCTCTTTTTTAGAGGGGGATATCAATGCAATGGGATATGGTAGGCGTTATCGTGGTCTTAGCGGGCTTGATGGGGACAGTCTGTATGCCTGTGGTGAAGCTTACAAAGGCCATTTCTACCTTAACGGCCACTTGTCGGGCATTAGAAGAACAGGTGGCAAGAATGAAGGAAAAAAATAGGACGGCAGCTCGGCGCGGCGGGAAGTTTGGGCGCTCCTGCGGAATGCGCCATTTAAGACAGCGGCGGTATGGGTGCAGGAGGGCCGGCGCGCTTCTGTTGGCTCTTGCCATGATTCCGGGAGGAGGCGGGACCTCTGCTGAAGTCTGGGCCGCGCCAAAAGCCGTGTCGGCGGATGAGACGATGTATGTAAATCTGGACTGGTACGGCCAGCCGGAGGCAGTGAATGTGGTGAAGGGCTGCAGCCTGAATGGCCTGCGCTCCTTTACCGATTACGGGACGTATCTGAACGTGGAAAATATGTCAACCATGGACGCACCGGAGATTTCCGGTGACCAGGTGAAGTGGAATCTGAGCCAGGATGCCGGGGAGCGGTTTTACTATAAATGCGCCATGGACCCGGAGCAGGTGGAGCTTCCCTGGAACTTTGATATTTCCTATAAATTAAATGGCGTTCCGGCCAATGCGGATGAGCTGGCCGGCGCGTCCGGCCTGGTGGAAATTCATATAGAGGCAGAGCCAAATGCCAGGGCGCGCCTCTATGACCGGAATAATATGCTCCTGGCCGCAGCGGTGCCTGTGGATATGTCAAAATGCCGCAGCGTGGAGGCAGAGGGGGCTCAGACCCAGAGCCTGGGGGATACCACGGCGGTGGTATTTACCGCTCTGCCCGGCGAGAAGGGGGATTACACGGTGCGGATAGGCACGGACAGCTTTGAGACCGTGGGCGTTATTCTCTCTATGTTTCCCGGTACGCTGGAGGATTTGGAGCACATCAAGGATTTAAAGGAGGCCAAGGATACCTGGCAGGATGCGGGGGATGAACTCTATGACAGCCTGGAGCAGATGGCCCTGTCCGTGGAGGATATGCGGGAGGGCGTGGAGCTGGCCCAGTCAGGGGCGGCTGCGGCGGAGCGGGCACGTCAGAAGTGGAGCGGGGCCAAGGACAGCATTCTGGCGGGAAATGACCAGGCCCTGGCTTCCCTGTCGGCATTGTCGTCCCAGATGGAAAAGATGGTTCCGCATCTGGAGACGGCTAAGGACGCGGCGGAGGTCATCCACAGCAGCATGAATGATATTGTGACCACGCTGGGAGAAATGCAGGAGCCCCTCCGCAAGCTTCATACCCGATTACGGGGTATAAAGAGCGGCGCTTCCAGTGTGGCCGAGGCACTGCCGGAGCTGGAGGCGGATATGGAGACGCTTCTGGCCCTGGACGCCAAGCTGCAGGCCAATGAGCAGGTGATTCTCACGGGGCTGTCGGGCCTTCAGGGGACGCTGGCGGATTTGGAGATGGATTATGAGGAGGAGCGGGAGGACGAGAAGGAAGAGGAAAAGGAGGAGAAGGAAAGCAGCGAAAAAGAAGACAGCGAAAAGGCGGACAGCGGGTAAGGCAGCGCCAGCACCGGCGGAGGAAGCGGCAGCGGATCGGTGGGAGGTGCGGGAAGCAGCGGATCGGCAGAAGGTGCGGGAAGCAGCGGAGGGCCCTCGAAGGATGCGGAAACCAGCGGCGGAAGCAGCAGCGGGGAACAGACGGACGGCCAGGAAGGCCCGGAAAACGGTGCAGGCTCTTCGGCTGCGGGGGATAGTGCAGCCGCAGAAGGAAACGGAACCACGGAAGGCGGTGCGGACGCAGGAGAAAGCGGGAGCCCGGAAGGCGGTGCAGCCGCAGGAGAAAGCGGGAGCCCGGAAGGCGGTGCAGCCGCAGAGAGCGGCGGAGCTGCGGGAGGCGGCACAGCGGAAGAAGACAGTGAGACTGCGGGGGGCAGCGCATCCACGGGAGGCAGTGCATCCCCAGAGGAAGGAGAGGCTGCAGGAGGCAGCGCATCCGAGGAAGAAAGCGGTCCGGCGGGAGGCAGCGCATCCGCAGGGGGCAGCGGAGCTGTGGAAGGCAGCGGGGCTGCAGAGGACAGCGGCTCCACAGGAGGCAGCGCATCCGCAGAGGAAAGCGGCCCCACGGGAGACAGCGCGGCTGCAGAGAGCGGCGGCTCCGGAGGAGACAGCGCATCCACAGAAGACAGCGGCCCGACGGGAGGCAGCACATCCGCAGAGGAAAGCAGCCCCACAGGGGACAGCGCTTCACCGGCGCCCCAGTCAGGTCCCCTGGCCAGTGTAGAAAAAAAGTCAGCCCCTCGGGTGGCGGCTCCTGCGGAGGGAAGTCCCTACACCCTGGCAGAGGTGGCAGGGCTTTTGGGAGAAAAGACAGCGGCCCTGGAGGAGATAGCTGGCCGCAGCCGCCGCCAGAAACACCCG
>CAJFIN010000044.1 GCA_904381335.1 Candidatus Neoanaerotignum galli | reverse complement strand
GGTCTCTCATGACCGTTGCTTTTTAGATGGCTGTGTTGACCATATTTTATCCATGAACCGATCGAATATCGAAGTGCAAAGCGGCAATTTTTCTACCTGGTTTATGAATTTTCAACAAAGACAGGACTTTGAATTGGCTCAGCAGACCAAATTACAAAAAGAGATCCTGCGCTTGACCCAGGCGGCGAAACAGCGGAAACATTGGTCTGATGAATTGGAAAAGACAAAAAATGGGACTCGCATCAGTGGGATCAAAGCCGATAAAGGCCATATCGGTCATAAGGCAGCTAAAATGATGAAACAGGCAAAGACAATCCAAGCAAGGCAGCAGCGGTCCATCGAAGAAAAATCGGCATTGCTGAAAAATGCAGAAAAAGCAGAAGGGTTGAAAATAATGCCGAAACGCTATTTCAAGGAAACCTTGGCCGTGTTTTGTGATGTGGCACCTGTATTTGAGGGAAAAGAGATCTGCCAAAGCGTTCGATTTGACGTAAAACAGGGGGACCGCATTGTGTTAGAAGGGAAAAATGGCTGTGGGAAAACAAGTTTACTGAAGTTGATCATGGATCATTCCATCGCCCATAGTGGTGTTCTTTCCCTTGGCTCAGGGCTCATCGTGTCCTATGTTCCCCAGAATACCTCCGGTTTAACAGGCACGCTGGCAGCGTTTGAAACAGAAAATTGGCTGGATGGAAGTTTGTTTCGGGCCATTTTGCGGAAAATGGATTTTTCGCGAACACAGTTTGAGATGAAACTGGAAGACTATTCTGCTGGGCAGAAGAAAAAAGTGCTGATCGCAAAAAGTCTTTGCGAAAAGGCGCATCTATATGTGTGGGATGAGCCACTCAACTACATTGACTTCTATTCTCGAATGCAAATAGAAGCGTTGCTTCAGACGTTTTCTCCCACCATGATTTTTGTGGAGCATGACCAGGCCTTTTGCGATCTGATAGCGACAAAACGGGTGCAAGTGACTGCTCGATAGCTAAAACAGCCCTTGGAGGTGCTTTAACAGGACGGAGGGGGAAAAGAGGTTTTTTATTGAGCGTTGTGGTTACGGTAGAGTTTGGCATGTTGCGTCAGTTTTTAAAAATGGCTGTAACCTTTTGCTGCTTGGTGCGTTTGTATGATAGAAGGGGGGACAGGTATGAAGAATATGGAACAAGTGTATCAAGACTACTATAGCGCCGTTTTTTTCTATGCCTTATCCCTGTCGAAGAATGTGCATGAGGCAGAAGAGATCACCAGCGAGACCTTTTACCGTGCGCTGATTTCGTCTATGGAAGTCAAAGAAGGCCTTCGGTTTTGGTTATTTCGGGTGTGCAAGAATCTTTGGCTGGATGAAGTGCGGCGGCGAAAGCGATTTTCTATGGCCCAAGAAGGCAGTGTGGAGGACGAAGCGTTATCTAAGCTCATCCAAAAAGAGGAAAACTATCGGCTCTATGGTGCCCTATTGACTTTACCGCCTAGGTATCGGGAATATCTTTATTTATTTTATTTTGCCCGCCATCGGATTCGGGAAATCGCAGCTTTGACCGGAGAGACAGAGGGGGCAGTAAAAACAGGTTTATCCCGAGCCAGGGCGGCCTTACGAAAACGGCTGAAGGAGGAGGAAAGATGATGTTTCGAGAATTATTACAAAAATATATTGCTGGCAATGCCACTTTGCAGGAACAGGCGCAGGTGGAAGAAGAAATAGAAAAATTTGAAGCGCTCAATGAATATTTGACAGACCAGTTTGAGGCGGCGGAGCTGCCAGAAGTGGAAGATCAACAAGTGCAGAAGGCAGCCCGGCGGGGGCGGCAGAAAATTTTTTTGACGGCATTTGTGGGAGCAGCATTAGCAGTGGCAGTGATTTTTGGTGCAGCCTGGTGTGCGGATCGGTATTTCTATTATGATCCCACCCATGGTTCGCTTCAGGAGGCCTATGGCGCCGATGGCAACTTTTTTGCAGATATTTGTGTGTTGACAGAACTCACCAGCCCGGGTTATCGAGCGATGGGAGCGGAAGCAGAACATACTGGACTTGGCGCCTATCAGCTTTCTGTGATGAGAAATGATCCTCAAGGCGAATGGGAGACGCTACGAGGCACATTGGTGCGGGGAGAAGTGGATGAGGGGTTTTTAGAATCCTTATGGTCCTTTCCCCCTGCCAATGCGTTTGGATATGCCACAGGCCGCATTGTTACGGTAACGGAGGACGGAAAGGAAATCACTACCCAGCCGGCGGAAGAACAGACGTATTATTTGGAAGGGCTTCGAGCTTTGCCTGAGGCTGCCTGGGGCAGTCTTTATGTTACTTTTCCCCAGCCGCTTACGTTGGAAGAAACGGCAAAGCTGCAGGACCGTTACCCCGAGCTGAATTTTCAATATGGCGCAGTGGCCGGATCTGACCAGTGGGGCCAAACACTGGGGTTTCAGCTCAATGGTTCTGGGACGTCCCGGCCGGAGCAGCTTTTAGCACAGTATCCTGCCATTGCACCAGAGGGGACAACGCTCTCCAACTTGGAACGGGCGGCTTATTGGCAGGAGCATTATTTGGCATTGTTGGAGTATCTGAGTGGCCGCGAAGGTTTTTTAGAAACGTTTGCCAATGTGAATGGCATTTCCAGCCAAACCGTTCAAAAGGAAGCGGAAAGAGCCAGGAAAGAAGGCGTACAGATACTGGGCATTTGTGTGGAAGGGCCAGCGAAACAGTTAGTGGATTTTTTGGAACAGGAAGAAACAGCAAGCCGGTTTGTGGCGGATATTTGGCTTTCTCTTGCACGGTAATCGGATGGAAAGAAAAAATTTCAATTTTCCCTTTACAAATGAAGAAAAAAGGAGTATGGTTAGAAAAAATAGATTGTAATGTTCTTCAGGGCAGGGTGTAATTCCCGACCGGCGGTATAGTCCGCGAGCGCCATGCGCGCATGATTTGGTGAGATTCCAAAACCGACAGTGACAGTCTGGATGGAAGAAGAAGACCTTTCAGGAACATACTTTTTTGTATGTTCCTTTTTTAGAAACATGGTTCATCCATTGTTCTATCGAATCTTTTCTGACAAAAATGAAAGCCCGGAGAATTCCGGGCTTTTTTCATTGCTCGAAATAAAGGAGGCAAGTCCATTGACACAAGAAAAAGAACAATATATGCGCTTGGCCCTGGCGCTGGCTCAGAAGGGAGAGGGGCATGTGGCGCCCAATCCCTTGGTGGGCTGTGTGATCGTCAAAGACGGGCGCATCATTGCAGAAGGGTGGCACGAAAGGTTCGGCGGCCCTCATGCCGAAAAAAATGCTTTGGCCCACTGCACGGAAGATCCGGCAGGAGCAGCGCTTTTTGTCACATTGGAGCCCTGTTGTCATTATGGCAAAACTCCGCCTTGTACCCAGGCTATCATTGCATCGGGGATAAGAAAGGTGTTTGTGGGCTGTGTGGATCCGAATCCCAATGTGGCAGGGAAGGGAATTGCAGCACTGCGGCAGGCGGGAATTTTGGTGGAAGAAGGCGTACTAGAAGAACCATGCCGCCGCATCAATGAGCGGTTTTTCCATTTTATCACCACCAAAAAACCGTTTGTGGCGCTAAAATATGCCATGACCCTGGATGGCAAAATTGCTACTGCTACAGGAGAAAGCCGCTGGATTACAGGAATTACTGCCCGGAATCATGTGCAGCGGCTTCGGAAACAGTATAGTGCAATTTTGGTAGGGATTGGCACCGTGCTGGCGGATGATCCGCTATTAACTTGCCGGATTGACCCGGAGGCTTCTCCTCTGCGCGTGATCTGCGACCGGAAACTTCGTCTGCCGCTAGAAAGTCAACTGGTGCAGACGGCCCGGCAGTCTCCAGTGTTGGTGCTGACCCAAACAGATGGTGAAAAAGCAGAAGCACTGCGGGCACAAGGTGTGGAAGTGGTTTGTTTTCCCCATCTGACCATGAAAGAAGCAGTAGATGAGCTGGGCAGAAGAAATATCGACAGCCTTTTGGTGGAAGGGGGCAGCCAGATCCTTGGCGCCTTTGTGCAAGAGGGGATTGGCGAGCGGGTATTTGCCTATTTGGCGCCGAAAATCCTTGGCGGGTATCATGCCCCTTCCCCCATTGGCGGCCCAGGAATTGGTGCATTAGAAGACGCATGGACATTGACGGATAGGGAACCAATTTTCTTGGGGGAAGATTTACTTTGGACAGGGAGAGTGAGACATCATGTTTACGGGCTTGATTGAGGAAATAGGCAAAGTGGTGCAGATTCGGCGGGAGGGGCAGAAAACAGCCCTTACCATTCAAGCAGACCGGGTGCTAGCTGATGCCAAACAAGGGGACAGCATTGCTGTCAATGGCGTTTGTCTAACGGCGGCAGAGTTAACAAAAAACACGTTTCGGGCAGATGTGATGCAGGAAACCCTGGCCAGGTCTTCCCTTGGGGCTTTGCAAATAGGAAGTCCTGTCAATTTAGAGCGGGCCATGGCGGCAGGAGGGAGGTTTGCAGGCCACATTGTGACAGGCCATATTGACGGCCTTGGCCATATCCGCTCGATACGAAATGATGGCAGTGCCATTTGGTATGAAATTGCTGCAGAGGAAAAACTCCTGCGGTATATTGTGGAGAAGGGGTCAGTGGCATTAGACGGGATCAGTTTGACGGTGGCCCGTGTAGAAAAAGACCGCTTTTTTGTCTCTACCATCCCCCATACCAGAGAAAATACGATTTTGCCCACAAAGCGGGTGGGAAGCCCCATTAACATAGAGTGTGATGTGATTGGGAAATATGTGGAGCGGCTGTTAGCACAAAGAGGCGGATCCACAGGCATAACAAAGGATTTTTTGGCCCAATACGGCTTTTAAGGAGGGAGAAACAATGTCTTATAATACCATTGAAGAAGCACTGGAAGAATTGCGTCAGGGAAGAATTGTGGTGGTGATTGACGATCCAGATCGGGAAAACGAAGGGGACTGTGTTTGTGCAGCCCAGTTTGCCACAACGGAAAACGTAAACTTTATGGCCACTTATGCCAAAGGGCTTATCTGTATGCCGATGGATCGCACTGTCACAGCCCGGCTGGGACTGACGCAAATGGTTTCTACCAATACGGATAACCATAGTACGGCGTTTACCGTTTCCATTGATCATCAGGACACCACCACCGGCATTTCTGCAGTGGAACGGGGGTTGACGGCCCGGCGCGCAGCTGATCCTGCTTCCCGACCGGAGGAATTTCGCCGTCCAGGCCATATGTTTCCGTTAGAGGCTAGAGAAGGAGGCGTATTGGTACGCACGGGCCATACGGAAGCCACTGTGGATTTGATGCGCTTGGCCGGTCTGGAACCCTGTGGCTTATGCTGTGAAATTATGGCGGAAGATGGGGAAATGATGCGTACCAGCCGGCTTTTAGCCTTTGCAAAAGAACATCAGTTAAAGGTAATTACCATCGCTAGCCTAGTGCGCTACCGTATGGACAGACAATCGTTAGTACAAAGGGAGGCAGAGGCAGATTTTCCCACCAAATATGGCCATTTCCGTATTTATGGCTATCAAAATAAACTCAACGGAGAGCATCATGTGGCCATGGTGATGGGTGATATTTCCGATGGGGCGCCAGTGCTTTGCCGGGTTCATTCAGAATGCCTGACAGGGGATGCACTGGGTTCCCTGAGGTGCGATTGCGGAGAACAGTATGCCGCTGCCATGAGAGCGATTGCCAAGGAAGGCCGGGGCGTATTGCTCTATCTCCGGCAGGAAGGCCGGGGCATTGGGTTAATCAATAAGCTGAAAGCTTACGCTCTTCAGGATCAGGGCTATGACACGGTGGAGGCAAACGTGATGCTGGGCTTTGCGCCGGATCAGCGGGAATACGGCATTGGCGCACAGATTTTAGCGGATCTGGGCGCGAAAAAGCTGCGCCTTTTAACGAACAATCCTACGAAAATCACCGGTTTATCCGGGTATGGCATTGAAATTGTAGAGCGTGTGCCCATTGTGATGACACCGCAGGAAAATGATGCTTTTTACCTGAAAACAAAACAGGAAAAAATGCACCACATGACAAATTATTAAACAAATCATGCTTAGGAGGAAAGAAAATGAAAACCATTGAAGGTATGCTGACGGGAGAGGGACTGCGCATTGGTATTGTGGCGGCCCGGTTTAATGAATTTATTGTAGGCAGGCTGGTGGCTGGGGCAGAAGATGCACTGACCCGGCACGGCGTAAAAGAAGAGGATATGACCTTATTATGGGTACCAGGGGCTTTTGAGATTCCGCTGGCGGCCAGAACCATGGCAGAAAGCGGCCGCTATGATGCGGTGATTACATTGGGTGCAGTTATCCGGGGTTCCACCAGCCATTATGAATATGTGTGTGCAGAAGTGTCAAAGGGCGTGGCACAAGCCGCCCTGGAGACAAAAAAACCGGTGCTGTTTGGCGTATTAACCTGTGATAATATTGAACAGGCGGTGGAGCGAGCAGGAACAAAAGCGGGCAACAAAGGCTTTGATGCTGCGGTGAGCGCCATTGAAATGGCCAATGTGCTGCGGGCATTTAGTCAAGGGCAATAACAGTCGGTTCTCGAACGAAAAAGACCTTTCTGGGGCAAAAAAACAGGTGTGAGGTCTTTCTCATAACGCTTGTCGTAAAATCAGAGGGGGGCACAAGAGGACACGGAAGGAGAGCCTTCTTGACAGCAGCCCCCCTTTTTGATTATAATAATTCAAAATCATTATCCTAATGGATGGAAAGGAGAACAAGAAATGGAAAGCGAAGATGCCGCCGATGGCGACAACGGCAACCATAAGCGAATCGATAGGATGGAAAGTAGGCATGGCATGCTGCGTGGTGTAGCAGGCGATGCTTTTTTGCGCATTTTTTTCTGGAAACGAGAGTGAGAAAAAAGGAATAGGAGGCGAATAGGACTTAAAAGAGAGAGGAGAATATCAGAGATGCAAAGTGTGATACAACAGTTATTTGTACAGGTGATTTTAATTGCGTTAAATGCGTTTTTTGCTATGACGGAGATTGCTGTAATCTCCCTGAGCGGTAATAAACTGAAAAAAATGGAGGAAGAAGGGGACAAAAAAGCCGGTGCGTTATTAAAGCTGGTGGAGGAGCCGGCAGCCTTCCTTTCTACGATCCAAATCGGCATTACCCTGGCGGGCTTTTTGGGGTCTGCATTTGCTGCAGACAGTTTTTCAGATTACATCGTTACTTGGTTATATGATGGGATTGGCATCCGGGCAGTGCCGCTGTCGGTGTTAAACACATTATCCGTTGTGATTGTTACGATTATTTTGTCCTATTTTACTTTGGTTTTTGGCGAATTGATCCCCAAACGGATTGCCATGCAAAAATCTATGGAAGTGGCAAAGTTTGCCTGCGGCGTGGTGAGCGGCCTAGCAAAAGTGATGAGCCCAGTGATCTGGTTTTTGTCCTTTAGCACTAATTCCATTTTGAAACTGCTGCACCTGAAAACAGAGGCGGAAGAGGAGACGGTGACGGAGGAAGAAATCCGCATGATGGTGGATTTAGGTGAAGCGAAAGGCGCCATCGACCGGGAAGAAAAAGAATGGATTGAAAACGTATTTGATTTTGGCGATGCCACAACTCGGGATGTTATGATCCATGTGTCTGATGTGACAGCTTTTCCTGTGGATGCCTCGGATGAAGAAATTGAAAATACCATTCGAGAGACAGGATATTCCCGTTATCCCGTCTATGATAAGGATATTCACGACATTTTAGGTATTTTGAATGCGCGGGTGTTTTTGTTAGACCGCATGAATGGCAGCCATAAGCCATTGAAGGAATTGCTGCGACCGGCTTATTTTGTACCGGATACCTTGAAGGCTTCAACCCTGATGCAGGATTTACAGTCGAAAAAAATGCATATTGCCATTGTGGTGGACGAATACGGGGATACGGCAGGTCTTTTGACCATGGAAGACCTACTGGAAGAAATTGTGGGCAATATTTATGATGAGTTTGATGAAGCTGAGCCGGAGGAAATGGTAGAAATTGAACCGGGGATATGGCGTGTCAGCGGCAGTGCCAAGATTGACGAAATGGCGGAAGAGCTGGGCGTTACTTTGCCGGAAAACCCTGACTTTGATACCTTAGGCGGCCTGGTCTTTAGTCAACTTCGTTCTATACCCAAAGATGGTACGGTGCTGGATGTGGATGTATATGGCCTGCATATCCATGTGGAGAAAATTGAAGATCGCCGCATTGTGGCGGCACTGGTTTCCAAGTGTCCTCAGACAGAAGAACCGCAGGAAGAAAAAGACGAACAGTAATTGGTGCTTTGGCCATCGCTTTTAGGGCGATGGCTTTTCCTTTTGGGTAAAAGTCCTTGAGAGCTGGGGAAAAATATGATACAGTATACTTAGGATGCTATGGCCCGTTTTGGGGCTGGCAAGGACAAAGGAGGAACGGCGGATGTCTGAAGGAAGACAAGATAGAATACGAAATTTTTGTATTGTAGCGCATATCGATCATGGCAAAAGCACTTTGGCAGATCGTTTGATTGAAAAAACAGGATTACTGACCCAGCGGGAGATGCAGGAACAAGTGCTTGACACCATGGATCTGGAGCGGGAGAGAGGCATTACCATCAAGGCGCAGGCCGTGCGGCTGATTTATAAAGCACAGGATGGGGAAGAATATATTTTTAATCTGATTGATACGCCGGGCCATGTGGACTTTAACTATGAGGTATCCCGGGCATTGGCCGCCTGCGAAGGGGCAATCTTGGTGGTGGATGCCGCCCAGGGGATTGAAGCCCAGACCCTGGCCAATGTGTATTTGGCTATGGATCATGATCTGGAGATTATGCCGATGATCAATAAGATTGATTTGCCCAGTGCAAATCCTGAGCTGGTGCGCCAGGAGATTGAAGATATCATTGGGATACCGGCGGATGATGCGCCTTTGATCTCGGCGAAAAACGGCATCAATATTGAAGAAGTGTTGGAGCAGATCATTACAAAAATTCCGGCACCGTCAGGCCAGATTCATGTGCCGTTAAAAGCGCTGATCTTTGACTCGGTGTATGATCCGTATAAGGGGGTCATTGTTTTGATGCGGGTGGTGGATGGCATTGTGAAAAAAGGCACCAAAGTACGCATGATGGCCACAGAAAAAGAGTTTGAAGTGGTGGAAGTGGGCTTTTTTGGGCCAGGGCGGTTTTTGCCCTGCGAGCAGCTGCAGGCCGGCGATGTGGGCTATTTGACTGCCAGCATCAAAAACGTAGCAGATACCCGCGTGGGCGATACGGTGACCGAAAGTGCCAATCCTACGGCAGAGCCTTTTCCTGGGTATAAAAAGGTTAACCCTATGGTATTTTGCGGTGTATTTCCAGCTGATGGCGCCAAATATCCTGATTTGCGGGACGCACTGGAAAAGCTGCAGCTTAACGATGCCTCTCTCTTTTTTGAGCCGGAGACATCGGCGGCATTGGGATTTGGTTTCCGATGCGGCTTTTTGGGCTTGTTGCATCTGGAGATCATCCAGGAGCGGCTGGAGCGGGAGTTTAATCTGGATCTGGTGACTACTGCCCCCAGTGTTATCTACAAAGTGTATCTTACAGACGGCACAGAAATGGATATTAGTAATCCTTCTAACCTGCCTGATCCCGCCCGTATCGAGCATATGGAAGAGCCCATTGTGAAGGCAGAGATTTTGCTGCCAAAAGAATATATCGGCTCTATTATGGAGCTTTGCCAGCAGCGGCGGGGCGAATATATTGACATGGTATATTTGGATGAAACTCGGGCGCAGCTGAATTATCATTTGCCCTTAAATGAAATTATTTATGACTTTTTTGATGTGCTGAAAAGCCGCAGCCGGGGATACGCCTCCTTTGATTACACACTAATCGGGTATCAGCCCAGCGACCTGGTGAAGCTAGATATTTTGGTTAACCGGGAAGTGGTGGATGCCTTATCCTTTATTGTGCATAAAGATTCTGCGGTGGAACGGGGAAGAAAAATTTGTGAAAAGCTGAAAAAAGAAATTCCCCGGCATTTGTTTGAAATTCCTATCCAAGCTAGTATTGGCGGGCGGATTGTGGCTAGAACCACCATTAGTGCCATGCGTAAAGATGTATTGGCAAAATGCTATGGCGGTGATATCAGCCGGAAACGGAAACTGCTGGAAAAACAGAAGGAAGGCAAAAAACGGATGCGCCAGGTGGGCAGTGTTGAAGTGCCGCAGTCTGCCTTTATGAGTGTGTTGAAGCTGGATGAAGAATGAAGTATGACAAGGGCTTAAAAACCAGTAAAATCAAGGCTTTGTGGATAGCAACTGGTAATGTGGCAATTAAATTTGAATAAGTATACAGAGTAGGGATACTGTTTTCACCAATGGTATCCCTTTTCTGTTGCTCCACACTGGCGCCATAGGTACAAAAACCTGTGTCGTTTTGTATCCATTTTTGGAAAGAAGCTGGATAGATGAAACTGAATGAAGTGGAAATGAGGATAGCGTACCAGATCGAAAGTACAGACCCGAACGCTGTCCTGAATGAAATTTACATGATCTGGTGATTGTTCAGGAACCAGTCTAGCAGAGATACGGTGGAAAGCCTTATGGCGGAGTTGCGCTCCCTGCCAAACAAGTAGTGTATGTATTTAACCTAGGAGATCTAGGAAAATTACCGTCTGCCGGGAAAGAGGGGAAATGCTGGCAGAGGGCAGGCAGAAGTACAGGGCATAGAAACTGATCGGACACGATATTATGGACCTGGAACGGTTTGACATGGACACCTGGTACATGATTGTCTTTGAGGTCATCTTCTATGAATTCCCTATTGGGTGGAAGGGAGAAAAAAATGCGCCTGTTCCTGACCGAAACTGGCTTGGCAAAGCCTTGGAGAACCAGGAGAAAGGATTTACCAGGATCAGGAACTATGCAAAGGTGTGCAGGAGATTTGCTTTATGACCGGCGCGACCGTGAGCTGTAGGGCTTAAAAAATGTATCACAAGGATAGAAAATCCTCTGTTTTTCTTTCTGTAGGCGGCGGTATGAAAGCCGCTCATATTCTTCACCGATGAACAGGATGGCAGATTACAGAGGGCATTTTCCACGAAAATCAACATTTTATTAATCCATGAGGAAGGGAGGTAAATGGCATGGCGGTTTTCTGTATGGAAAAGGCCTTTAATTACACGATCATGTTAAACCACCATCTCGGAACACGGCGCTGTCCCTAAAAGCGAAAAGGTTTTTAATCTCGCATGTTTCCCCTGCTGAAGGGAGGGGACTATACTACAAAAGGTATTGCCCGTATCTGCAAAGATGGTGTAGACAGCATCTGTACCGGGGTGGGAGCTGGAGGAACAGGCCATGTGATCCGGGAGCGAGTCCAGAAAGCTAATGGACAGTTTGGGGTAATCAAGTATACACTATCCCGGAGTAGACTAAGGCACCGGAACCTAGATGGGAAAATACAGTTCAGGCAAATCCAGTCTTGGATAATCCTGTTCTGGGAAACTTGAATAGGAAAACTCTGCACAATTAATATTGAAGAATCAAGTAACTATGGATCAATAATTGATTTATCAAGTACGGAGTTATCAAATCCTATCCAATTACTATTCTTTGGGTAGGGCAAGAATCAGCCATATCCTGCAGAATCCCTTTTATAAGGGCGTATATCTAGTTTTTCGGACGCATCAGAAACACCTATGACTATTCCTCGTGACACCATTGGAAGTGATTGAGGGCTGCCATGAGGTCCTTGTGATGCAGGAGAAATGGGAATAGGTGTAGTAACTTATTGACTGCAAGTCGCCCATTATGACGGCAATACATGCATCTTCTATAACCTGTTTCACGGGCTGGTCTACTGCGTCACCTGGGGGAAGGCGATGCAGGTGTGGTATGAGAAGGTTGGCCAAATCAGGAAGAACTGTTTCACTGGTGAGATGCGGGAGCCGATTGACAAGACGCGTTATATTTGCCAGATCTACAACCGTATGGGCTGCGAGACCTACTCCAGATACAAGATTGAGGAATGAGATTTGTACAGTTCTAGCAGTAGCTCGGCAACCGGCTGGAGCATTGGTATCTGGTGAACACTTCCCAGACTGAGAAAGACCGGAAACAGCTGGAAGCCCGGAATCAGGAATTTAACGGGATGCTCCTGAGCTTGTACACGGGTAAGGCAAAAGGAATCCTGACCGAGCAGCGGTTTGTAAAGCTGACGGAGGAGCTAGAACAGGAGCAGGAATCGAACCAGAAGCGTCTGCATGACTTAGCAATGATGCAGAGCTGGACGGATACATAGGAAAGTGCAATCTGTACCTTTATCAAAGAGAATCCGGCATTATGCCGCCATCGAGGGATGTTGAACTAAAGTATCAGTAAAATTCTGAACGGCGAAGTCAAAAAAGGTGGGCGGCCAGGAGATGCAGCAAGTCAGGATTAGTTATGACTTTGTCGGGAAAATCCCAAAAATTGTAGCGTAATAAGGTTTAAGCCCCATAGGTATAGAATATGGACCTATGAGGCTTAAGCTGTGTACGCGAGAATTAGTTCTATTGGATAAAGAAAATGACCATGGCTGATGGTTTCTGGAGAAATATCCACAAATGAGTTTTCAATGACATTACCACAAGTGAGTATTCAAATGGCATATTGCCGCGTAATAGGTAAAATAAATTGTCCTTGATTTTTCCTTTTTGGAGTAAAGATATTTTTCAGTCTCAATTTATCACTTGACTATAGCATAATCATAGGAGTTTGCTATGAAAGACGTTATTTTACCACATGAAAGAAGGTTTCAGGAGATTTGGTGCTAGCATGAAGTGGAATCTTAAAATCTTATACCTGTTTCCACCGCCCCAAAAGGGATTTTTTGTAGTGCTTTCGCTCTTCAGCGGCCTCAGCAATGCCGGATCTGTCTAAAAATTCCACGCCTATGGCAATATCCTGGGGCATTCCTAAGCCCTCGCAGTAGATGCGGCCTAAGACATAAAGACTGCGGGGTTTATCTTTGGTTTCCCAGGCCAGCCGGTATGCCTTCTGATAGTCCTGCGCCGTGCCGTGGCCATCCAGATAACAGTGGGCCAGAAATGGGTAGCCGAAGGTATTGCTCTTCAGGAGCTGCCTGGCCGTGGAAAAATATTCAAAGGCCTTGGCTCGGTCCTGGGAAATTCCAATGCCCAAAAACAGACAAAGTCCCATCATATCGTAGGCATACCCATTATTTTCTTCTTCGATGGATCTCTTAAAACACTCGCAGGCTTTTTGAGGATCCTTCTCTATCCCTCTTCCATCGTAGAAGTCGATACCGATTTCATACCAGAGGCCGGGCTGTCCCCCTTCGGCTGCCTGAAGTCTCCAGTAGTGTGCCTTTTCCTTTTCTCCGGCTTTTTCCAGGTCGTTGGCG
>CAJFIN010000043.1 GCA_904381335.1 Candidatus Neoanaerotignum galli | reverse complement strand
CAAGCTGGATTGCTTTACGAACGTTCACATCACTCAGTACTTCAGCCTGAGTATTCAGCGTCAAGAAGTAGAAACCGCCGGACTGTACGCTCATTACGTTTACATCGGGGTTAGCGATCAAACGAGGCATATCGGCAGAGTCGCAGCCATACAGGAGCTGTGCATCGCCGGATTCCAGAGCGATAGCTGCAGTGGTGGTGTCGGTGATGAAGTTGAAGATCAGGTTAGGAATCGAAACTTCGCCGCCATTCCATTCGTCAAAAGCTTCCATGGTGATGCTAGCGCCGTTTACCCATTCAACGAATTTGTAAGCGCCAGTACCCATGGGGTTACGGGCAAGGTTAGTGCCATCAGCTTCGCACTGTTCTACATAAGCCTGGCTCATAATAGAGAAGTTGGGGTTGGTCAGAATGTTTACAACAGGAGCATAGGGGTATTTCAGATTCAATACCACATGCGTGTCGTCTACAACCTCTGCATTATCCATCATTTCAGAAAGGTCAGCGTTGGTAGCCAGACCAATGGCTCTGTTCAGAGAGAACGCAACGTCTTCCGCTGTCATGGTAGAACCATCATGGAATTTTACATTCTGTTTCAGCGTAAAGTTTACGCTCATACCATCTTCAGCGATCTCCCAGCTTTCTGCCAACAAAGGCTGCAGAACGGTACGATCGGTAGGAGATTCTCTAACCAGAGTCTCGTAGATCTGAGTGATAACCACACGGAAGTTAGAGTCAGAAGAAGCAACGCCGCCGGGCTCCAAGCTGGTGGGTTCTACAACAGAGATAAAGGTGATGGTGTCTTTGTCGGCGCCTTCACCATTTGCTACAGTTACAGTACCCATTTTTTCCAGGGCGTTATCCATTGCAACGTTACCGGTAGAAGAAGTAGCTTCGCCGCCTTCTTCCGTAGTTTCATCTGTTGCAGTTTCATCTGTTGCAGTTTCATCTGTTGTGGTTTCTTCCGTGGTGGTAGTGGTGCCACTTTCTGTGGTGGTCTCTTCGGTGGAGCTGGAGCAACCACTGAAGAGGAGCAAGCTGCTCATAACAATGCTAAGCCCTACTGCCCATTTTCTTTTCATTTCTTTTCCTCCTTAATTAAGGCTTTCGCCTTCCCTTATGATTCCGGTTCTCTCTGGCACCCAATAGCCATCGGAGAGAGCCGGTCACAACTTATGTTGCATACCGGCCTAGACAGTTTTCAGAAACTAAGGGGTAAACAAGTTTCTTTCCGCCGGCCAAGACCGATCCCCCGAAGGGGGAGTTGTGTCCCAAGTTTGTTTGTCCGCGTTCTTGCGGAATCCACTTCCGCCAAACGCGAAAGGGAGCTGTTCACTACGGGGTACGTAGTGTGAGGCGCAAGCGCCGCAACAGGGCAAAAACCTTATCAAAGCGGATATTGCTGAAAGAGTCCCACCTCTTTCCTCTCTTTCCGTCTTCTGTTGCGTTTATTCAGCCTCAAAAGTATAATCTGCTACGTAGTAGTAGGAGCCGGCATTACCCGCAACGCCGCCTACTTCTGCCGATGCACAGATGGTGTTGGTACTACACAAGATAGGGATATACCAGGCGTTTTCATCATTAATCGCAGATAGTTCACCATAAAGTTCGTATCTGACGTCTTGATCAATGGATCTTCTGGCATCCTCTATAATGCGGTCGGCTTCTTCACTTTTTACACCAGCAATGTTGGTGGTGCCGGTGCCATCCGCGAAGTCACTATGGAACATTTTATAAACAATGTTGTCAGCATCGGGGTACGATGCGCCATACCAGGTGTAGCAAAGTTCGAACTCACGATTGGATACGTCCGTATCAAAAGCGCCACGTTCCATAATCGTTAATTGGCAATCAATGCCAATCTGACGAAGCTGTTCCTGAACAACCTGAGCTGGTCTTGAATAATAGCTGGCTTCGGGGGTAATCATCGTTAAGGTGAGACCATCCGCATAGCCTGCATCGGCCAACAATTGTTTTGCTCCTTCAATATCCTGCGGAGTTGCTTCGAATTCTTCTTGATACCCAAAGATACCCGGTGTGATAGGGCATTCTACTGTCCAGCCTACGCCGTCCTGGCCGCCATCAATAACTTCCTGACGGTTGATCGCCTTAGCGATTGCCTGACGAACGCGAATATCGCTGAGAGCTTCCACTCTCGTGTTCAAAGCCACAAAATAGAACCCGGAGGATTGAACGCTCATCACGTTCACATCTGGGTTTGCTCTCAAACGAGGCAAATCCGCGCTGTCTACACCGTAGAACAGGTCGCCATCGCCATTTTCCAGTGCGATAGCAGCAGTAGTGGTATCTGCGATAAATGTATAGGTCAGGTTCGGGATTGCGACCTCGCCGCCATGCCATTCATCAAAGGATTCAAATTTAATGTTTGCACCATTGGTCCAGCTTACAAATCTGTAAGCACCAGTTCCCATCGGGTTCCGGCCAAAGTTTGTGCCGTCAGCCTCACACTGTTCAATGTAAGCCTGGCTGACAATGGAGAAGCCGGGGTTAGTAAGAATGTTCACGACTGGGCTGTAAGGATAGCTCAAATTCAGAACAACATGCGTATCGTCCACAACCTCTGCATTTTCCATCATATCCGAGATATCTACATTCGTTGGCAAGTTGATGGATCGGTTCAGAGAATAAGCCACATCATCTGCAGTCATCTCCGTGCCGTCATGGAATTTGACGCCTTGTTTGATTTCAAAGGTCACCTGGGTTCCTTCATCGTTAAACTCCCACCCTTCACAAAGCAAGGGTTGAAGCACTGTCCGGTCCGTTGGTGATTCTCTCACAAGGGTCTCATAAACTTGAACGATGATCGGGCGGACATTACTGTCCGTGGAAGAAAGTCCACCAGGTTCCAAAGTCAATGGTTCCGTCAAAACAATGAAATTCAGAGAATCCCGTCCTGCGCCTTTCCCATTGGCCACAGTCACCTCTGCGCCTGCCGCAGCTGCTTCCATATGAGCTTGGCCGGCGGCAGTGCCTTCGACTTCCTTCGTTTCCTCTTGGGTAGATTCGGTTGATTCGGTTGTTTCAGTTGCGGATTCGTTTGATGTTGTCTCCTGTGTCGAGCTGCTACAGCCGCTGAACAAAAGAACGGTACTAATGAAAACGCTTAATCCAAATGCCAATCTTTTTTTCATACACGTTCCTCCCTATGTCGTTCCAACTAAACTCCCCGTAGCTACGTTTTCGCCTCCACATCACTCCTTTCAGCGAAAGCATAATCGATATCCTAGTTTGCTTCGGGTCAATCGATACGACAAAACAGGATCTGCTAGTTGGACGCTGCTCTTGTAGGAAATGAACCGCAAGCGGCGGCAGGGCATCGATTAAAACCCCGGAGGAGAACCCATCCCCTCATCTATGCCCGCATACCCGCAGGGTATTTCCGGCGTAGGTCCAACTTCCCATTTGAAAAGGCGCCGCAATCTTTCTTTGCGCCTTCCGCAATCCGTTTTGCACATCACTCCTTTCGCTGTTTCACTATTTTGCCTCTTATGTAGTTTATTATAAAGTCTATACCTACCATAGAGTCAATATCTATTTTTTCGCCTTTTGTGCATTATGGCTATATCCATCGAATTTCTCCCTGTTTTTATTGACCAAATTCTTTTAATCCAAAGTCAAAGCGTCTGTTTTTTTTTATTTTCTTTCAGATTGCACAAAATAACTTCTATTTTCCTCTATGTTTTTTGTTTGTCATATTTTCTTCCGTTTTAATTTATACTAAATTTTTTATTGTTCTTTGTGTTATTTATTTTACTGTAATTGTTTTCTATTTTATCTTCTTCCAATCACTTTCCCCGGAAATCCGGTATTTGCTCTCTATTCCTAACTATAGACTTACATTTATTGGATCTTGTAACTAAAAAAACGCACCTGAAAAATTCAGATGCGTTTATCATTTTGTTATTTTTTTATTAACATTTTATTATACTTTAATTTTTTGTATTATTCAAGAGATTTTTTTGAAATTTTTGAACACTTCGTCGTTTTATACAAAAACTCTCCCTTGTTTCTGACAAATACTTAAATCAGTTCTTCTTCCTGACTTTTTCCATAAATCCGAAGACGGCGTTTTAGCCAATTCCCACGTGAATAGTAGATAATAAATATCACTGTTGTCAAACTCCAGCTGATCGGATAGCTGGCCACCACCGCACCCAGTGTATTATGCTGAGGCACAACAATAAAAATCCATAGCACGCGTAATAAACAAATCCCACAACTGGTTATCAGCATCGGAGGCAATGCTTCTCCCGTACCACGAATTGCGCCGCTCATCACTTCAATACAAACATAGGTGAAATAAAAGGGAGATACAAATCCCATCACTTCAAGTCCCAACTTCAGCACCTCTGGGTCTGTGGTAAACAGCCCCAAAAGTACCGTACCGCCAAAATGAAAGATCAAACTAAAACAAGCCGCAATGCCCAATGCCATGCCCACGCCAATTTTGACGCTTTTTTTCACCCGTTCGATCTTCTTGGCCCCAAAATTTTGGCCTGAAAATGTGGTAATAGAGATACCTAATGCACTCATCACCATAAAAAAGAAACTCTCTATCTTTCCATACGCGCTCCATGCCGCAATGGTATTCGTTCCAAAGGTGTTGATGGTAGACTGGATAATCACATTAGCAATGGAATACATATCCGACTGCAGTCCAGCAGGAATACCCACCAACAAAATGCCTTGAAGGATATTGGGTGTAAAAGATAATTCTTTGAGGGATAAAGGCGGAAAATATTCTGTCCGCTGCAATGCCAAAATCACTAAAACTGCACTGATCACTTGGCTGGTAACTGTGGCAATCGCTACCCCCAGCACAGCCAAATCAAACACTACTACTAGCAGTAAATCCAGCACCACATTCACACAACAGCAGATCATCAAAAAAATCAACGGACGCTTTGTATCCCCCACCGCCCGCAGTACTGCCGCCCCAACATTATATATAAAGGTAGGAATTGTTCCCAAAAGATAAATCCGCAAGTACATTTTTGTATCTGAAAAAATGGCCTCGGGCGTACCCATCAATCGCAAGGCAAAGGGAGATAAAAGCAAACCAATCACCATCATAAAAAAGCCGGCCACAATGGCAAAGGCCACCGAAGTGTGCACTGCCTTGCCCATCCCTTCATATTTGCCTGCCCCAAAATATTGGGACACCATCACGGTGGAACCAGTGGAAATACCAGTAAAAAGGCTAATCAGTAACGTCACCAACACAGAGGCGCTGCCGCCCACAGCAGCCAATGCCTCTGGCCCCACAAACCGCCCCACAATCACCGAATCCGCCGTATTATACAGCTGCTGAAAAAATGTCCCCAATAAAACAGGGAAAAAGAAGATCAGGATCTGTTTCCAAATTGTACCTTCGGTCATGCCGTATCCTTTTTCCGCCTCCTGGTTCATTGATCATTTCCCCTTTCCACATGGCTTATTTTTCTATCCCTGTTACCTTTATCGCTGCTAGAACATTTTGGCAACAGCATTATAGCATGGCCTTTTGGGAAACTCAATAGTCCTGCCACATTTTTCCCATTCCATCAAGAACTGTCTTATCCCACCAGTTTGATATGTCTGTCTTTAAAGCGGACATATCAAAAGTATCTCTCCTTCTCCCCCTGACTCTTCTCCTCTTTCTCTCTTCCCACCGTTTTCTATAAAAAAAGAGAAAAGCTCCAGCAAATTATTTTCTGATTTCTTTTTTCTAGTTTGACTTTGGGGTCCTTCTTTTCTTTGAAACACATCATTCTCTTCGATCATCCCACGATGAATTTGTAAATCCTTATGTATAGATTGTATTTGAATTTTCTGATTCCTTTTTTGATTTTATGTTTCATTTTGTTTATTTGAATTTGATTTATCCTTCTATATTATATAGTAGAAACACCTCACCTTTTGATTTCATTCTGAATAAAACGGTTAGATCATAACCGCCATAGTGGAAAAAAATCACAGGGAAGCGAATCGTTACCGGCACAGGTTTTCTTCACAAAAAAAGGGGGGATCTTTCTCCCCCTTTTTTCCTCTACTCTTGTTTTGCCTCTTTCTGTTCGTCCTCTTCTAGCAGACCGCTGTCCATAGCCTGCGCCTTTTGTTTCTGCAGATAAGTTTGATGGCGTTTTTTCTGTTTTTCTAATAAAGTTTTAATGGCTTTTCGTTCTTTCCTTTCCTGAGATCTCTGCTGAAACCAACTTTTTGTCCGGCCTAAAGGCTTTTTCTTGCCTTCCTCTTGTCCCACAGCTGATGAAGGCTCCGCATCGTCTTTCTCCATTGCTTCCTGGTGGAATAAAGGCATGCGAACCGTCACTTTAAACAAATCGCCTTCCACAGCCAAATCCAGTGTGCCGCCTTGAATAACCACCAGGCTTTTGGCAATGGAAAGGCCTAGTCCACTGCCCTCCGTTGTACGGGAGCTATCTCCCCGCACAAACCGTTCCGCCAGATTTTCCACATTCACTGTGATTTCATCTTGGCTGACATTTCGAATCACAAATACGCCGTCCCGGCCTTCTTGATAAATATGAATATACACTCTGGATTTTGGCATGGCATACTTCATCACATTGGACAACAGATTATCCAAAATCCGCCACATATGCCGTCCGTCTGCGTAAATCATCACCTCTCCACGGGTAGAAATGCGAAACTCTAGCCCAATTTGGCGAGCTTTCTCTTCAAACTCACCACAAGCTTGAATCACTAACTCTTTTAAGTTGATTTTCGTTCGCTCCACTGTTAGATTGCCGCTGGAGACTTTGCTGGCCTCGATCAAATCTTCTATCAATTGCTTGAGACGCTGGCTTTTTTCTGCTATTACTGCCACATACTGTTCTGCCTGCGGATTATCCAGCTTTTCCCGCTGCAAAAGTCCTACATATGAAACAATACTGGTAAGCGGTGTTTTTAGGTCGTGACTGACGTTGGTAATGAGCTCTGTCTTCATTTTCTCCCCTTTGACCGCCTCATCCACCGCCATTTTTAACCCACTTTGAATGTTATTGACGTCCATGGCAAAGGGCGCAAAGGTATTGGTGATGGTCTTTATGTCCATGTTCACATAATTTCCCTTTGAGGCCTGTTTTGCCGTTTTCATGATTTTGGTCAGTGAATCCAAATTTCTCGCCAACAGTACTGCGGCAATGAGCACCACCGGGATCAGTAAAAATCCTGTATAAGCCGCCAGCACCACCATCACCGTATACATCACAAACAACACTAACGCCATACCGGAAAAACTTTTCCCATTGAGAATTTCCACCAACTTACGAAACAATGTGGCAATGAGGGTATGGTGTAAAAAAGAGTGATTTTTTAGGTGCCGAGAAAGGGAGCAAGTAAAATCCAGCGCTAACAGTACCGCCAAAACAAATAATACCCCCAGCGCACAGCCCCATCCCAGCATCCACATTGAGCCATAGTCATAATAGTTTAGATTATTCATCATAAACGAAGCAATATTGAGCAGAATCACTCCCACCACCACTGCCAGTATCAGCCGAAGGTCATTATATAGACCATCCGTAAATCCCAACTGTACCGCACTGCCGCTATGATCCTGCCCAGCCACGCGCAGCAGGTAGGCCCAACAGGCTAAACCAGCCAAAAAACTGCCCCCAGCCATTGCAAGGCAAAGCTGAAAAAGCTGTTGCTTTTTCCCCGCTTCTTCCTGCATATTGTAAAAATTATCTCCAGAGGAAAACCGGTTTGGAATCCCAGCGTAAAGGGTATATCCTCCCTCTGATACCACTGGATTGGTATAATCAATATAGACGTTCGTTTTGTTGCTGAGAAAATCACCATTGAGGATAATATATTGATTTTGAGCCAAAATATCTTCTATGGCAGTATTTCCCGCCACCGGGTTTCCATCTTTCGATTCAATGGCATAAAGAAAGTTATGATAACTGTCCAACTCTTTTTTGGCCTGGTTAAAATCATCCAGTTGCCCTTGGATGTAGAGATTGCGGTAACTTTTTAACTTTGTGCTTACCAATTCAGAATATTCTTCAAAGTTATCCATTAGCTCCTCAGGAATCTCTCCCCCTTGGATAATCACCACTTCATCTGATGGCGTCACTTCTGTATTGGCGGTGATAATGCCATCTTGAATATTATAATATGTCTTAAATCCTTGGAGCAGTTCCTCCTCATTCACAGCGCCGCCTTCACGAATATTCCCTTCGCTTTGATAGATCAAATTCACCTTGACCACATCGTCTAAAAGCCGTTCAAACTCTGCTACAAAGCCAGGGGTTTGGGTATAATCCGCTGAACCGGATTCTCCGAGATTATAAAAATTTTCAAATCCATCTGTACACCAGTACAAGCCGCACACTGAACCATACAGCACCACTGCCAGCGTCATCACCAGCACAAAGGCCAATCGTTTGCCTGTTTTAGAAAACAATCTAGTATTTTTCAATCTTGTATCCAATGCCCCACACCACCTTTAAATATCTCGGTTCTTTGGGATTGATTTCAATTTTTTCCCGGATACGCCGGATATGAACAGAAACCGTATTTTCCGGTGCAAAAGATAATTCGTTCCAGACTTTTTCATAAATCTCATCAATGGAGAACACTTTTCCTGCATTTTCCATCAAAAGCTGCAAAATCCCATATTCTGTGGCTGTCAGCTTCACCGCCTCACCGCTGACCCGTACCACCTTTGCATCCTTATCCAGCTCCAGATCGCCAATTTTGATCACATTTCCCTGTTCGGTCATACTGCCAAGGCTAGTAAAGCGGCGCAGCTGGCTTTTGACCCGGGCCACTAGTTCCAAGGGGTTAAAGGGTTTTGTAATATAATCATCCGCGCCAAAGTTCAGCCCCAAAATCTTATCCATATCCTCGCTCTTGGCCGACAGGATAATGATCGGGATATTTCGTTTTTCCCGGATTTTCATGGTAGCCTTGAGCCCGTCCATTTTTGGCATCATCACATCCATCAAAATAAGATGCACTTCGTTTTCCTCTAATACCTTCAATGCTTCCAATCCATCATAGGCCTTTAACACGTGATACTTCTCCTGGGTCAGATAGATTTCAATGGCATCCACAATTGCTTTATCATCGTCACACACTAAAATGGTATACGTCATGCTCTATTCACCTTTCCCTTTCTCTAAGACATACTTTACCAAACCCAGGTTACAAAAAAGAGTATTCTTCTCTTAAAAAATTCTTAAACTCTGCTCTAGTATACCATGTTTTTGGAGAGGAGCAAAGAAAAAGCCTCCGGAAGTTTCCCTCCGGAAGCCATTTTTATTCCTTACTAGAGAGCGCATCTATCTGCTCTTGTAAGCGATGGTAAAATAAGCTGGTATGATACCCATCCGCAGCAGCATGGGAAATGGTCAAACTCACTGGCATCTTACACTTTTCCCCTTGCCATTCATATTTTCCTACCGTTAAAATAGGAAATAAGTTGAATTCTCCCTGACTTTCTACGCCATACCCCGTAAAAGAAAGCCACGGCACACAGGAAATACAAAAAAAGTTTTTCGGCTGGCCCGGCTTTACCTTTACCCCTCGCTTTTCTTTGGCTTGACAAATATCCCGTGCCATTGCATCTGCAAACCGGTCAAATGGTTCTTCAAAAGCCGTCCAAGTATCCGAAAAGGTATGGTCTTCAGGATGAAACACCGTATAGCTAGGATGCATCCGCGGATAGTAGCCCGGCCGCCCCATCTCATCTAAGCCCATGCAAAACTCTGGCAATGAGGCAATCGCTCGGGCGGCGCAATATGTTACAGCAGAAAAAAATTTCTGTTGTTTCTGGCGGCACCAATGGTAAAGTCCGCTGACTTCCAATAATGCAGTAACACTATAGCCGCAAATCACTTTCTGGCGGTAATAGGCGAAATGCTCCCGCCGGGGCCAATCCGGGCCAAACAAGGTCAAGGTGTCCTGAACCATGGTCATCGCCTTTATTCGACCTCAATCAAGTCATATGCCAAAGAACCAATACCAATCTTTGCGGCATGTTCCAGACATTCTTTCCAGTTTGTGGTAGGATGCATATGGGTAAAGTGGTCGCCCAAGCTTTCAGGATCTTTTTCTGACAACGCACTGCCTGGGATTACCGGCTGTTTCATTGCCATATCGGCACAGGCCATATCCAGTGCTACAGGATCAAATGAAGCAAACATGCCTACATCAGGAATGATGGGCAAATCGTTTTCGGCGCAGCAGTCGCAAAATGGAGAAACATCCACCACCAAAGAAATATGGAAGTTCGGACGGTCTTTTACAACAGCCAAAGCATACTCTGCCATCTTGCAGTTAAAGCTGGTGGTAGAGACCGTATAATCCGGCTTAATGGCATTAAATGCGCACATAGCAATGCAGCGGCCGCAGCCCACACATTTGTTGTGATCGATATGTGCCTTATGATCCGTGTAAGAAATGGCATCCTGCGCACAGATTTTCGCACATTTGCCACAGCCGCGACATTTCTTTTCTGAAACATACGGCTTACCATCCGAGTGCATCTCCATTTTGCCAGCCCGGCTGCCGCTGCCCATGCCCAAATTCTTGATGGCGCCACCAAATCCTGCTTCCTCATGTCCTTTAAAATGGGTTAAGGAGATGATGATATCTGCATCCATAATGACTGTGCCAATCTTTGCTTCCTTCACATATTCTCCCTGAATGGGCACCAGCGTTTCATTCGACCCCTTCAGGCCGTCAGCAATAATAATCTGACATCCCGTAGTAAACGGATTAAAACCGTTTTCATATGCTGCATCCATATGTTCCAAAGCGTCTTTTCTGCGGCCCACATACAGGGTATTGCAGTCAGTCAAAAATGGCTTGCCGCCCAGACTTTTTACCACATCAGCTACTACTTTAGCATAGTTGGGGCGAAGATAAGCTAGATTGCCAGGCTCGCCAAAATGGATTTTGATGGCGGTAAACTTCCGCTCAAAATCAATGGTTTCAATGCCAGCCGTACGAATGAGTTTTTCCAATTTTTTTAACAAGCTTTGACCTGGTTTTGTACGTAAGTTCGTGTAATATACCTTTGATTTTTCCATTGGGGTTCCTCCTTTGCCCTTCTCTTTTGAAAAAAAACATGCAAGAAATCATTTGTTTTGGCCATACTATCATTGTGCTCCAATGCTCCGATCTGCCGGACGATGGAGCCATCGTAGTTCAACAAGAAAGGGAGGCCAAACCATGACAAAAAACACTTGCATCAAATGTACCGTACAGCAGTGCAAGCACCACTGCAAAAATGAAAACTATTGCTCTTTGGACTGTGTCACCATCGGCACCCATGAGTATAGTCCCACTCAGGACCAATGCACCGACTGTAAGTCCTTTGTCAAAGCCGGCCGCATCTGATTTAGCCGCCGGCTGAGGCAGAGAAAAGCCGAATTATCCTCCGGATAGCTCGGCTTTTTTTGTCCCTTTCTTACATCTTTTCCGGTTCGGGATAGTCTTGACCAAAGGTTTCCACCGTCACTTCTGTCATCACCTGAGGTTCTAAAGGCATATCAGACCGGGGATCCGTAGCCACACAGGCCAGCTTGTCCACCACATCCATCCCTTCAATCACCTTACCAAAAGCGGCATAGTCGCCGTCCAAATGGGGTGCGGCAGCATGCATGATAAAAAACTGGCTGCCAGCAGAGTTTGGCATCATCGTGCGGGCCATGGAAATGACGCCGGGGGTATGGTTTAAGTCATTTTTTACCCCGTTATGGGAAAATTCCCCGCGGATGGTATAACCTGGGCCACCGATTCCGGTACCCTCCGGACAACCGCCCTGAATCATAAAGCCACGGATAATCCGATGAAACGTTAAGCCATTATAATAGCCTTTTTTCACCAAAGAAATAAAGTTATTGACTGTGTTCGGAGCCACCTCCGGATACAACTCGATACGGATGGTATCCTCGCCGTTGATTTTCATGGTAACCACTGGATTTTTCATGATTTTCACCCTTTCTGGCGTTACTAAATTGTCTCTTTTATTATATGGCATTTTCTTCAAATATGCAAGCGCCTCTCTCCCAGGACTGCTCTCATCAGCTCCGCTTTGCTTGATTTCTTTTCTCTTCTGGAAGGGTCATATTTCCCCATCATTTTTAAAACATCTTGTTTGATCGCTTTTTTCTCCTTTTTTGCTGGAAATTGTTGCAGTTGTCTTTGCTTTTCCGAAGGAAATTCTTAAAATTCATGGAAAATCGTTTCCTGTCTGGTTTTTTTGTGATATAATTTTTAAGCATGTAATTTTTGTATTGCGAATGAATGACACTCAGGCTTTTGACACCATAAAAATAGCAACGATTCCGTCTCTGCAGAAAGGAAGATTTTATGCCGTCTTCACCAAAGTCTATCTCTCGGGCAGTGCGGTCAGCCCGTTTGCGCTTATTGCGCCGGTTTTTTCTTATTGTGATTCCCTTAGTAGCAGTATATAGCATTGCCGCCCTATCTGGCGCGATCATTTACGGCGTGAACCGAGATCCGGCTAAAACCGCTACGCCAAAGCCTTCTCAGGGGTTACGTCCTACCGCTACGCCCACGCAAGAAGAGGAAGAGGAAGATCAGCGCTTTACCAACATCGCTGTGTTTGGTTGTGACGACAGCGGTAATCTGGCCGATGTGGATTTTGTGGTCTCTTTAAACCACCAGACATCAGAAGTGCACCTGATCTCTGTTCCCAGGGATACCCAGGTGATCCTGACAGACGAGATGCTGGCAGACCTGCGCTCCCGTAACCGTCCTATTCCCTATAACCGTGGTGTGGAAGGGATGTGCAAACTCACTGAGGTACATTCCTACGCCGGCGATGGTTACCGATGTCAATACTCCACCGCTATGTTGGAAGAAATTCTGGACATCCCCATTGACTACTATATTAAATTTACACCCAAGACCTTTCGTTATGTTGTAGATGCCATTGGCGGCGTAGATTTCTATGTGCCTATGGATATGTATTGGGATATGCGGGATCACGGCGGTCCTCTCATTAACCTTCAAGAGGGGATGCAGCACTTAGATGGAGATAAAGCGGAACAGTTGGTGCGTTTTCGCCATGGCTATGCCAGCCAAGACTTGCAGCGCATTGAGGTGCAGCATGATTTTATGATGGCCGTAATAGAAAAGGTATTTTCTACCGAGACCATCCTCAATAACCTGCCTGCCCTAACAAAAACATGCCTTTCTTATCTGGAAACCAACATGACTATCATGGATGCATTAAGCTATTTGAAGTTTCTCGACCAAATCGATGTCTCCTCCATTCAAATGGTGACTTTGCCGGGAGAGGCCGGAAACTATGTAATTTTAGATGAGGATGCTGTGGCGCAGATTGTCAAAGACATTTTTGAACCATCCACAAACCAAGAAACTCAAAACGACTCATCTGACACAGAAAATACAACATCCGCTGCATGATAGGATAAAAATGTAACGAGGAGAGAAGAAAATGAAACACCGGAAACAAAAACGGCGTAAGCCCTATCGGCCCATTGCTCACTTTCTCAAAATCGTCTGCTGTATGGTGCTGGCTTTTGTCGCTTGTGCCACAGGGGCTATTTTCGCCTATTCCCGCATCGTTGGTTTTGAAACCCAACATGAGGTAACCTCAGGCAGCCAAATGAGCATTGTGGACGCCATTATCAAGCGGGATATCACCCTAAATGTTGCTTTTTTTGGCGTAGATGGGGATGAGACCCGGACAGACGTTATGTTTGTGGTTCATTTCGACAGTAAGACCGGAAATTTGAACCTCTTATCTGTCCCTCGTGATACGCGGGTGACCATGACTGATGAACTATATAACTATTTAAGTGAAAATGGGATGTATATCCCACCGAATGCCACCTGCAAACTGAACGAAGTGCATGCCTATGCCGGCACAGAACGCGGGGACTATTTCTCTGTTAAACAATTAGAAGAGTTGTTGGGCATTCAAATTGACCATTATGTGAAAGTCAATTTTGAAGGCTTTCGGGAACTGGTTGACCTGGTAGGCGGCGTGGATTTCTATGTTCCTCAGGACATGTATTGGGATATGCGAGATACGGATGGGGACAAAGCAGAACAGCTCGTTCGCTTCCGCCGATATGTGCAAGGCGATATTGAGCGAGTGTCCGTGCAGCAGGATTTCCTGCGGGCATTGATGGAAAAGATTCTATCCACCGATACCCTTTTAGGCAATTTGCCCGGCCTCATCCGTACGGCATATCAATATGTTACCACAGATATTTCCTTATCCGATGCATTGAAATACGCTCCTTATATTGAAGATGTGGATGTTGATCGGATGCAAACTGCTACTTTGCCTGGCACAGCCCAAAATATCAGCGGTATTTCCTATTATATTGAAGATCAAACCGCCAGCCATCTGTTAGTACAGCAATATTTCTTTAACGATGAAGCCATGGCGCAAGCCACTTCTAATACGACAAATAGCAAGGATTTGGCCATTGAAATCGCCAACGGCAGTTATACCACCGGTTACGCCGCTACAAATCAGCAAATGCTGACCGCTTCCGGTTATCAGGTGCCTACCATCTCCACTTATGAAGGTGAAAAGACCAGCTATACCCGAATCTATGTCCGAGAAGACGGCGTAGGCCAGGATTTACTTCGCTTTTATCCTGACGCCCAATTCTATACCGATCCAACGATGTTAAATGATGGAATTGACATCTATATTATCTTAGGGACAGACGAATAATCAAAAGCCGCCTTTGGCATGAAGCCCAGAGGCGGTTTTTTATGCTTTGTAACACCTGAGGGTTCCGTCCAAAGATACATGTCATCTTTGCTCTCAACAGACGTACAAACCAATCATTCTTTCCTCATACCATGACCCTATTGGCGGCATTTTCCCATATTGGCCCATCAAAACCACATGGCTTATGACCTTCCTTGCAGCAACTGTTTTGCTTTACCACATCAATGACACTTTCTGTCTGCACACGGCCCGCATCCGTTTCTATTTTCCTTCCATTGTAGATGATACCTTTTCTCTCCTGCTTTGTGGTTTTTCTTGGGCACAAAAAAACAGATGCCTTGTCGCATCTGTTTCAGATTTCATATTCAATTCCATTTTTCAGGCAATCTTGCCTCAACTCAGCAATACAGTGGAAACTTCTTCCGCCGCTTGGACTTCATCCTCACCATCTGCCTGAATCGTCACTTGCATACCTCCTGTCAAGCCCAAAGAAATCAAACACATCAAACTTTTGGCATTGACTAATTTATCCTCCAGCGCAATCTTCACATTGCTCTTAAATTTACTGGCCGTCTGCACAAACAATGCCGCTTCTCTGGTTCCTAAGGTATTTTTTACTTTTACAGTTCTACTCGTCATTGCTTCTTCCCTTACCCTCTCTTATGCTTTCTGCCATTTCACTGATCTTACGGAGCCGATGATTCACACCGGATTTTCCCACCGGCGGATGCATTTGTTTTCCCAACTCTTTTAAACTGGCATCAGGAAATGCCACTCTGGCCCGAGCAATTTCTTCCAGTGGCCCCGGCAGTGACTCCAGCCCCACAGTGCGCCAAATCAGCTCTATATCCTCCTGCTGCTTTACGGAGGCCGCAATGGTTTTATTGAGATTGGCCGTTTCACAGTTGACTTTCCGGTTAACATTATTGCGCATATCTTTTAAAATCCGCACATTTTCCATTTTCATCAGCGCCACATGTGCACCCATGATATTGAGCAAGTCTACAATCTGTTCCCCTTCTTTTAAATAGACCACATATTGATCCTTTCGAGGAATCATTTTTGCATCCATGTCAAAATGGTTGATGAGCGCCATCAGATTGCTTCCATAGGAAGGCTGATCCACAACAAACTCTAGATGGTACGCTTTTTCCGGATCGCTCACCGACCCTGCCGAAAGAAATGCCCCCCGGATATAGGCCCGTTTACAGCATGTTCCAGACACCACCAGCGGATCTATCCTCTCGCCAAGGCAAGGTCTGTCATCTTGCATCAATCCCGCCGATAACAACACTTTTTTTGTGACCTCACCCGGTTCCAACGATAAAAGGTACGTCCGTTTTTTCGTAAGCGGATGGCTGTGCTTTACTTCAATCTCACATTCTATATTAAAAGTTTTTTTTAATAATGTAAAGCACTTTCTCGCTACTGCGGCATTCTCCGTCTGTATTTTTACACAAAAATCCTGGTCTTTTTTTTCCCAGTATCCACACATATTCAAAAAAGCAGCGATCTCAGCAATCTGACAATGTCGCCCTTCTCCAAATTGATGGGTTAACTCGCTTTTTACATTAGAAGAAAACGACAAACTTTCGTCTCCTCCTTTCTAAACCAACGCCTTATTTTTTCCGTTTTAATTCCTTTTCCATATCGTCATGGCGCAGTCTCACGCTATGGCCTTTCTGCTTTAAGGCCAAGTATAACTGATTCGCTATGGTCACCGAACGGTGTTTTCCGCCTGTACAGCCAATGCTAATCACCAGACTGTTTTTCCCCTCTTTGATATACTTTGGAATCAAAAACTCCAGCAAGTCCAACAATTTATTCAAAAAAACGCGGCTTTCTTCAAATCCCATCACATAGTCATTCACCGGAGCATCGTTACCTGTCAGTTCCTTAAGTTCAGGAATATAAAACGGGTTTGGTAAAAACCGCACATCAAAAACCAAGTCCGAATCAATGGGGATGCCGTATTTAAAGCCAAAGGACCCCACAGTAATCATTAAACTATCAAACGCTTCATGCAGTACAAAAATATCATTGATCTTTTCTTTTAACTCTCGGGTGAGGATATTGCTGGTATCGATGATATAGTCCGCCCTCTTTTTCACCTGCTCCAGTATGGCGCGCTCTTTTTGGATACCTTCTGCAATAGAGCCGCCTTTTGAAAGGGGATGGCTGCGGCGTGTCTCCTTAAACCGTTTGATGAGGCACTCATCTGAGGCATCCAAAAACAAGATCTCATAATCATAACCATTTTCCGTCAGCTGAGAAAGTCCCTGAAAAAAGTCCTCAAACAATTTGCCGCCCCGAATGTCAATTCCTAAGGCCACTTTATCAATCTCAGTACCTTGCTCAAATAACTCCGCAAACTTCAACAGCAGGGCAGGAGGCAGATTATCGGCGCAAAAATAGTTGATATCTTCCAAAAACTTCAGCACGGTTGTTTTTCCAGCCCCGCTCATTCCTGTTACGATCACAAATTTCATGGCGCACCTCCGATTCCATCCTCTCCCAGGATTTTTACTTCACATTCCAGACGAACGCCTGTATGGGCCAGCACCACTTCCTGGCAATGTGTAATCACAGCCAAAATCTCCGATGCAGTGGCCCCACCCAAATTCACCACAAAGCCGGCATGTTTTTCCGATACACAAGCCTGCCCCACTCGATATCCCTTTAGCCCGCACTGTTCGATCAGTTGTCCAGCAAAATATCCTTCTGGCCGGCGAAATGTGCTGCCGGCGCTGGGGTATTCCAATGGCTGTTTTTCCCGGCGTGCTTTGGCGTATGCTGCCATTTCCTGCTCAATAGTTTCCCGCTTTCCCGGTGTCAGATGCACTCGGCCCTCTAACACCCAATCCCCTGTTTCAGACAGGATACTATGACGGTAGGATAATTCCAGCGCTTCGGCGGGCAATTCTTTCACTTGACCTTGCTGGGTCAGCACGGTAACCGATTGCAAAACATCCTTGATCTCTCCGCCATAGGCCCCTGCATTCATCACTACAGCTCCGCCAAAACTGCCTGGAATACCGGCTGCAAACGCCAGTCCAGCCAAATCATTCTTCGCCGCCTGAGACGCTGCTAGGGATAACGGTGTTCCTGCGCCCAAAATTAAATCCTCCCCTTCCCGGCGAACAGAGGAAAATTCTTTTCCCAGGCAAAGCACTACACCCCGTATGCCGCCATCTTTTACCAGCAGATTGGACCCTCGGCCTACCAGAGTCATAGGTACCTTCTCTTGCCGGCAAAAAGCAGCCACCGCAAATAGCTCCCTCCAGCCTTGAACCGTCACAAAATAATCCGCCGGGCCGCCAGTTTGAAAAGTGGTATGAAGCCGCATTGGCTCTGCCTTTTTGACCTGTCCAGCCCCTGCATAGGCTTCCAGCTGTTCCAAAAATCCCATGGTTCCTCCTTACTCTTTCCAGGGTTTGAGCATGGCCGCGCCAATAATCACGGCATCATAGCCCATATCTGCCAGCTTTATTTCCGTTTTTGCTTTTTCGTTCTGCCCAAACGCCTTTTCATATACTAACGCCGATACACCATCAATAAATTCATGGCCGATCTTTCGTAATTTTCCGCCAATGGCAATGGCGTCTGGCTGGAGAATATTGACAATATTGATTAAGCCCAATGCCACATACCGCCGGAACATATGCACCACATCCAAGGCATATACATCGCCTTTTTTTGCCGCCTCAAAAGGAATATGATAGCTCATCAGCCGTAAATCGCCATTTACCATACGAAACATTTCGCTTTCTGGATGGCGAATGGCTGCAATGCGGGCATCCCGAACTAAAGCAGTAGAAGAAGCATACGCTGCCCAGCAGCCTCGCCGGCCGCATTCGCATTTTTCCCCATCCATCACGATCACATGATGGCCAAATTCTCCTGCGCCAAAAAATGCCCCATGATATACTTCATGATTAATCACGATGCCGCCGCTGATGGTAGTACCTAGTGTGACAATGACCGAATTTTTATATCCTTTTGTGGCGCCCCAATGACTTTCGGCCAGGGCATAACAATTCGCATCATTTTCGATATATACAGGTAAAGAAAGATGTTTTTTCACCTCTGCTAGTAATGGCACATCTCGAAATCCGAATTGCGCAGAATAGATCAGTGTTCCGGTACGGCGGTCAATGGTGCCATAAGTGCCAATGCCCACATGATCTATCTCTGTCTGTAAATCCACATCTGCCGCTTCGGCCACCCGTTTAACCAATGCTGCCAAATCGGCCACCACTTCGCTTAAGGGCCGATAGCGCAGCGTAGGAATAGATTCTTTGGAAAGAATCTGCCCTTGTTCATTGACCACCCCCGCTGTAATATTTGTCAAATCCAAATTTACGCCAATGGCATACACGTTGTCTCACCTCCTAAAAAGATTGTTGCTGACCGATGCGTTCGCTAAGCACCTTGGCAGCGTTATATCCCAACTTCTTTTGGCGGCAGTTGATTGCCGCCGCTTCACAAATCACAGCCACATTTCTCCCCGGGCGCACCGGAATGGAATTGCAGACCACTTTATTGCCCATGATTTCATAATATTCATCCTCCAGGCCCATCCGGTCATAAACTTTGTTTTCGTCCCACAATTCCAATTTAATGACCATATCAATATTTTGTTCCTGCTTGATGGCTCCAACGCCATAAAGCTCCCGCACATCGATAATGCCAATCCCTCGCAGTTCCAAAAAATACCGAATCAGCTCCGGACAGCTGCCCACCAATGTTTCATGGGAGATTTTTTTAATCACCACAGCATCATCGGCCACTAACCGGTGACCCCGTTTAATCAGTTCCAAGGCCGCCTCACTTTTGCCCACGCCACTGTCGCCCAAAATCAAAATGCCTTCGCCATAAATGTCCACCAGTACCCCATGAATGGTGACCCTTTCCGCCACTTCACACTTTAACCACCGATTGATTTCCCCCATGAAGTCGGACTCCCGATAGGTTGTACGAAACACCGGCACTTGAAACTCCCGAGCAAATACTGCCACTTCGGGAAACATTGGCAAGTTATTGCAAATAATCATACAGGGAAAACCAAAACTAAACAGCTTTCGCAGCACATCTTCGCGAAACATTGGCTCCAGCCGTTCCAGATACGCATATTCCACCTGGCCCACCAGCTGTACCATATAGT
>CAJFIN010000042.1 GCA_904381335.1 Candidatus Neoanaerotignum galli | reverse complement strand
TTGAAACGCTGGCGAAGCTGGTAGAAAGCAAAGCCGAAACAGTTGCCGAAGCTGCTGAAATCATCAGACAGGCAAAGGCATAAAAAAATGAAGTTGGTTGTGGTTTAGCGCCCCTTAACCAACTTCAACCCTCAAAGGTAGCCAGTGAGCCTTACCACTGGTTACCTTGATTATACCAACAGTAAGGCAGAAAATCAAGAAAGAAAAATTTTTCAAAAAACGCTTGACTTTTGACTGTTATAATTTTCCTTGTCCCGCTGCATAGCTTCATCTATGGCCCGATTGATAAAGGCATTGACGCTCTCGCCTTGGTCTTTCGCATGGGCTTTGATGATAGCTCTTTTTTCTGGCGTCATACGGGTTTTTATTTCAACAAAATTTTCCATATAGTTTTTATGCGCTCTTTTTTGCGCGGGTGTAAAACCTCTATAGGAAGATTTTTTTTCTTCGTCCATTTCAATCTCTCCTAGTCTGCTTTTGGCGCTCTTTTTATCTTACCTTATATTTTAACATGGATTAGATAGATACGACTATATACAGCGTGCACAAATATACACCTGTCGATTTGTTCATATTTCCTATTGATAGATACGACCATATATGTTATTCTATCCTCGTAAGGCAGAGGAAACCACCTCTTCAGAAAGGAAGTGAGGACATGGAAGAAATGACAATGAAACAAGTAGCACGGCTGATAGAATGGCTGAAAGACAAAGGCTTTACCGATGCCCAGATACTAGAATGCATTGAGTACATCAGCAAATAAAAAAATGAAGTTGGTTACTGGAGGATAAACCACAACCAACTTCAAACCCAAAAGGTAGCCAGTGAGCCTTACCACTGGTTACCTTGATTATACCAACAGTAAGGCAGAAAATCAAGAAAGAAAAATTTTTCAAAAAACGCTTGACAAATGTACGGACATATTTTATCATAAATGTACGGACAAAAGAAAAGAGGTGAGACAATGACCCCGAAAGGCAGACCAACCCAAGACAAAAAAGATAGGCGCTTTGAAATCCGTCTTTCGCAAGATACCTATAACACACTAGAAGAATGTGCAAAGGCGTTAAATATCACAAAAGCGCAGGTAATCCATAAAGGAATTGCGCTAGTAAGGGCCGAAATCGACACAAAATAACGATTATGCCCACCCGATGAGAGCCGGACGGCAACCGGTCGAACCCCCCTTTCCGGGGTTGTGGGAAGCCAAAAACCCACAAAAAAAGGTTCTTGTATCCGAACCATACAAGAACCCAGAAAGGTGGTGACCTCGTGAAAGGTTATCTAACCCCATTCGGTTATATGGGGTTTGTGAATGGCCGATACATGTTATTCGCGACTAAAGCGGATTACATCGACTACATCACACCAGCATAACCACCCTTCGGCGGTGAGGGTAACCACCGCCACCCAATAAAAAATAAAGGCAATTTTATTATATCAATCCCAAAACCAAAAATCAAGAGCGGAACCCTATCCGCTCTTTTTTCTTTTCCCGCCGTTTTCCGCTGTCCCCCGATACCGGCCAAGCGCCCGCTCCACCGTCCCCGCTGCCATACGTAGCCGCCGGGCAATGCCGCGAACGCCCACCCCGTCCAGGCAGTAGTATTTTAAGATCACCCTGTCCCGGTCGTCCGGTATGGCGTTGATGTCCGCCTGGATTCGTTCCAGCCGCTCCCGAAGGCGCTGCGCCTCCGTCTCCATCTCTGCCAGCCGTACCCCTAACCGCTCCACGGGCCCGCGCCGGGTGCCCCCTTTTCCTCGGGGTATCCGCCCGTATTGCACGCCGTGGCCCTGGGCTTGCGCCCATCCGTCTTCCAGCTGCCGTTCAATCCGCTCCAGCTCTGCTTGAAGCCAAACCGCCTTTCTCCATTCCTCGATCATAAAACCCCTCCGTTTTTCCCGTTACCCCCCACATCCGTGCCGATTTTTTTCACTTCCTCCCCACCTTCGATACTCGTATCCACTTTCGGCCTGTGCCCAAAACGGTATTCATATAACGGACCATCTAAGCCAGGGCATAGCCGCACCTCTTTTCTGCTCCCGCCCACACAGTCTAAGCATTTCTCTCTGATGGCCTTTCATGGCCGCCGTTTCGCCATGGTTCCCTTCCTCCCGTCAATCGATAATAGATGCGATATAAATCTTTGATCACCTGTTCTGCTTCTTTTCGCCTTCCTGCCATAGCCTTTTTCTGCCCGTCTGCCATCATGTTCATCCATGGCACCAACATAAGCGCATCCGTTCGCCATAGATGCCCCTGCCCGCCGGTAATGCGCCAGGAAAGATATGCCAACCATCCCCGTCTTACCTTTTCCCGGATCACCGAGATTGGTTTGGCATACTTCTGGCGGCTCTCTGCAGAAAGCCCCGCTGCTGCTTCTAGACGCGCCATAGCCTTTTCATAGCTGCGGGCCTCGGCCTCATCTATCTTTCTAACTTTGTCGTACATCCTTCTCCCGCTCCTTTTCCATCTCTTCCATCTCAATTTCTGCATAAAATAGCCGGCTTACCGCATCAGCAAAGGCATCGGATAAAGGCTCTTCCATCGTTTTCGGTGACAGATCCGCCACGTCTTTTTCCGCTTCCCGAAACCGATCTGCACATTCAAAATAAGCACTCTTCCATTTTTCTTCTTTCTTTTCCTCAATCTTTCTGGCTGCTTTTCTTCTCCGTTCCTCTTCCCGTAGATTTTGCCGCTGCCGTACCGTCATTTTTCTCCCCAGCAATCCCAAGCCAAAAAGTGTGTCAATCTTCTCCATGGCTGCTGGTAGTGATATGCCTTCCTGCATCATCACAAAGTCAAAAATATCCCCGCTTGCCCCGCATCCAAAACAATGAAACCGTTGCCCATATAGGCCAAAAGAAGGTGTTTTTTCTTTGTGAAACGGGCAAAGCGCCTTTCCTTTCCTGTCTAGCTGTATGCCATATCTCTCCAATAGCGCCTGCATAGGGACGCGCTCTTTGATGTCCGATATCATCATCTTTTTCCCTCCATTGTTGTGAATCGTGCGAACGGGTGTGACTGGTGTTCACATAGCTAAAAGCCGCTAAAATCAAGGGTTTGCCTGCGTTGGTGTGAAGTGTGAAGGAAAATAATTTTTCTCGCGCGTAAGAAAAAATTTTTTAAAATTCTTTTTCAAAAAATATTTTTATATGATAGACGTATCAAAATGTTCTCACCCTTCACATTTTCACACCATAAGCCTCAATCCCGCTAAAATCAAGGGTTTCATATGTGTGAAATCGGTGCGAATGATTCTTACCTTTTTCCTCCTAAGCCCTCTGCTTCTCATTAAAACGGCTCTGTTCCGTCCTCTTCTACTGGGAAAAACCCGTCCGGATGCTTTTTTAGCCATACGCAAGACACCGCTGATCCATTGATTTTTTTCGTTTTCAAGTTTCCCTTTGTCCATTCGATCAGCCCCTCTTCTTTCATCCAGGCCAATAGGGCCGCATCGTTATACCCGCCTTCGGCGCAGATTTTCTGCACCTGTAGCCGAAAAATATAATAATAGTCCTGATCGCTTCCACCCCAAAGCTCCCCCTTATTGTCCTCTCCGGACATAAATCTAGTCGGATTCATCTGACAAGTTTCGAGAAGGTATTCGTAGGCGCGCCGGTTGATGTCCGCCTCAGCCCTTGTTTTTAGATAATCTGCTAGCTCTTTTGCCCTTAAAGGCGCTTCTTCCGGAAAAAAGAGCCTGGTTACGGCCTCATCTGCCGCCAATAATACTGCCGCTGCCATCACTTGCTTCTCCGTCACATCGCCGCCGCTTAACTCGTTAGAATATCGGTCATAACTTTCCCGCACTTGTTCCATGTGATCCTCTTTTTGCAGCCATTGTAGAAACCGCTGCCCGGCATATCCGTAGTGATTTCGAAGCATCTCCGCTATATGTATGCCGTCTGTAAATAGCTTTTCTGTGCAGCTCAGTTCAATGATTCTGTTGATGGCGCCCGCACCGCTGGAAAAGGTAGTCAGCGGCATCTCTCCACTGGTCAGTATGGTATTGGCCCATGTTGGTGTCTTCTGCAGCCCGCCTGTTTTTGCGCCGCGCGTGCGCCCTACGCCCTCGGATAACTCGTAAATGGTCTTGTCAAAGTTTTTCTTGTCCCGCACCAGCTGCAGCTCATCCAGTATGAGCGGCAGACTGTTTAAAAATCCCGCCGTCATCTCTTGACCAACGCCCGTGCTGTTAAAGGTTGTCCAGTACCTGCCTTTTTGCGGATCTGCCCATACGCTTGCCGCCAACATCAGCGCCAGCGTCTTGCCTGTGCCAGAAATGGCGCTCCATAGGTGCACAAAAAAAGGCAAACACCCTAACGGCTCCACCAGTACCGAAGCAAAAGAAGCATCTAAAACAACGCGCCCTTGCAGCGTTTTTCTGCCTTCTTTGGCCACTTCTGCCCACTGCCTCGGACTCCCCTTGCTCCCAATGGCCTGAAAGATGTGACGAAACGTTTCTTCTCCGTCAAAAATAAGCCCCTCCACAAAGGGCGCAAAGCCATAGCCGTCCACCCAGCCGCATCTGCCAATGCTTTTTTTCGCTGGCAGCCGGTCATAATTTAAGTGCTCCACATCGTGTAAGTAGCGAATCAGCCATTTGCTGTTTTCTGAATTCACCGCTACACCCTGGTTGGCTAAACTGATAATCTTACTGGCGCTGGCCAGCGTCTCCCGGTCTGTAATTAACTCTCTCCATTGGCTCCCGCGCTTGTAAGCTATTTTTAGCTTTTCTAAATTGGTGTCAATGTTTTGCAGCCGCTCCACCGGTAGAATTGGATGGCAGCAAGCTTGCACCTGCGCTCCCTCCCCCAGTGTGGTCACCACCCCAAAGTCATCGCAAATCCAAGACCCGCTGTCCAGTTCTAACGGCTGATCTTCAAATGCCGTCACATTTCCGTCAATTTCTTTGCTGGTGCTCTTTTGCTGCGCTTTGCAATACGCTCGAAACAGAGTGCGAAAATTCCCAATGCCCAGTGTTTTGGCGTACTGAGATACCTCTAACAACGCCCGGTTTAGCGCGAATGGATCACCGCTCAATTCGTATACATCGGCATAAGGGCGGTCTGACTGTAAAAAGTCTTCCTTAGTATATGTCAGCGTCATTTCCTTCACCACCACAAAGCAAAGCTGCAATCCGTTTCCCGCTGCTGTTTTTGTGGCAGAACTGCACCTCGATTTGATATTTGTCCATCCAGGCCAATAAGTATCGATGCAGCGCCACGCCCAAAAATTTCGTCCGCGGACTGCGCCAATCTTTGACCGCATCCAAACTGATATTTTCTTCCACTAACAAAACTAGCCGCTTATCAGCCGGGATGCGTTTCAATTCAGCCGAAATCCGCTTCCCGCCGTCTTTGGTGATGTTCCCGGCTAATTCCAGCAATGAGGATTTCCGTTCGATAATGACCGGGCTTCCCTCTGCCCAATAGTCGCCACAATCCAATTTTTTTGACTGGAAAACAATCCCGTGCCGCAAAAAATAAGACATGATGTGCGCATTTTTCTTTTCCCGTGTGTCGATATAGATCACCATGGCGCACCCCCGAATTAAAATGGCAGGTCGTCATCATCATCGTCCGAAATCGGATAAAATCCGCCCGTGGTTTCTGCCGAATCCTGTTGAGTCTGTTGCTGCCCGTCAGCATCTTCACGCTTCCCACAAAAATCAAACGATTCCACAATCACTTCTACGACTTTTCGCTTCTTCCCCTCTTTGTCCTCCCATGTGCGGGCCTGCAGCCGCCCTGTCAGCGCGATTTGCCGCCCCTTAGATAGAAACTTGCCCATCGTTTCTGCCGTTCGCCCAAAGGCCACACAATCGAAAAAATCGGCATCCGGCTCGCCGTCCCGTTTGAATCGGCGGTTGACGGCTAAAGTGAAATTTGCCACGGCCACAGGCGTTTGGCTGTTGGTGTATTTTAATTCAATATCCCGCACTAACCGGCCCATCAGATTGACATTGTTCATTTTTTATTCCCCCCCATTTTTTCAGTTCATTTCGTCTGCTTCAAAAAAATCTGCCGCGTTTTTGATTTCAAACGGTTTCGTGGCCCGGCAAAACGCGCAATGCCCGCACCGTTTCGGTTCAACTTCGCCGCGTTTAATTGCCACGTATCTGGGCAGCATCCCGCGAAAATAGGCCAGGCGCTCGTCCAAAAATGTCTGCCCGATCTCTACCCCGCCCACGTCAGACGGGGCTTCTTTTGTTGCCGCTGCCAGGAAAAACGGCAGGCGTTCCCCAGTGACCAGCCGGTGAATTTCCTGATAGACTGCCCCTTGCAGGTCGTAGCCCCAGGCCGCCCACCACGGCATTTTCTGCCCGTCCTTCCAGATAGGCTGAAAGTCCCGCATGATTTTCAAATCCACAATTTTGTCGTTATGCAAAACGTCAATTTTAATTTTCACTGGCACCCCATCTATGGCCGCCGTTTCTACCACCTGCCGCCGCCCGTTTAGCATCGACATGAACTCTGGATCAGATTCAATCCGGTCAATGATCTCTTCTGCTTTTCGGTAGTCCGATTTTAACCCGCCACCTTTCAGAAAGATCTCTGGATGGTCCGCCCTAAACTGTTCCAGACTGCCCTCAAAATAGGCGTCCACATAACTTCCTACCAATATGGCCGCCGTTTCTTCATGTACCCACTCGCCACGGATTTCTGCCAATGCCGCCGCTTCACAGCCTTCAAATGCTTTGAATTGGGATACACTCATATATGCCTCGTTTGCTTCACGGCTAAAATAATTTTCATTTGTTAAATCCATGTATCATCATCCATCCCTTTCGCCCAGTCAAAAAATCCGCACTCTGCTGGTACTTCTTCGTCTGGTTTTCCATCTTCTTCCATGGCCTTTTTGATCCGTTCCCGTAGCCGTTCCAATTTTTTATCTATGGCGGCCTGTAGCAGCGTGGGGCCAGTTTCTGCCGGCACATCCAAAATCATAGCCGCCTGCTCCAGCATAATATAAACGTCTGCCAATTCTTCTAGTAAATGGAGCTTATCCCCACCCTGCCGCCATTTTACCAGCGCTTGGAGCAGTTCGCCTATTTCTTCAACTAGTTTGTCTAGCTGACGATCCGCCCCATACAGTTTGATTGCAGAAAATAACACGTCCTGTTCTATTTCAATCACTTCCCGCACCGCCTTCTTCTTGGACTTTCTCTTTTGCTGCTACGGTGGCACAGTCCGCGCATAGTTTTTTCCCGTAGGCTTTTTGCGTATATGCCGCCATTCCAGCCGCATCCATTTTCCCATATGGCTTTATTTGCCCACCGCATTTCTCGCACTGAATCACCGGCCCGCCCGCCATCAGTTCTGGCTTCGGTGGGAACGGGCGAACGCGAACCCCTCCCACCATGTCGCCAGCGAACCGCACCTTTGGGTCAAAATAGACCTGGATTTTAGTCCCCGCCCATTTTTCGACCATAGGCGACCCGGCCAGTTTTGCTATAGTTTTGCTGTTAGTCACATTTAACACCATCGGTTTTACCGGCTCACAAAAATGCACCACCGTCTTTGGGGCCGTTCCTCTGTCACTTTTCACCATTTCTTCGGTCACATAATCAACCGTGACCCCGATCTCTGGCCCTCCCTCTAAATCTGCCGCGCCTAAAAATTTCGGGTCAGAGACCAGCTTCTTCCAGTGTCCCGTTAGTTTTTCCATTTTTTGTCACCTCTTCCCCGAAAATCATCTGTTCTACCACGTTTAGCGCTGGCCAGTCTGCCGATTCCAAATAGGCCCAAGCTGCACCCATCCGGCCCAATAAATATGCCACCCGTTCTTCGTCTGATTCAAAATTTTCATAAATACATTCGTTTAATTTTTTCATAATTTTTCCACGTCCCTCCAACCGATCAGCCACAGCGGGTCAATTTTTAATGTTTCACACAATTTTATAATTTCACACAATTTTGGCTCAGCCGGTTTGTTTATGTTTATTAAATTATACAAACGATCCGACCGCATTCCTGCTACATTAGCGATTCTATTGGTTGACATACAGTTCCGCCGAACCCTCTGCCTCAGTCGTTCGCAAAATAAAAGCTTCCGTTCGTCATCCGTCATCCATTGCACGCCCCGTCTATGCCCCCGTCCCTATCATCGAATCTATTCGACTGAACTTCTCCGCCGCAAGCCGCATACCCAGCCAGGTCGATCCAGTTGTCATTTTTGTTTAGCCCGTTCGCAATTCGCGCAATTTTTAACAAGCCCATCATGGCCGCCACATCATCAGGGCAGATTCCAATTTCTGCCAAACTACCATTGTATCGCGTTGAAACGTAATAATTTCGGATTTTCTGCGTTAGATACGCATTCCAAAACTTGGCAATAACATCAAAACTATCCTCCGGGCTTCCGTATTGATTTTCTCTGTCCGAGCAAACGCACTGTTTAGCAGTCTCTAAAATTTCTTCTCTAGTCATTTTTTGCTCCCCTCTCCTGCTTTACCCACCGTACATAGGTCTGGCAACTGTTCTGCCTGCACAGATATTCCCGATCCCGTTCAATCCGACAGAACCGGCACGGGCATGGCTGGCCATGTTTGACATCACCGTGTCTCATTTCGCTCCACCCTCTCTATGTCCGTCCAATGTGCACATATTTTATAATTTTCCGCTTGTAGTAGACAGTACCATGGATAAATGGCCAATACCGTCCCAGAAACATGTATTTTAGTGTCCGTATCCAAATAATCTATGGCCACTGTTGCTAAATCGCCCGGCTTTATGTCCAGCTTCTCTCGCCACTGTTTTATGGTTAATCCTGCCTCTGGTGGCTTCTTTTTCCGTTCATCACCCCCGTAGACCATCGTGTATATTGTTTTCTCTTTTTTGGGTCCAGGAACAGATTCAATCCCAGGCCCGAACAAAACCTCCCTGGCATAGCTTACTGACATGTTATGCAGATCTGCCAGCTCCTGCACGCGCCGGTTTGTTTTCCGAGCGCTGCGCTTCCAGTCCTGCCGCAATAGGTCATCAACCAACATTTTCCCGCTCATTCTTTTCCTCTCTTTCCTTCATCCGTCTCAGCCCCCGCATAATGGCCGCCATCTCTTTGGTTAATTCCTCCATGTGCGCTACTCGCCTTTCCCGCCGCTCTTCCTGCTCCCGCAGGGCCTTGATGTGGGCGCAGTCGATCTTGTAGGCCACCACGCACGCCACGCAAAAAGCCGCCGTCATAAACCCAAAAAACCACATCATTTCTTCCCCTCCCCCTTTCCATACACTTTCTCCCAAAAATAGGTGCGCTGCACCTTTCCCCGCATGGTCAGCATGCCCATGGCGTCCAGCTCTTGGTTTAATTGGTTGATGACTAGCTGGGCTTTCCTCCTGCTGCAATCCATCAATTCCATTACGTCATTCACCGAATAAAAAATCGATTGGCTTTCTGTGTTCATCCTCTTTCCTCCTCTCGGATTAAGTCCAAAATATCGCACTGTAGCACATTCGCAATCTCCATGCCTAGCGGAAACGATAATACCTTTGTGCCCCGTTCAATCTGGGCGATCATGGATTGGCTTACGCTCACCCGCTGCGCAATCTCCGCTTGACTCATGCCGCGGTTTTCGCGGAGCCGCCGCAAATTTTCTCCAATTGACATCTTATTTTCCCCTCCGTTTCCATTCGTTTAAAACCGTTATGATAACCCAAATGTCGGCAATCATCACACCGATGCAGATCATATGAATCAAATGCGTCATACGTTCTCCCTCCCTCCCGAATTTGTTTGACAATGGGTAAGAAAAAGGATATTCTATAGGTGGGGAGGTTTCCCTCCCCGGCTTTCCTATAGCAGCTGGTCTAGTAAAACTAGCGCCGCTGTTATAAGATTTATTGTGGCGGTGACAAGAACAATTTTCTCAGTCTGCATCTGAGTTTTGTTTTTGTCACTTTTTTTCTTGCCCATTGCTTTTTCCCTCCTTTTTGTGTACCATGGTAATTAATTACTATGGTTATAGTATATTACGGGAATATCCGTAAGCCAATAATTTTACGTAAATTTGCGTATATTTTGCCTTTTTCACAAAACCAAGGAGGGGTATATATGGAAAATATACAAATCGCAAAACGTATTAAACTTACATGCAAATTTAAAAACAAAACCATTTCTCAAATGTTAGTAGATTGCAACATTTCTAAAAGTCTTATTTACGATATAGAAAAACGCAATATGTCGCCCTCCTGTGATAAAATGTCACGTATTGCCGATTACCTTGATGTTTCCGTTGACTACCTCCTTGGCCGCACAGATAATCCAGAGGTAAACCGCTGAAGCTTTCCTCCTGCTGCAATCCCTTGATTCCACCTCGCTTTTGTGGTATAATGGTTTTGCGGAAATATAAACTCTTTGGGCTTGCGTCTTGTGTGCTTTGGCGCGGCCCTTCTTTTTTGCCGTTTTTCATCCCGCAATCCACAATTGTTAGAATTTTGTTAGAAAAGTGTTAGAATAGAATCTCATACCCCTGCATTGAGCATCAGCAGCCGGAATGTCTCGCGCCCTTTTGGCGTGATGAGCGTCTGGGTGCCGTTCCAGCTCGTCTTTTCGTTGAAGCATTCTTTTATTTCAAAAAGCCCGTTGTTCTTGTCTGCATAGGGCTGGATCTTCCCTTTTTTGTCCCGATAAATAAATTTCTTTTCAAAAAGGAACTGCAAAAACGCTTTTTCTTTCACCCGCAGCAGCTTTGCCGTCTCCCGAAAATTGGTCAACAGATTCCTGTCCACCAGCTCGTCAAAATACTCCGCCTTTGGCCGCATGATCTGGTTGTCCACCGTAAGCGAGGAATTCACTGCCTGTAGGGTCTTGTTCTTCTCTTGCTCGTCTTTCAGCGCGGTGCAAAGTTTAATCATCGTATCAGGATTTAAAATTGCCTGCTCCAATGTCTCCGGCGTCAGATACGCCCCGTGCTTTCGGATGGAGGGGAGCACCTCATCGAATACCCAGCGCTCAAACCGCTCTGCTGTGGGAAGGTTGCTGTGGACGATGAGACGATAGACATCGCTTTCAGGAATAAAAGACAGCTGTTGTTTCCCTCCCGCGGTAAGGGTGTCACGTTTAGTTACACCCTTGCAATGGTCAATTAACGCTTTTCGAGAATTGGAATACCCCAATGCCTTTGCCACATCCGCCCCACAGAACAGGCACTTCCCATCTTCTTCAATCACTCGCACATTACCAAATTCATCATTGTTAAAAATCTCTATTTCGTTCAATTCTTCGCCTCCCTGTCAGATCCACCACAGCAAGTGGTGTCCACTTTGACCGCCGCTAAGTTAGCTATCTCTGAAAATGCGGTTGCGTAGTCTCCATTAGTTCGCTTTACAATTTCGAGAGCATCTGCTCGTCTTATATATTCATCCAATTTTTACACCTCCGTTCATAATCTCAGCTTTCCTCCTCTCGTAAATAGTTCAATCATTGAACTTTTAGAGCAAAAAAATATACCGGTATCTCATGTGGATCGATGTCTAAAATAGCACACGCCTTCTCAATTTCAGACTGTTTCCAGCTCGTCTTTCCGTGCAATTTTAGTGTCAGACTGCGCTCAGACATGCCAATTTCCTGGGAAAACGCCCTTCTCGTCTTCTTTTTTTCCACGATTCGACCGATTAATTTTGAATAGTCGTAGTGCAACCTACCTCACCCCCATTTCCTTTTTAATGTGTCTCGATTTGTTCAATCGTTGAACTTATTGTACCACCACGGTTACTATGTGTCAATAGGAAAGTTCAATATTTTTGAATTTATTTTTTTACTATTGAACTTTTGTTTTGTTTGTGCTACAATCAAGCAAAAGGTGGTGATCTGATTGAAAAAATATACCACAGGGCATCGATTACGCCAAATTATGGCCGCTAGGAATTTGCGGCAAGTGGATATATTGGAATTGGCCAAACCATATTGTGAAAAATACGGGGAAAAATTAACAAAAAGCGATCTGAGCCAGTATGTTAATGAAAAGGTAACGCCAGGTCAGATTAAAACACAAATTTTAGCAATGGCATTGGATGTCAATGAGTCGTGGCTCATGGGCTATGACGTACCAATGGAGCGGGATTTTAAAAACTATGTTCATAATATCCTTCCCCTACCGCAAACCAAAAAAGTCCCATTATTGGGCGACATTGCCTGTGGTGTTCCCATCCTAGCCGTTGAAAATGTAGCTGAATATGTCGATATGGATACAGATATCCACGCGGATTTCGCCCTCAGGTGCAAGGGCAATAGTATGATTAACGCCAGGATTTTCGATGGAGATATCGTCTATATACGTCAGATGCCGGAGGTAGAGAACGGCGAAATCGCCGCCGTGTTAATCGGCACCATGGATACCGAAGCCACCTTGAAAAGGGTCTATCGAACTGAAGATAGCCTACGGCTCTGCGCCGAAAACCCCTCCTATAAAGATATCGTGTTTTTCAAGGAAGAGATAAATTCAGTGCGTATCCTCGGAAAAGCCGTAGCGTTTTTAAGCGCTGTTCGATAATATAGATCAAACCCCTTGACATTTATACGCATTATGCGTATAATATAACGGTAAGGATGTTGTCGAATGAGATTCCGGGAAATAGAAAAAATCCTTTTGGCAGATGGATGGAAGTTTAAAAAGGCAAAAGGATCACATTACACTTATATCCATCCAACCAAACCCGGCAAGGTTTCCATTCCAAATCATCCCGGAGACCTTGATCCCCGCACAGTAAAATCCATTTTAAAACAGGCCGGATTATTGCCATAAAGCCCGGCGTTGTAGCTATTTTAGTACCTAGACAAATTACGTGACGGTAAAACAATCGCCGCCTCGCATGAGGCGTGTGAGTAGAAATGTAGCTAGATAAAAGGAGGGTTTTTGATGAAATTAACTTATCCTGCGTGCTTTTATCCGTGTGAAGAAAAAAAAGGTGGGTACACCGTGGAAGTCCCTGACCTACCCGGATGCATCAGTGAAGGAGACAATCTGGCCGATGCAATCCTCATGGGCACGGACGCCGCCTCAGGCTGGGTGCTGGATGAGCTGGAAGATGGAAAGCCTATCCCCGAAGCCAGCCCTATAGAAAGCATTACCCCGGAGACAGGTGGCTTTGTAAGTATGTTGGTTCTCGATATGGATTCTTACGCTGAAAAGTATGGAGAAAAGGCCGTCAGAAAAAATCTCACCATTCCTGCCTGGCTGAATACCTTTGCGGAAAAAAATCAAATCAATTTCTCAAAGGTTCTGCAGGATTCCTTGATTGCCATATACCAGAAAAAGAAAGATGCAAAAGAGAAGGTATGAAATACCACAGGAGGCGCCCATGGACCTATCCCAGATTGACCAGCTGGCCCAGCAGCTTTCCCAGTTTCGCCCGCTTCGGCCTGAAGAGCTGCACCGCTTGGCAGAAGAATTTATCATCGAAAATACGTATCATTCTAACGCCATCGAGGGTAGTTCTTTGACGCTGCGGGAAACAGCCATCATCTTGCAGCAGGGCGTTACCATTGCCGAAAAACCGCTCCGGGAACATCTGGAGGCCGCAGGGTATCGGGATGCGTTCCTGTACGTCATGGATCTGGCCCAGCAGAGCGCGCCGCTAACAGAGCACGTCATCCAGCAGCTTCATGCTCTGGTTTTACTGGATCAGGCCGCCGCCCGTGGCCGGTACCGCCGGATTCCGGTGCAGATTCTTGGCGCCAGTCATACCCCGCCCCAGCCCTATCTCGTGCCGGTGCAGATGGAGCAATTGTTGGCCGACTATGCCGACTGGAGAAAGGACCGGCATATCCTGGAAGCCATCAGCCTTTTCCACCTTCGCTTTGAAGGGGTACACCCGTTTGTGGATGGAAACGGACGCACCGGGCGCTTAATCCTCAACCTGGAGCTCATCAAAGCGGGACTTTTGCCGGTAAATATCAAATTCGCCGACCGTAGCCGGTATTACGCTGCCTTTGACGCCTACTTTGCCACCGGGCAGCCCGATGCCATGTTGCACATGATCGCCGAATATGAGAAGGAGGAGCTGGAAAAACGCATCAAGCTACTAAAAGAAATCGACCAATAAACAAAAAAATACCCCCACCCTGCGCCAACAGGATGAGGATATGCGGCCCAATAATAGACCTACCAATATCTTTAGTTTATCATGGGCCGCCCTTGGTGTCAATCCAGACCATGTGTTTGTCTGGTGATAATAAATGGAAGGGGGGCTTTTTATGCCAATATATAAAAATGAAGAAAGAGGCACCTATTACGCATCGTTTTACTACACTGATTGGAAAGGAGAGAAGAAGCGAAAGAAGAAAGAAGGATTCAAGACCAAACGCGAGGCAAAACAGTTTGAGCATGATTTTCTGGAACATGTATCGCCTAACCCGGATATGACGTTCCAGGCCCTGTATGATCTGTACATGAAGGATTGCCAAACGCGAATCAAGATTAGCACTTTGGCTATAAAAGAAACGTATTTTCGCATGCATATCCTCCCCTACTTTGGGCAGATGAAGCTAACGGAAATCACTCCGGCCAAAATACGTGAATGGCAAAACAATCTGCTGTCCTCTGGCAGTT
>CAJFIN010000041.1 GCA_904381335.1 Candidatus Neoanaerotignum galli | reverse complement strand
ATCATACTCTGGTCCCACACAAAAATAGAGGGTAAAAAAACTCGTTCCCCGAGGGGAAAGGGTACTCTCCGGCACATAGGCAGAAAAACGGTCGTTATTGCTGCCATTTAAAAGCTTCATTAAAGCAGAATCATGGTTTCGGTATATCCCTGTCACCGTCAATTCCCGTACTTCTTCATTGACAAAGGCCCGCACCGTTCGCCCCACAGCCTCAGTTGTGCCAAATAAGTCCAGTGCATCCTGCTCCTCTAAGATCACATAGGGCCGTTCGTTTTGGATATCCAAATTGGAAAACATCTTCCCCTGGATGATATCCAGATCTTCATATTCCGTTGGATTTTCTGCCAGTCCCAGCAGTGTGCCCTCTTTTTGCCGGCGATTATTTTGCAGGGTAGCCGAAGCGCTGTCTGCAAAGCCTAAATAAACCAGCCGGTCGCCTAGGGCGTCTTTAAGGGCTTCACGATCATCTTCGTTAAAAGCAAATTCGTCCGTATAATAGCCATCGGGGCTAATCATATAAACATAGGCTAAATTTGTGCCCACATTGGCATATTCGCCAGCAATGGCGCTACGCATGGTGTCACCCAAAGACACAATGGCAATCACGGAGCTGATACCAATAATCATCCCCAGCATCGTCAAAAAGGACCGCATCTTGTTGACCCATATGGCCGATAGCGCCAGCTTAATGTTCTCCAGCAACAGCATGGCCGTCCCTCCTTTCATCGGAGATCATGCGCCCATCCCGAAAGCGAATGATTCGCTTCGTAAACGCAGCAATATCATCTTCATGGGTTACCACAATGACGGTAACTCCCTCCTGGTTAAGCTGAGTAAAGAGATTCATGACCTCCACAGAAGATGGCGTATCAAGGTTACCCGTAGGTTCATCCGCCAAAAGAATGGCCGGATGATTGGCCAGCGCCCGAGCCACGGCAATGCGCTGCTTTTGCCCGCCAGAAATCTCATTTGGCATATGGTATAACCGGTCGCCCAGACCTACCTTTTCCAGCAGTTCTTTTGCTCGAGCCGTGCGGGCTTTCGCGCCTACTCTGCCATAAATCATTGGCAGCTCCACATTTTTGATGGCACTGGTACGGGGGATGAGATGGAATGACTGAAATACAAAGCCAATCTTTTGGTTTCGGATATAGGCAATACGCCGAGGCGACTGTTTTGCCATATCTATGCCGTCCAACAGGTATGTCCCACTGGTGGGCCGGTCCAGGCAGCCCAAAATATTCATCAGTGTGGACTTGCCGGAACCGCTTTTGCCCATGATGGCCACATATTCCCCCTCCTGAATGGTCAAATTGACATCTTTAAGGGCATGTACTTGCACAGCGCCCGTATCATAAATCTTATTGAGGTCGTGGATTTCGATGATATTACGCATCTTCCATTCCGCCCCCTTGTGTCTGTGCTGTCCCCTGCACCTGTTCTGCCGTGGGGCTAAGAACGATGTTATCCCCTTCATGGATTTGGTCGGAAAGAATCTCAATTTCTAGTGCATTTTCTACCCCTAGTGTCACCGCAATAGGTTCCAAAGCGCCATCGGCATTTTGCCGCACCACCTGATAGGTGCCATCTAAATTATCATAAATTGCTTCTATCGGCACCACCAAGGCATTTTTTGCTTCTTTCACTGCGATCTCTGCCTTCGCATTAATGCCAGCAATCAGGCCCTCCTGTCCCCCTTCAATGGTTACTTCTACCGGGATCACTCGTTCGGTGGAACCTGCTTTTTCCTCCCCTGTGGGACTGATGGCCGTAATGGTTCCCTGCGCCGCCCCATCGCCTAGGATATCCGCCGTCACCGTCACATTTTGACCTAGCGCCACATTGGCAATATCATACTCACTTACGTCCACTTCCATCTTCAGATCATCAATGTTTTCGATGGTGAACATTGGGCGGCCTTCCTCTGTAGGCTCATCAGCAAACCGACCAACCTTTGTATAAACTCGGGTCACTGTACCATCAATGCTGCTGACAATCCGGCAATCTTCCAAATCTGACTGTTTGCGGGCGATTTCATTTTTAGCATTTTGGATCGACTGGGCCAAAGAAGCGCTAGTATCCGCAGCGGCATTTTCCAGCTGCTGTTTTTCCTCCTGGGTAGCTACCACTTGTCCATTTTCCACTTCATACCCATCTACTGTACGCTGGGCCTGCGCCACAGCGGTGCGCGCCGCCGTCACTTCTTCTGTTGTGGCTCCCCCCACACCTTCCAACGTTTCCAGCTGGCTGAGATTGCGTTTTGCCTCCTCCAGCTGATCCACCGCCGTATCATACGCTTGTTGGCGTTCTTTTAAGGTTTGCGCCAACTGTGCTTGGATCAAAGCCACACTATCAGAGGTCTGCTCCGCCCCTTCTGCATACTGTACCTCCAGCAGCTTCAGATTATCCCGAAGGGCAGCAATCTCCTGCTCCACCCGGCTGGTATCCAGCTCTGCAATCAGCTGTCCCGCCTGCACCTTGTCTCCTTCCTTCACATAAAGCGCCTTCACCTCATAATGAAGCCCGCTGGTCACATCCACGCTGTCCGTTCCCTCCAGCGGTGCATTTAAACTCAATGTTTCCGTCAAATCCTTCACCACCACAGGGCTGGTATTTACCATCGAAACGGCCGGCACCGCCGACTGCTGGTCATGCATCACCTTGATTCCCACCCCTGCTGCCACCAGGATCACTAAACCTAGTGCCAGTACCTTTTTCTTTTTCATCTCGTTCCACCTCTTCTTTTCTAATGGTTTACCGGTTCTAACAAGCTTTCCTTTTTGCTGTTATATTGATTGTACAAAAAAAATCTTACAAAAAACCGTCAATACTCCTACCATATTTTTAATTTTTTTCCAGAGCGATGGTTTGTCCGCCGCATAAAAAAAGACGGCTTTTCGCCGTCCTTTTCCTGCTGTTTCCCTGTATCAGATCAGACCATAGATTGAAAATGGAGCCCCAGTTTGCGCAAAAACGTCTCTGTCCATCCGTCCCAAGCATATTCTGCACTGCGGTCAAGCTGAAAAGACGCCATCGAAGCACCCGTAGCCACCTTTACTTTGCCTTCCTCAAAGGTGACGTTTAAAAAAAGCACCGAAGACGATGGCGCCACTTTCTGCCGCAGCGCATCACTAGCAGAAAAGACCAACTTCATCTGCCTGGGCGTTTTTGCTCCTCGCACCCAGGAAACCACCTCTTCTTTCACCTCTTCCCAACGGCAAAACCCTTCCGGCCGCTCCTGCCCAGTAAATTCCGCATTCCAATTCCCCTCAATGCGAAAGGTCACAAAGGTGGTGATGCTGGCTTCCCGCAGCATCAGCCGGTCAAAGCCCGTGCCAATGAGCAAAGCATGCATAAACGATTTGGGGCTGTCCATGGTCGCAAAAAACATGATCCCTTCTCCTCCGTTTTCCCATAGTATTTTTATTTTACCGTGTTTTTTTGCGCTTTACAAGGTCATTGGATTATATTATAGTATTTTCAAGATAAAAAATAGGTAATTTGAGGAGAAAACTATGCTTTTTAACAGCTTTCATTATCTCGTCTTCTTTCCGCTGGTGGTGCTGGTATTTTTTCTGCTGCCCTATCGGGTACGGTGGGCCTGGCTGCTGGCAGCCAGTTACTATTTTTATGCCTGCTGGAACCCCGTGCTGTTGCTGCTGCTCATTTTTGTCACCGCAGTTAACTTCGTAGCAGCGCGCAAAATCGCCAATGCAAAGCGTCATCGCCAGCGAAAGCAGATCTTACTGATCAGTATCGTTATCAACTTTGGCCTGCTGTTTTTCTTTAAATATTTAATCTTTATGCAGCAAAGCGTCCAGGATCTCATCCACCTTCTTGGTCTGTCCTGGACGCTGCCGGAACCGCATATTTTGCTGCCTATGGGTATTTCCTTTTATACCTTTCAAGCCGCTGCCTATACCTTTGATGTATACCGGGGGCGCATCCGAGCTGTAAACCACTATGGAAAGTTTTCCCTATTTATCAGCTTCTTTCCCCAGCTGGTGGCTGGGCCTATTGAGCGAAGCGAAAACCTGCTGCCCCAGTTTTATCGCCGCCAACGGTTTTCTGTGGCCCAAACGGCGGAGGGGCTGCGCATCATGCTATGGGGATTTTTTAAAAAAGTAGTTCTGGCTGACCGGCTTTCCATGGCCGTTGACGCCGTCTATACTTCCTGCCAGTCCTATACGGGACTTGCTTTGGCATTAGCCACGGTATTATTTGCCATTCAAATCTATTGTGATTTCAGCGGCTATTCCGATATTGCTGTAGGCAGCGCCCGTATCTTAGGTTTTCGGTTGATGGAAAACTTCAAACGCCCCTTCTTTGCTCCTTCCGTACGGGAATATTGGCGCCGGTGGCATATTTCTTTATCCGGCTGGTTTATGGACTATGTCTATATTCCCTTGGGCGGCAATCGCCGTGGCAAACTGATCCAATACCGCAACCTCTTTTTGACTTTTCTGGTCAGCGGCCTTTGGCATGGCGCGAACTGGACCTATGTGCTCTGGGGCGCTGTCCATGGCCTCTATGTTGTGGTAGGCACCATCACAAGCCCCTTGCGCAAAAAACTTCGATCCTTCTTTGGACAAGGGAAAAACCCTGTCTCCAATCTCTTTTTTGCCATTTTAGGCGCCGGGATCAGCTGCGGACTGGTATGTTATGCCTTTGTGCTTTTCCGGGCTAATTCCATTAAAGATGCCATCTATGTTTACCGCCATTTTTTCTGGGATTTTTGGCAGTGGACAAACCCACAATATCTCTATGAGACCTTTCTTTCCATGGGGCTGGGGCTTTATGAATGGGTGCTGATGGCTGTGGCCATCCTAGTGCTATTTGGCGGGGAACTCATCGCCGGGAAAAACCCCAGAAAACGGCTGCGCCGTCTTCCCATGCCAGTGCGGGGCGCCTTATATGCCGGTATGCTGACTTTTCTTTTGATTGCAGGAGTGTATTATAATGCAGGAGCGTTCATTTATTTCCAGTTTTAAATACTTTCTTCAGGGAGCCTTCATTTTGTTCCTTTCTCTACTGCTATTTTTTCTGGCGGGAAGCGCTTATGAAAAATCCACTTCCCGCAACCATGTCAATGCCTTTACCAAGCAGCGCTTTGAGGAATATTATGCCCAGCCCGAAAATACCATCGATTTATTATTTCTCGGCTCGTCTCACAGCTACTGCACCTTTGACCCAGAAATATTTGACCAGGCTCTAGGCACAAACAGCTGGCAGCTGGGCACACCATCTCAACATGCGGATACCTCTTATTACGTCCTGTTAAACGCACTGCAAACCCAAGCACCCGATACCGTGGTGATGGAGCTCTATTGGGATGTGCTGGACGATGATTTTGAAATGAATCAAGCCGTTTCTTTCTTCGAGGTCTGCAATGACCCCAACTTGGTAGAAGCCTACTACAAAGAAGTATTTCCCGCCGGGGAAAAAGCAAAATATGCCTTGCCGGCAATCCGCCATCAGCAAAGCTATTTCTCCTATCGCTCTAGCCGCTTGGAGCGGGCCGTAGAAACAAACTACGGCCTCACCCAGCCCCCCGCCGCTGTGGCAAACGGCGTAGAATACTATCAGGCCAAGGGCTATGTCTATTGCGATATCGTCATCCCCGAAGAGGAATTCGATGCCACAAACCAATACAAAAACCTGGATGGCAAAGATTGGAAAATGAGCACCGTTCAAAAGGACTATCTGGACCGTATCGTTGCCCTTTGTCAAGAGCGGAATATCCGCCTATTATTTGTCACGGCCCCCATTGCCCCAGTCAGTATGGATTATATCCAAAACTACGACCTGATCCATGATGCTCTGGCCAGTTATGCCGAAAGCGCCGGGGTTGATTATGTGGATTTGAACTTAGTTAACGAACAAACCCCCTTTTTAACTTATGAAAACTTCCGGGATGACGCTCACTTAAACCATAGCGGCGTCATCAAGACAGATCAGTGGTATTTGGACTATTTGCGCGCCAAGGATCTGATTTGATTTTCCCAGCAAAATATAGTATGATGATGCTATCAGATACGGAATAAATAAAGGAGGAACCATCCTATGGCAGAAGAAGCCAAAACCGCCGCCTCTGAATTGAGCGGCACCGGTAATTTTATCCATACAGCAATCCAAGAAGACTTGGGGGACAACCTCACAAAAATCCATACTCGGTTCCCACCAGAGCCCAACGGATATCTTCATATTGGCCATGCCAAAAGCATTTGCTTAAACTTCGGCTTGGCTAAGCTCTATGGCGGCAAATGTAATCTTCGCTTTGATGATACCAATCCTACCAAAGAAGATGTGGAATATGTGGATAGCATCAAGCAAGATGTAAAATGGCTGGGCTTTGACTGGGAAGACCGTCTTTTTTTCGCTTCCAGCTATTTTGATACCTTTTACGAAGTGGCCTTAAAGCTCATCAAAGAAGGTTTGGCCTATGTTTGCGATCTTTCCGCAGAAGAAATGCGCCAGTACCGCGGCACGCTGAATGCACCGGGCAAACAAAGCCCTTACCGCAATCGTTCGGTAGAAGAAAACTTGGATCTCTTTTCCCGCATGAAGGCCGGTGAATTTCCTGATGGCAGCCATACCTTGCGGGCCAAAATTGATATGGCCTCTCCCAACATCAATATGCGCGACCCGGTACTCTACCGTATCGCTCATGCGCACCATCATAAAACCGGAGATGCGTGGTGTATCTATCCCATGTACGATTTTGCCCATCCGCTGGAAGATGCCATTGAGGGGATTACCCATTCTATCTGCACCATGGAATTTGAAGACCATCGTCCCCTATACGACTGGGTGGTGGCCCATAGCGGATTGCCCGCCAAACCACGCCAAATTGAATTTGCCCGCCTATCCATGACCAATACCGTCATGAGTAAGCGAAAACTTCGGGCTTTGGTAGAAGAGGGCCTGGTAGACGGCTGGGACGATCCTCGTATGCCCACCATCAGCGGCCTGCGCCGCCGTGGCGTCACACCGGAAGCCATTCGGGATTTTTGCGAAAAAATTGGCGTCAGCAAGGCTATCAGCAAAGTGGATAGTTCACTTTTGGACTATTGCATTCGAGATGACCTAAAGGCCAAAACACCCGTAGTAATGGCCGTACTGCGCCCACTGAAGGTCATCATTGAAAACTATCCCGAAGGTCAAACTGAATTACTTCCCATCGAAAACAATCCCGAAACAGCATCGTTAGGTACGCGCCAAGTGCCCTTTGGCCGGGAACTATATATTGAACAGGAAGATTTTATGGAAGTGCCGGAAAAGAAATTTTTCCGTCTTTCCCCTGGGAAAGAAGTGCGCCTAAAAGGAGCTTATTTCATTACCTGCACCGGCGTAGACAAGGATGCCAATGGCAATATCACCGCCGTGCGCTGCACCTATGATCCTGCCACAAAGAGCGGTTCCGGTTTTGAAGGCCGAAAGGTAAAGGGAACGCTTCACTGGGTAAACGCTTCCACCGCTGTACCGATTACCACTCGACTGTATGAAGCTATGCTACTGGATGACCCGAACGATCCTAACGGGGATATGGTCATGAACCCCAATAGCCTGGAAGAGCTTTCTTCTGTGGCAGAACCTGCCGTAAAAGAGGCCAAAGGCGGCGATCGGTTCCAATTTATGCGTAATGGCTATTTCTGTGCGGACACCAAAGATTCCACCGCCGATCATCTGGTCTTTAACCGGATTGTTGCCCTAAAGAGCGCATATAAACCGGCAAAATAACTTCCTGCGGGCGACTTCGGCACCCCATTGGGCCGGCCGCCCGTTTTTCTCTATGTTTCATTGCTGCAAAAAGGAGTATCCATTATGAACGTTCGTGAACGACTCAAAGATCATAAACGCATTGTTGTAAAAATCGGTACCGCGACTGTCACTTATCCCAACGGCCGCATCAATCTGCGCCGCCTGGAACAGCTGGCTTGGGTGCTGGCGGACCTAAAAAACCAGGGAAAGGAAGTCGTCCTTGTATCCTCTGGCGCCATGGGGGTAGGCAGCGCCGCCCTTGGTTTTGCCCATCGTCCCACGGAGATTCGTTTTAAACAGGCCGCAGCATCTGTGGGACAGGCTTCGCTGATTCAAATTTATAAAAACTTCTTTAATGAATATAATCAAAAGGTAGCACAAATTCTGCTGACTAAAGAAGATATCAAAAACGATACACGAAAGGCCACGGCGTCCCGCACATTTGAAACCCTGCTCCACCTAGGCGTATTGCCCATTGTAAACAACAATGATGCGGTAGCCACTGTGGAATTTGAATTTTCGGATAATGACACCCTCTCTGCTGTAGTCGCAGCACTGATTCGGGCTGATTTATTGGTACTTCTCACCGATATTGATGCTCTATATGACTGTGATCCGAAAAAAAATCCCGATGCCCATCGCTTATCCATTGTGGAAGAAGTGACGCCGGAAATCATGGCTATGGCCGGAGAAAAGGGCAGTGCTTTTTCCGTGGGCGGTATGGAAACAAAACTGGCTGCCGCCAAACTATGTAAATCCATTGGGGCAGATATGGTGATCGCCTCAGGGGAAAATCCAAAGATTCTCCATCGCATCATTGAAGGCGAAGATGTGGGTACCGTCTTTATCGGGAGGGATGTAGAATGAAGCAATGCCCGTTTTGTGGCACAAAAATCAAAGATGAATCCCAAGGATGCCCCCATTGCGGCTACGGCCGTCCTTCCGGGGCAACCACCAATCAACATGGCGAGATTTTAGGCGAAGCCCGTGAAGTGGAGTCCACCACCATCCATGAGCCGCCGCCATCCAACCAGCCGAAAAACCCTTCTTCGGCCGACCTGGAAGAGCCCAATTCCCTTTGGAAAATCGCCGCTATTTTGCTGGCGCTCGCTTCTTTTTGTTCTTCCGCTTGGATTGGCATCATTGGGGGTATTATATTTGTGGTTCAATCTCATCCAAAAATCCGCCGGTGGGGCACCTATCTGCTGATTTTTTGTATTGTGCTGATTGGACTGAATTTTTTAATCGGCGCCATCAGCCTTTTCCTATATTTTGTAGATTAAAGGAGGTCAGCGATGGAAAAAGCCCTCCTGCGCCATCATTATCGGGCCTTACGGGACAGTCTTCCCCTTGCCCAGCGAAATGCATATAATGCCCGCATCCTGCGGCATTTATTGGAAAGTCCTGATTACCATCGGGCTCGGCGGGTGTTTTCCTACTTAAATTTTGAAAGCGAAGTTGATACCCATGCCATCCTTCTGCAAGCCCAGGCCGATGGCAAAGCTACTTTTTTGCCCGTGACCCAAAAAGGCGGACAGATGTATTTTCTGCCCTGGAAGATCGGAGAAGCATTAAAACCTTGTGCCTTTGGCGTCACAGAACCAGTGGGCGGGCCGGAGAAAGCAGTTGCCCCCTGCCCGGGAGATTTAATTTTAGTCCCTGGCCTAGCTTTTTGTCCCACTGGCGAACGCCTGGGCTATGGCGGCGGATATTACGACAGGTTTTTAACCGCCTATCCTGCCGCCGTTTCCATTGGCCTATTTTTTGAACTGCAGCAATGTTTTACCTTGCCCCAGGACCCTTGGGACATGCCTGTATCCATTATCATTACCGAACAACGGGTCTTTCTTCGTTGACCCATTCCCATAAGGAGGGATCATTCATGTTAAGCATCACAGAAATTGGTCAAAGGGCCAAAGACGCTTCTGTGCAGCTGAGTCTTTTGCCGGCTTCTGAAAAAAATGATATCTTAAAAGCTTGTGCCGCTGGATTGCGTAACAATATTACCCAAATTCTGGACGCCAATTTGCAAGATGTGGCCGCTGCAAAAGCACGGGGCATCAAGGGCGCCTTTATCGATCGGCTTACGCTCACCGAGGCGCGGGTGGAAGAAATGGCCAAAGGGTTGGAGGATGTGGCAAAACTCCCTGATCCCATTGGCGAAGTGCTGGAAAAACGCACCCTGCCCAATGGTTTAATCATTGAAAAACGGCGGGTGCCCATGGGCGTAATCGGTATTATTTATGAAGCTCGGCCCAATGTTACCGCCGATGCTTTCGGCATTTGTCTTAAGGCGGGCAGTGCCACCATCCTGCGGGGCGGCAAAGAAGCCCTGCGTACCAATTTAGCCACTGTATCCATCTTTCGTAATGTGCTGTCGGCCATGGGTTATAATGAAAATATGGTTCAAATTCTTGAAGATACCAGCCATGAAATGGCAGAACAAATGATGCGCCTAAATCGCTATATTGACCTGCTCATCCCCCGAGGCGGTTCCGGTCTGATCCGCACGGTGGTGGAAAAGAGCACGGTGCCCGTGATTGAAACCGGTACCGGCAACTGCCATATCTATGTGGATAAAGACGCCGATCTGGAAATGGCCGTGCGGATCCTTTTAAATGCGAAAGTACAGCGTCCCGGCGTATGCAATGCCTGTGAAAGCCTCCTGGTGCATCAAGATGTGGCCAAAACGTTTATCCCTATGGCTACGAAAGCCTTGCAGGAAAAACATGTGGAAGTCCGCGGCGATGCTGCCTTCCAGCAACAAGAAGGCGTTGTGCCTGCCACAGAAGAAGATTGGGGCACAGAATATGCCGACTACATCATCTCTGCCCGGGTGGTAAAAGATGAACAAGAAGCCATTGATCTGATCCGCCGTTATTCTACTCACCACAGCGAATGCATCGTAACAGAAAATGCCTATGCCGCAGAAAAATTCCTCAACGAAGTAGATTCTGCCTGCGTCTATGTCAATGCCTCTACTCGCTTTACCGATGGCGGTCAATTTGGGTTTGGCGCCGAAATCGGCATCAGCACACAAAAGCTCCATGCGCGCGGCCCTATGGGCGTAAAAGAGATTACCACCACCAAATATGTAATTTATGGCACAGGACAAGTGCGTCCTTAAGCAAAACCGATCTTAACCTTTATCTAAAACCATTTGTAGAACCCGTCAAAGGCGGGTTCTTTTTTTGTTTCCCCTTTCCCCTACTCAATGCTGAAAATGAAGCCAAAAACTGTCAGTATATTTGTTTTTTTCAGAGACATACTAGCTTTGCAACACAATTCAACGCTAAATCAAAGGAGGAAACAAACTATGTCAAACAATTCCAACAGCAACAGCACCTCTTCCAGCTCTATGGTGCCGGAAGCTAGAGCCGCCATGGAAAAATTCAAATATGAAGTGGCTAATGAGATCGGCGTTCCCCTGAAGGAAGGCTATAATGGTGACCTCACCTCCGCTCAGAACGGATATGTGGGCGGTTATATGGTCAAAAACATATATCCCGAACGGAACAAAGAGTTTTTAAGGAATTTGCGTAGCTGTGATGGTCATACATACGCAGTTACATATAGTTATTGTGTAGCAATATGACAACAAGAAAGTCTGATTTTGTATATGTCATTTATTTAGGCTGTGAAATTTAAATTTTACAGCCTTTATATTTTTCCATGTTTATTAAAACAGGAGGTCTTATGAAAACAATAGCGTTAGCAAACCAAAAAGGCGGCGTTGGCAAATCCACAACAACAATTAACTTAGGAGTTGGACTTGCCAAATGCAATAAAAAAGTTTTGCTGATTGACGCAGACTCACAAGGAAATTTAACTACCATGTTGGGAATTAGGCAGCCTGACGAACTTTCAGCAACACTTGCGTCAAATATTGAAAAAATTATATTAGATAAGCCATTATATAAAAATGAGGGAATTATCAAATGCGTTGAAGGAGTAGACCTTTTGCCCTCAAACATTGAGCTTTCAGCCACAGAAGTAAATCTTGTCAACACCATGAGCAGAGAAACAGTTTTAAAGACATATTTGCAAGACATTAAAAAGAGTTATGATTATATACTGATTGACTGTATGCCCTCACTTGGAATGATTACACTAAACGCATTGACAGTGGCAGACAGCGTTATAATACCAGTGCAATCGCACTATCTTTCCGCAAAGGGTTTAGAACACCTCTTAAAAACAATTAGAAAAGTGCAACGACAACTAAATCCAAAGCTAAGTATCGAAGGAATACTACTTACAATGACTCAAAACCGTACAAACTTTTCAAAAGAAATAACAGAGCTTTTAAAAGAAACATACGGCAAAAACATTTATATCTTTCAGTCAGAAATCCCCTATTCCATAAAAGGAGCCGAAATGAGCGCATACGGCAAAAGCATTTTCTCTTTCGAGCCAAAGGGCAAAATAGCTAAGGCTTATGAAAATCTTACAAAGGAGGTTTTGGAAAATTGAAAGACAACGAAAAAAAGCTAACATTAACATCGTTCGATGATATTTTTAAAAATGATGAAACCCGTCAAGAGGAAAAAGCAGAACGAGTACAATTAATATCAGTAGATTTAATGGACGATTTTCCAAATCACCCATTTAAGATTTTAGACGATGAGAAAATGCAGGATACTATTGAAAGTATTAAACAAAACGGTGTTCTTGTTCCAGTAATTATAAGGCCAAAACAAGACGGACGGTATGAAATCGTATCCGGACACAGAAGGCACTATGCTTGTATAGCGGCAGATGTAAAAGAAATGCCAGCAATCGTGCGTGATATGACGGACGATGAGGCTACTATTATTATGGTTGACAGCAACTTGCAAAGAGAAAACATTTTGCCGTCAGAAAAAGCCTTTGCCTATAAAATGAAACTGGACGCTATGAAAAGACAGGCAGGTAGACCTCCAAGAAATAATTTGTGCCAAGTTGGCACAAATTTATTAGGAAAGCGTTCAGATGAAGTTATGTCTAAAGAAGTGAATGAAAGTGCCAGAACAATTCAACGCTATATCCGTCTTACAGAGTTAATAACCGAACTTCTTGACATGGTGGACGAAAAAACTATGTCTTTTAACGCAGGCGTTGAACTCTCCTATTTGCAGAAAGAAGAACAAAGGCAGCTTTATGAAATAATGGAGTGTGATGAGTGTTCCCCTTCTCTTAATCAGGCGCAAAGACTAAAAAAGTGCAGTATGGAAAACCGCCTAACAAAAGAAGTAATAACAGAGATTATGAGCGAAGAAAAAAGCATAGATATGAAAGTTACTTTAGGCGGCAATAAAATAAAAAAATACTTTCCAAGGGATTATACACCTAAACAAATGGAACAGGTAATATTAAAACTTCTTGATAACTGGAGTAAAAAAAGACAGCAAAACGAATTGGAAAAATGAAATTGACGGCATACCAAGGACAAACGTATGCCTTTTTTTGCAGAAAACAATATCGCTTTGTTACCTACCGAACAAAAAATCATTAATACCTACCGAAAAAGAAAACACTTTTTCTTTCGGAAAGTAAAACATAAGGAAGTGATGAGGAAGTGGCAAACAAATATCAGGATATTGTAAATTTATATCAAGAACAATTATCCCAAATATCAGCGTCAGAAGAAAGCTGGAAAAGTTTTTTGGATACAGCCAGCAGATTTTATAAATATTCCTTTCCTGACCAAGTTTTAATATACGCACAAAAACCAGAAGCAACCGCTTGTGCCAGTTACAATGTATGGAATCAAAAAATGCGCAGGTATATCAACAAAGGAACAAAAGGCATAGCCTTATTGAATGAAAGCGGTACATGGTATACGCTAAAATATGTTTTTGATGTATCTGACACCCATGCCAGAAAAGGTATTCCAGAACCGTATATATGGCAAATGAGACAGGAGTTTGAAGGAGAAGTTGAGGAGGCGCTGGAGGCAAGTTTCGGGGAACTGAACATTGACAGTATTATTCAAAAGAGAAAAAACAAGGATATTGAAAACCCAATTACATTTGACGAAATCATCAGCAATATAGCTGAAACAGTAGTAGAGGACAATATTATTGACTACACTGAAACATTTTTAAATTCAAATGATTGGGGCAAGTTAGGCATATTTGAAAATGAAAATAAAGAGTTATTGTTTAAAACCGCTGTAACATCGAGTGTTACTTATACGATTTTGCGCCGTTTAAATCCAGAAAAAGAGCTTTTTGTTAATGACTTGCTATATGCTACACTCTTTAATACTCGTGAAACAATGATAAAGTTGGGTACCGCCGTAAGTGATATTTCCGAAATGATACTGCGAGAAATTGAAAGTACAATAAAACAGATTGAAAACCCACATATATTTGATTACAGGGAATTTTTTGCAAAAAACCAGATAATCGTACATAATAAAGAAAAATCAACCGAAAAAAAAGAAAGGAGCGATATATATGAGTCTGACATACAGCAAGAACGGAGATTATCTGATACCGAATCTGAAAATAGAACAACCGAAACAACCAATAGGCAAGTACGGCATGATGAGAAGGACATTTCTCAAGGAACACCGGAAAGCGGACTACAACATAATGCTGATGACGGGAACTTTAGCGGAACATCTGATAGAGATGGACCAGACAGTCAGGCGAGAAGCGGAAAGGATAATAGAACAATTGAAGAAGAACAGCCAAGAACCGGACAAAGACAAGTATCCGATGGAGTGGATACAGTACCAGAACAACTTACGCTTGACGGCGGAAGAAATGGCAATGCCATTGATTTACAAATAGAACAAAAGGCGGAGGAAACAGACCCCTCCGCTTTTTCTATTGGAACGGAAGTCGAGATAGACGGAAAAATATTTGAGATAGAAAGAGTATATGAATCCAGTGTTGATTTAAGAGACAAGTCTTTTGAAAATAATGTTGGCTTTCCTATTTTCAGGAATGAAAGCATTTCATTTATAAATAGGCTGTTGCAAGAGCAAATAAAAAACAATGTAAAAGACTCTAAAGAGTTTTCAAAAGAAACAGTATCAGACGAAAAAATAAAAGAACCAGTAAAAGCTGTCAACTTTCGTATTACAAATGAAAATTTAGGAGAAGGCGGCACAAAAACAAAAGCGCAAAACAACATCGCCGCTATTACACTGCTAAAGGAACTTGAAAAAGAGAACAGAAACGCAACGCCAGAGGAACAAGAGATATTGTCTAAATATGTAGGTTGGGGAGGCATACCGCAAGCCTTTGATGAAAAAAACGGGCAATGGGAAAAAGAATATGAACAAATTAAAAGTTTACTTACAAATGAGGAGTACGAAAAAGCCAGAGAGTCCACATTGACAGCATTTTACACTACCCCACTTGTTTGCCGCAGTATTTACAAAGTAATTGAAAACATGGGATTTCAGACAGGAAATATATTAGAGCCTTCTATGGGCGTGGGTAATTTTTTCGGTGTGCTTCCTGAAGGTATGAGTAACAGCAAATTGTATGGTGTGGAGCTGGACAGTATATCAGGACGTATTGCGCAAAAGCTGTATCCTAATTCTAAAATAACCATAGGAGGCTTTGAGGAAACAAATTTTCCAGACAGTTTCTTTGATGTAGCAATAGGTAATATCCCTTTTGGAAATTTTCGTGTCTCTGATGAAAGATATGATAGATATAAATTTAATATTCATGACTATTTTATAGCGAAAGCCCTTGATAAAGTGAGAACAGGAGGCGTTGTAGCTTTTATTTCATCTAAGGGAACACTTGATAAAAAAGACGCATTTGTAAGGAAATATATAGCGGAACGTGCGGAACTTTTAGGAGCAATACGTCTGCCGCATACAGCCTTTTTGTCTAACGCAAATACAGAAGTAACAACGGACATATTGTTTTTTCAAAAACGAGAACGGCTTATAGCTAACGCTGAACCGGATTGGATAAAACTTGGCGAAACATCTGAAGGCGTACCAGTCAATCAATACTTCGTGAACCACCCTGAAATGGTTTTAGGTCGTATGGTTTTTGACAAATCTATGTACGGAAATGAGAAAGAAACATCATGCGAGCCGTTTCAAGATAAAACATTAGAAGAATTGTTAAACGCCGCTGTAAATAATATCAAAGGGCATATACCGGAACCAGAAATAGACATAGAAGATATTGAGGAAGTAAAAACCATACCGGCAGATGAAAACGTGAGAAACTTTAGCTTTACGGTAATAAATGATGAGATTTATTATCGTGAAAACAGCATTATGTATCTTTTCCATGCAAGCGAAACAGCGCAAATGCGCATTAAGGGTATGATTGCCATACGGGATTGCGTCAGAGAATTGATAGCCGCACAACAACAAAATTGCAGTAACGAGGAATTGAAAAAAACACAATATAAGCTGAATACGCTTTACGAAAATTACACAAAAAAATATGGTCTGCTCAACAGTCGTGGAAATAATATGATATTTTCTGATGACAGCGGTTACCCACTTTTGTGTTCACTGGAAATACTGAACGAGAACGGCACTTTAAAAAAGAAAGCGGATATTTTTACAAAGCGTACAATAAAGCCGCATATAGCAATAGAAAAGGCGAACACACCCCAAGAAGCATTAGCGGCAAGTTTAGGTGAGCTTGCTCGTATTGACTTAGAGTATATTAGTAGACTTTTAGGCAATGTACCCAAAGAAGATATAATTAGCCAGTTAAAAGGAGAAATTTTTGAAAACCCACAAACGGAAAAATGGGAAACGGCGGACGAATATTTATCCGGCTATGTAAAGGAAAAACTGAAAACGGCTCTTTACTATGCCGAAAAAGAACCGGAGCGCTATGGGCAAAATGTTGAGGCGTTAAAAAAAGTACAGCCAAAAGACTTAACTGCCGCTGAAATATCAGTAAGTTTAGGGTCTACATGGATACCAGTTGACATTGTGAATCACTTTATGCATGAAACTTTTCAAACGCCGCTTTATAGAAGAAATGAAATAAAAGTGTTTTACTCTAAAGTGAGTAATCAATGGTATATCAGTAATAAACGATTGGATTCTCATACCAATGTACTTACGAATACAACCTATGGCACAACAAGAATCAATGGTTATGAGATATTGCAAGCAAGTTTAAATTTAAAAGATATAAAAATATTTGATACAAAGACAAATGCTGATGGAAATGATGTAAAAGTATTAAATCCAAAAGAAACCACGTTAGCACAGCAAAAACAAAGCGCTTTAAAAGAAGCCTTTAAAAACTGGATATTTAAAGACCCAAGCCGCCGAGATAGAGTTGTAAAATTATATAATGATATGTTCAACAACATTGTTCCACGGCAGTATGATGGTAGTTATTTGAATTTCCACCATGGAATTAACCCTGAAATAAGCCTTAGACCACACCAAAGAAATGCAGTGGCAAGAGTGATATATGGTGGCAATACCCTTTTAGCACATTGTGTTGGTGCTGGAAAAACATTTGAAATGACAGCGGCGGCAATGGAGTTAAAGGCTTTAGGTTTATGTAATAAATCAATGTTTGTTGTTCCAAACCATCTTACAGAGCAGTGGGCAAATGAGTTTTTACAGCTTTACCCTGCGGCAAACATACTTGTAGCCACTAAAAAAGACTTTGAAAAATCAAGACGTAAAAAGTTTTGCGGCAGAATAGCCACAGGTGAGTATGACGCTGTTATCATAGGACATAGCCAGTTTGAGAAAATCTCCGTATCCAAAGAACGTCAAATAGCCTTTATAAATGAGCAGATAAGTGAAATTATAGATGGAATAAAGGAATTAAAAAATGAAAAAGGAGATGATTTTTCTATCAAACAAATGGAACGCCAAAAGAAGCTATTAAAAGAAAAACTTCAAAAAATGAAAGATGAAAAACGAAAAGACGATGTTGTGAATTTTGAGGAGCTTGGTATAGACAGGATTTTTGTAGATGAGGCGCACTACTACAAAAATCTTTTTTTATACACAAAAATGCGAAATGTAGCGGGAATCAGCCAAACAGAAGCAAAAAAATCAAGCGACCTTTACTTGAAATGCAGGTATCTTGATGAGCTTACGGGAAATAAAGGCGTTATTTTCGCAACGGGCACACCTATTTCAAACAGTATGACAGAGCTTTACACAATACAGCGTTACCTTCAATATGATATGCTTCAAAAAAGAGAACAGCTGCATTTTGACTGTTGGGCTTCTGCTTATGGCGAAACAGTAACGGCATTGGAACTTTCGCCAGAAGGAACCGGATACAGATTAAAAACAAGATTCGCTAAATTTTATAACGTACCCGAAATGGTAACAGCATTTAGGGAATGCGCCGACATTCAGACAGCGGATATGTTAAAGCTGCCAGTGCCAAAGGCAGAGTATAAAACAGAAGTGATACAGCCCACTGATTTTCAAAAGGAAATAGTAAAAAGTTTTGGAGAACGTGCGGAAGCTGTTAGAAAAGGAAGCGTAGACCCTCGTACTGACAATATGCTTAAAATCACCAATGACGGACGTAAATTAGCTTTAGACCAACGACTTGTGAATCCGCTTTTGCCCGATACACAGGACAGCAAAATAAATCGTTGCGTCAATAATATTTATGGTATATGGCGAGATACGAAAGATAAAAAATCCACTCAGCTTGTTTTTTGTGATATTTCAACGCCAACAATAGCGGATAACGAGCGAGAAACGGAATACCGTTTTACAGATGTCTATAACGACTTGTTGTATAAGCTAAAAAGTAAGGGTATTCCTGAAAATGAAATAGCCTTTATACACACAGCAAATACAGAAGCCAAAAAAAGTGAACTATTTGCAAAAGTGCGAAGTGGTGATATACGTATTTTAATTGGCTCTACTCTAAAAATGGGAGCTGGAACGAATGTGCAGGACAAATTGGCAGCGTTACACCATTTAGATGTACCTTGGCGGCCCTCAGATATTGAACAGAGAGAAGGAAGAATTATACGGAGGGGAAATGAGAATAATACGGTGTTTATATATCGTTATGTCACAGAAAATACATTTGACGCATATTCTTGGCAGCTTCTGGAACAAAAACAGCGTTTCATCAGCCAAGTAATGAATGGAAATGCTGTTGAAAGAAGTTGTGACGATATAGACGATACTGCTCTTTCCTTTGC
>CAJFIN010000040.1 GCA_904381335.1 Candidatus Neoanaerotignum galli | reverse complement strand
GAGCGCACTGACTGATGATCTGCTGCTAAAGACGGTTTCTGTGATTTTAGACCCTGTGACCACCACAGATGAGCTTATTCCTTCTGGGGAGACAAGTTCCTATCGTTCTAACCCCCTGCGGTTGGCTGAGTTTGCCCTCTCCAGAAAAGATCCCGCCTATGTGGGCCGGGCAAAAGAGGTGCAAAAAGCAGAAAAAGCCCGGTTGGCCGGAGAAGATCCTGCAGCTGCACTGCCGGAGTTGACAGAAGTATATGCTGCTTTGAAAGCTGCCTTCCCTGATTTTTCCGAAAAAGATACTGGTATTGGCAGTGCCATTTACGCCATCAAGCCTGGCGATGGTTCCGCTCGGGAACAGGCAGCCAGCTGTCAGAAAGTGTTGGGCGGCTGGGCCAATATTGCAAAAGAATATGCGACCAAACGGTATCGCTCCAATCTGATCAACTGGGGAATGTTGCCGTTCTTGTTGGAAGAAGCGCTGCCTTTTGAAAACGGCGACTATCTCTATGTGCCAAATATTCGTCAGCAAGTGGCAGACAAGGCAAAAGAATTTTCAGCATATATTGTAAAAGAGGGCAAAGTAACACCTTTTACGCTGAAGATGGGCGATCTGACAGAGGATGAGCGCAAGATTATTCTGGATGGATGCCTGATTAACTACTACAAAGAAGAAAACCGCTGAACGGACGGATTTGGCCGATAGAAAGCAGCGGTGACAAAGAGCATCTGCCTCGGAGCGGGGATTCGTTTCGAGGCAGATGTTTCTGTTTTATGACGAACAAAAGACAAAGAGAAATGGGGGGATTTGGTTGTCTAGTGGTATCCGGAGACGCTCTCTGGCAGCGGCTTTTCCTTATACCATACCGATTATGGCCGGCTTTTTATTTTTGGGTATGGCCTATGGGATTACCATGCATGCAGCGGGGTTTTCTTTCCTTTACCCAACGATTATGGCAATGGTCATTTTTGGAGGATCGCTGGAGTTTGTGGCAGTGAGTATGCTGCTGAGTCCCTTTGCGCCGCTGACTACTTTTTTGGCGGCATTGATGATCCAGGCCCGGCATCTGTTTTATGGACTGTCGATGCTAGAAAAGTTCCAGGGCCTGGGATGGAAAAAATGGTATCTGATTTTTGGTATGTGTGATGAGACCTATTCTATCAACTGTACGGCCTATATTCCAGCGGGAGCAGATCGGGGATGGTTCTATTTCTTTGTGACGCTGCTCAATCATCTGTATTGGATTTGCGGCGCGATGATGGGAGGATTGCTAGGCAGAGTATTGCCCTTTGATACGGAAGGGCTGGACTTTGTGATGACGGCCATGTTTGTGGTGATTTTTTTAGAGCAATGGAAAAAAGAAAAAAGCCATATTACCGCTGGGATTGGACTGGGGGCAGCATTGGTCTGTCGGATCTTGTTTGGAGCGGTTCAATTTTTAATTCCTGCTATGGGACTGATTTTACTATTGCTGACCATGTTTCGTAAGCCAGTGGCACAAGCCTTTCCCAAAGAAGAGGAGGAAGGACAATGACGTTTTCTCAACAAGTGGTGACCATTGCGCTTTGTATCTTAGGAACAATGCTGCCTCGGTTTTTGCCTTTTTTGATTTTTTGGGGGAAAGGACCAGTACCGCCATTTGTACATTATTTAGGTCAGGCGCTGCCGGCGGCCATATTTGGCATGTTGATTATTTATTGCCTGCGGAATGTGGATTTGATGGGGCAGAGCCATGGCCTGCCGGAAGCCATTGCGATCATCGTAACGGCAGTACTGCACCGCTGGAAGGGACAGATGCTGCTGTCCATTGCCGGTGGTACCATATGTTATATGGCGCTGGTACAAACGGTCTTTTAAGGCTTAAGGGAGGCATGGGAAGAACAAGTAAGGTGTCGATAGGATACCGGGGCAGTTAGCCAGAACGATAAAAAGGAGGGCTTTTGATGGATTCATCCCTTTGGCATAGGTTGCTGCCGGAGAAGGAAAGCAGTTTGCCCCTCTACCGCCAGGTGGCGGAGGGGATTTTGCATCTGGCGGAAGAAGGGCAGATGAAAGCCAATGAAAAACTACCGCCCATTCGTACGCTGGCGGCGACTTTGGGCGTCAATCCTTCTACAGTGGCAGCGGCTTACCGTTATTTAGAGCAGAAAAAGGCGGTGTATTCCCGGGTGGGCAGCGGTACATTTTTGTCACCCATTCCGCTGACAGAACTGCCGGAAGAGCGGACGAAGTTTTCGGTTTCTATGTGGAAACGGCCGGTGCTGGCAGAGGGGGCGGTAAATTTTACCGATACGTCTTTGCCGCCGGAGCTATTTCCCACCGATGCCTTCCGGCAGGCCATAAATACGCTGCTGGAAGAGGAACAGGGCGCGGCTTTTGGTCGCATGGATATCCAGGGATACTACCCCTTACGGGAAGCAGTCTGCCGGTTTTTGGAGGACTATGGTATCCGTACTTGGCCGGAAAATATTCAGATCCTTTCCGGCGCTCAGCAGGGGCTGGATGTGGTCAGCAAAGCGATGATGAAGTATGGCGATGTGATCTTTACGGAGCGGCCTACGTTTTATGGCGCTGTAGGCGCCTTTTTGGGCCGGGGATGCCAGGTGGTAGAAATCAGCATGGAAAAGGATGGGGTGGATTTGGTAGAGCTGGAGACGATGGCGAAGCTGTATCATCCTCGGTTTTTCTATATGATGGCATATTTTCAGACGCCCACAGGGGTGACCTACAGCGCAAAAAAGAAACGAAAGCTGTTGGAGCTGGCTGAAAAATATGATTTTTTCTTGGTGGAAGATGATAACCTGTATGACTTTTGTTATCATGACCAGACCATTACCCCGATGAAGGCCATTGACCATCGCGGCAGGGTGATTTATCTGAAAAGCCTTTCCAAAATTCTAATGCCAGGGCTGCGGATGGGGTTTGCTGTTTTTCCGCGCAAGATGCTCCTTCAAATGATGGAGGCCAAATATACCACGGATATTGCTACCAGCGGTTTTTTGCAAAAGGCACTGACCCGATATCTGGAAGAAAACTGCTGGCAGGATCATATTGCTCGCATCCGTGCCTATGGGCGAGCACAGTATCGAATGGCAGTGAAGTATGCGGAGCGGTATTTGGCGGACACGTTCTCTTTTTTGCGGCCGGAAGGCGGACTTAGTTTGTGGTTGACGCCTCGTGGGTTTTCTGCAGAGGAAGCCTTGCGCCGGGCGGCCAGAGAGCAGATCTTTCTTTCCCCAGGCAGCCAGTTTGATTTGGGGACGGAAGAAAGTCAGGCCCTGCGGCTATCCTTTATCCATACTCCGGAGGGGAAAATGGAGTCGGGGATCCGCCGCCTGGGCCGCATTGCCAATGCCCTTCAGCAAGAAGGCAAAGGCGAATTAACCCTAGAAAAGTAAAACGAAATATGATAGACTGGAACGAAGCGGTATCATATCGTAAAACGAGGGAAGGAGACGAAACGAGATGGAAATTAGAACGAGGTTTGCCCCCAGCCCCACGGGCTATATGCACATCGGCAACCTGCGCACGGCGCTGTATGAGTACCTCATTGCCAAACATGCCGGAGGGAAATTTATCCTCCGCATTGAAGATACGGATCAGGAACGGTATGTGGAGGGAGCAGTGGACGTGATTTACGATACGCTGCGCATGACTGGGCTGACCCATGATGAAGGACCTGATGTAGGCGGGGCATATGGCCCGTATATCCAAAGTGAACGGCAGGGAATGTATTTAAAATATGCCGAAGCCTTGGTGGAAAAGGGACAGGCCTACTATTGCTTTTGCACGAAGGAGCGGCTGGATAGCCTGAAAGAGAATAATGCAGAGGGGGAAGCCTTTGCAAAATATGACCGTCATTGTCTGCATTTAAGTCCAGAAGAAGTGGAGAAGAATCTAAAAAGCGGTATGCCCTATGTGATCCGGCAAAAAATGCCCACAGAAGGCGCTACCACTTTCCATGATGCGGTTTACGGCGATATCACCGTAGAAAATAGTGAGTTGGACGATCAGATTTTGGTGAAAAGTGATGGGATGCCCACCTATAACTTTGCCAATGTGGTGGATGACCATTTAATGGCCATTACCCATGTGGTGCGGGGAAGTGAATACCTATCCTCTACACCGAAATATACATTGCTCTATCAGGCCTTTGGCTGGCAGGAGCCCCAGTATGTCCACTTGCCTCCGGTAATGAAGGATGCCCATCATAAGCTCTCCAAACGGAATGGGGACGCTTCGTTCCAAGACCTGATGGCCAAAGGCTATTTGCCGGAAGCAGTGATAAACTATATTGCTCTTTTGGGCTGGAGCCCTTCGGATAATCGGGAGTTTTTCACTTTGCCAGAGCTGGTGGAAGCTTTTTCCTTAGAAGGCCTGAGTAAATCGCCCGCCATTTTTGACAGTGTGAAACTTACCTGGATGAATGGGGAATATATCAAAAATATGGATTTTGAGGCGTATTATACGCGAGTGCTGCCTTACCTGAAGGCAGCGGTGCATCGGGACGGCATGGATTACCGGCGGCTGGCAGAGCTGCTGCAAAAGCGGCTGGAGACATGGAATCAGGTAGCGGAGCTGACGGACTTTTTTGATGCCCTGCCGGCCTATGATACGGCGCTTTACGTTCATAAGAAGATGAAAACGACAAAAGAAATTGCGTTGTCCAGTTTAAAGGCAGTTCTGCCGGTGGTAGAAGCAATGACAGATTGGCGGGAAGAGGTAATCCATGATGGGCTGATGGCGCTGGTAACAGAAATGGGCATCAAAAATGGCCAACTATTGTGGCCGGTGCGGACAGCCTTATCCGGAAAACCTACTTCTCCTGGCGGCGCAACGGAACTGGCCTATTTGTTGGGGAAGGAAGAAACCATTCGCCGGATCGAGCAAGGCATTGCTTTGTTGGAAGGAGAAGCAGCGCAGGCCTGATAGAGAACAAAGGAAACTGCCATTGGCAGTGGGGAAACGACAGAAAGGGGTTATTTTATGCAATTATTTACACCAGTGGAAGTAGTCACCAACTATATTGAGACGGGGGTCAGAAAATGTGCAATGCCCCTGAAACGGCTCTTTCCGCTTGCGATATTGGCTGGGATGCTCATTGCCATTGCTGGTGCAGCCACCAATACGGCGGCATTTGGCTTGGAGGGAGCGCATTTGGTGCGGTTGGTCTGCGGGCTGTTATTCCCCTTTGGATTGGCGATGGTGGTTTTATTGGGCGCAGAGCTTTTTACCGGCAATACATTGATTTTTTTATCGGTGATGGATCGAAAAGTCACAGCGGGACAGATGGTGCGCAATTGGGTGTTGGTCTATGTGGGTAACCTGGTGGGGGCACTGATTGTGGGGGCAGGCTGTGCATTTTTTGGACAGCTCAACCAAGGGGACGGCGCTTTGGCCGTTTATACCATTCGTTTGGCAGCAACGAAGTGCGCCATTACCTTCCCCAATGGCGTTGTCAGCGGATTTTTCTGTAACTTTTTGGTGACACTGGGTGTGATGTTGAGCCTAGGGGCAAAAGATGTGACAGGACGCATCCTGGGTGCATTTTTGCCGGTATGCTTCTTCGTTTTATGCGGTTTTGAGCATAGTATTGCGAATATGTATTATATTTCTGCTGGTATTTTCGCGGTGCTGGTGGAAAAATACCGGACGATGGCCCAGGCAGCCGGCGTAGATGTTACGGCATTGACATGGGTAGGCTTTGTTTTTGGCAACCTCTTGCCGGTGACCATTGGGAATATTTTAGGCGGTCTTGCGGTATCTGGGATTTTGTATCGAGGGCATAAAGCCTAACGAAAGAGGAAAGCAGAAAACCTGCCCTTTCACCCTATGGGGGTGAAGAGGCAGGTTTTGCTGTTTTTTAGCGATAGGGACTGGCGCCAGGCGGTAAACCAGCGCCGGGCTGGCAGGAGGGACAGCAGCGCCGCAGACAATCTTCCAGGACCTGGGCCACAAAGCCTACCACTTCCTGGCAAGAGGCGCCGCAAGGCCGCAGGCGGCAGCATTGCAAACTCCCGAACCGAGACTGTATCTGGCTAAGGAGGATCATTCGCTCCCGCTGAGCAGCAGCTTCATCATAAAACAGGCCCAAGGCCAATACTGCCGCTGCCACGGCGCCGCAGAATCCACCTACCCCAAAACCGCCGCATAGACCGCTGGCGCTTTGGAGCACCTCACAGGTGACCCGTCCGTAGCAGTCCCGTACGGCAAGTAAAATGGCTTTGGCGCAGGAGGCCCCATGGCAGTAATACCAAATGGCTCGTTCTTTCATTCCGAAACCACCTCCTTTGCCCTCATCTTATGCGGCAAAGGGTCAATTTGTGTCAAAAAAGGAGGCAAAGTTATGAAGATTGTCATTGCAATTGATTCCTATAAAGGGAGCCTTTCTTCCCTTCAGGCGGGGGAAGCAGCCCGAAGGGGTGTGCTGCGGGCCTGTCCAGAGGCAGAGGTCACAGAGCTTCCCTTGGCGGATGGTGGGGAAGGCACCATGGATACTTTGGTGGCAGCATTAGGAGGACATATCTGTAAAAAAATGGTGCAAGGCCCGTTACAAAGAAAGGTGGAGGCCAAATATGGCTTGGCAGAAGGAGATACTTTAGCTGTGATAGAAATGGCTCAAGCGGCAGGGCTGCCTTTGCTGCGTCCAGAGGAGCGGAACCCGTTGCAGGCAACCACCTATGGCCTGGGGGAACTCATTGCAGCAGCCTATGCCCAAGGAGCGCGGCACTTTCTCATTGGCATTGGCGGCAGTGCCACCAATGATGCTGGAGCAGGGATGCTGCAGGCGCTGGGGGTACAGCTGATGGATTCTCAGGGCAGGCAGCTGCCGTGGGGCGGCGCAGCATTGGCTGATTTAGCCAGTATTGAAGAAGGTCCGCTGCTGCCGCGCCTGCGGCAGGAATGTCAATTTGAGATTGCCTGCGATGTAGAAAATCCCCTTTGCGGCTCACAGGGCGCTTCTATGGTATATGGACCTCAGAAGGGAGCTTCTCCTGCTGAAGTGGCAGTGTTGGAGAAGGCGCTGAGTCATTTTGCCGATGGCACCGCACGGTATTTGAGCAAGGACTTGCGCCAACAGCCTGGCAGTGGGGCCGCCGGAGGGCTGGGATTTGCCTTCACCGCTTTTTTGGATGGCCGGTTACGCCGGGGCGTGGAGCTGGTACTGGATGTGCTTCATATGCAGGAAGTTTTGGCAAAGGCGGATGTGGTGTTGACAGGAGAAGGCCGTATGGATGGCCAGACGGCCATGGGTAAGGCGCCGGCAGGCGTAGCAGCCCGGGCGGGAGAACATGCTGTGGTGGTAGGACTGGCAGGATGTTTGGGGCAGGGAATCGAAGCTTGCCATGGGGCAGGAATCCACGCCTGTTTTGCCATCCCTGAGGGACCACTGACATTGGAAGAAGCCATGGCCCCGGAGAGAGCTGCCCAGAATTTGGCCCGGCAAGCGGAAGAAGTGGTACGGCTGATCTGTGCGGTAAAAGAAAACAGATGAGAAATGGATTGTGTGCATATGATGTAAAGAAACAGGACAGCTTCTGAATTGGACAAGGAAATTTCTTTTTTATAAATTCCCGCCATGATAAGAAGGCCATATCCAAGCGAGAAAAGGAGACTGACTGCAATAATCGAAGAAGGAAGAGACTTTTTTGCATAGGAAACGATGGCTAAACAGCGCTTAACTATGAAGCTGAGAAGAGAGGTGCCTTGGCGATAAGTAGGGATAGTTTGCTTTGTTTTCTACACATCATAAAGTGAATTTCAGCCGAAAAAAAGATGGAGCAAATGCTCCATCTTTTTTGATAGTCCAAAAGGTTATACCCGTTCGGCAATTTCATAGATCAGACGCTCTGAATCTTCCCATCCCAAACAAGGATCGGTGATAGATTGGCCATACACATGGGTGTGGCCATGGCCAATGGTTTGGTTCCCTTCCACCAAATAGCTTTCGATCATGACGCCTTTAACAAAGCGGTGCAGATCGGTGCTTTGCTGACGGCTGTGCAGGACTTCCAGTACAATGCGGATCTGTTCTTTAAACTGCTTGTTGGAATTGGAATGGTTGGCATCGATGATAACCGCAGGATTTTTCAGGTCCTTTTTCAGGTACATCTCATAAAGGCGCATCATATCCTCATAATGGTAGTTGGGCTTAGCAGAACCATATTTATTAACAGAGCCACGGAGGATGGCATGGGCATAGGGGTTACCGGTGGTGGTCACATCCCAGCCGCGGTAAATAAAGTTATGGCTATGCTGAGCGGCGGTGATAGAGTTAAGCATAACGGAAAAATCGCCGCTGGTGGGGTTTTTCATACCCACTGGCACATTGACGCCGCTGGAAGTAAGGCGATGCTGCTGGTTTTCTACGGACCGTGCGCCTACGGCCACATAGGATAAAATATCGTCCAAATAACGGTAATTTTCCGGATACAGCATTTCATCGGATACCGGCAGGTTAAATTCCTCCAATGCCCGCATATGGAGCCGGCGGATGGCAATTACACCAGCCAACAGATCCGGGGCTTTTTCTGGATCGGGCTGATGGATCATACCTTTATAACCCTCGCCGGTGGTACGGGGCTTATTTGTGTAAATTCGAGGGATGAGGACAAGCTTGTCCTTTACTTTTTCCTGGACAGGCACCAAACGGCTGATATATTCGCAGACGGAGTCCTCGTTGTCTGCAGAACATGGCCCAATAATGACCAAAAATTTGTCGGTTTTTCCACTGAGCACATCCATAATCAGTTGGTCGTGCTGGGCCTTTGCCTGCTGCACTGCTTCAGGCACGGGATAAATCTCTTTGATCTCCTTAGGTGTAGGCAATTTGTGTGCAAAAATCATACTCATGAACCTTTTCTCCTTTCCCACAAAAAAAGACTGCTTCTTTTGCGATTGGTTTCAGTATAGTATAGTTCAGAAAAAAAGTCAAAGAAAAATCCCGGAAGAAACGACAAAAGAAAAGAAAAAGTTTGCTATTTAAAGAATTTAAACCAAATCGAAGTCCAGAGCCTGGTCTGAAAAAGGAGAAAACAAAAAAGAGCTCTCCCAGGAGCTCTTTTGATGGGTCATATCATACCGCCATCCAAAGTGATGATTTGTCCATTTAAGAAAGAAGCCTCATCCCCTGCTAAAAAAACAGCAAAATTTGCCACTTCTTCCACTGTGCCAAAACGCATCAAAGAAATATCATCGGTCAGAATTTCCTTTTCTTCTGGGGATAGCCAGGCGTTCATTTTTGTATCAATGACACCGGGGGCGATGGCATTGACCCGGATACCACTGGGCCCAAGTTCTTTGGCCATGGCTTTGGTGAAGGCATTAACAGCGCCTTTTGTGGCAGAATAAAGAGCTTCACAAGATGCACCGCGATTTCCCCAGATGGAAGAGATATTGAGAATAACACCTTCTTTTTTTGAGACCATTTTTGGCACAGCCAAATGGGTACAGTTGAGCACGGAGCGGATATTGACATTGATCATTTTATCCCATAGTTCTGGGGTGGTATCGGTGAATAAGCCCATATGGGAGATCCCGGCGTTATTGACCAATACATCTACGCCTCCATAGATATTGCCAATGGTTTGAAACATTTCTTTGCAGAGATCATAGTCGGAGATGTCTGCCAGATAAGAATAAGAATAATATCCCAGGGCGTTGAGCTCTTCTTGTGTGCGCAGCAGTTCATCGGAGCTGGTGGCTGCATTTAAGACGATATTGGCGCCGGCTTTGGCAAAGGCGAAGGCAATGGCTTTACCAATGCCACGGGAGGAACCGGTGACTAAGACGGTTTTTCCTTTTAGGCTCATCTATGTTGTCCCCTTTCTATTGCGCCTGAGAAAAAGGCGGCAATGGTTTTGTCAGTGGTGTAGTACTTATCATTACTGTATCATTTTTTGGATGCTGGCGCAATGGATGAAAGAAAAAAGATGTCAAAGCCGTTGGGTGGGAATTGGTGTTTTTAGCAGCGCCAACTGCTGGTTTAACAGGGCAAACCCCTGAAGCCAAGGCCGGGTGATATTCCAGATGCCTGCGCCGGCGAGAGAAAAAAGCTTGGTTTGATGAATTTTTAGGGACATACTTTGCACATCATCAAAAAAGACCAGAGATGTTTCCCCCGCTTCTTCAAAGTCATAATAGGGAACCTTGGCTTCCAGATCAAAGGATATGGAAGCATGGTGTTGGGCAGCCAGAGAAATGGCGTCATCCAGAGAAAGAGATTGGGCAGGAGGATTTTGCGGGGCATAGGGCACAGACCAGCGATAGCCATACCAGGGCAGGCCAAGCAAAAGCTTTTCTTTGGCAATGGACCGGCTGGCGTAGCGCAGGACTTCCTGTATCTGGGGCAAGGGAGCAACAGCCATGGGCGGCCCGCCGGCATAACCCCATTCATAGGTCATCAAAAACACATAATCTACAGCCGCCCCAATGGCCTGATAATCCAGTCCCTCCACTAACAGACCGCTTTGGTCATCGTAGCTTTTTGGAGCCAGGTCGGCTAGTAGTATTTTGCCGTTTTTGTTTAACAGATCATGAAGCCGGCGTAAAAAAAAGACGAATCGATCGGTATCTTCTGCCATCAAAAATTCAAAGTCCACATCCACACCCACATACGCTTTGGCGGACAGTACGTTGAGCAGTTGATCCAACAGGGTTTCTTGTATGGTCAGATCTGTGAGAATGGTATGGGCCAAGGCGGTGTCAAACCGGCCCGTTTCATCCACGTTAGATAAATGCAGCAAAGGCCCTGTGCCCATGGATCGGGCTAAGCCCAGCAAAGGCGCATCGTTTGGCAGCACCAGGGCGCCGTCTGCCAAAAAGCGGGTGGTAAAGATGGACAGGTAGGTTAAATAGGGCAGCATTTCCCGCAGTGGGCCCGGGGAAATGGTGGGATACGTATAGCCTAAAAGGATGGCGGCATTTTGGGGTTGGCCTTCATAGGCAATGATTAGGCGGTCGCCTGTGCGGATCTCCCGTTGGGTCAAAAAAGGGTTGTTGCGCAGCAGCTGCGTGGTGGTGACAGCGTAAAGGGCGGCAATGGTATAGAGGTTTTCGCCTGGCGCGGTGGTGTGCATGATGGCAGGGGACGTGACCAAGAGCGTCTGACCTGGCACCAGGTTGCCGGGGTTTGGTAAGTGATTGAGACGTTCCAAATAAGCGGCAGTAAGGCCGTATTGAGCGGCTACGGCGGCTAAATCTTCCCCTGCAGAAACGGTATGGATGAGCATGATAGGAAACTCCTTTCGCATCGGCTCCGGCGCAAGCAGAAGCCATTCTTCCTGGGGTATCCTATGGTAAAACAGGGCGGGAATATGACTGGAAATCCATTGGGAATGTCTTTCTTTTTTGTGGAGAATCGAGTATAATGAAGGCAGATGACAAAAGATGAAGGAGGAAATACATGCATTCCATACATGAATTATCCCGCCGGGAACTGCGCTTAACGGAGCTAATGGTGATGGCAGTGAATGAATGCCGGTCGCACTGGCGGACGTTGGGCAAACTTGTGTTGTATTTGGGATTTCCCATTGAGATTGTGCTGCAGCTAGGATTGAGCTATTTACAGAATTTGATGCTGCAGGTGGATATGGATACGGTGATGCAAAGCACCCAGAATATGATCCGATTTGCTCAGTCATCCCAGTGGCAGGCCATTTTGGCAGTGTTTTTTGGCATTATGATATTAAATGTGATTTTAACGCCATTATTGATTATGGCAGTGGCTGCCTCTACTGCTTCCTGTTTAAAGGGAGTGCCGATCCGGGCGTTTAGCGCTATCAAACAGAGCTTTGCCCGGGGGTTTGTGGTGGTGCCAGCGGTGATTGTCTATATCCTGTGTGTGGGGATTGGGTTGGTGTTTTTTGTGGTGCCGGGGCTATATTTGGCCATTGTATTTTTCTTTTTTGAATATGCTGTAATCTTAGAAGAAAAAGGCGTATTCGGCTCGTTGAAGCGGAGTATGTTCTTAGTCAAAGGTTTTTTTTGGAAGACCGCATTGGCGGCAGTATGTCTGTTTTTGATGCGATATGCAGCCAGCTATGTGCTTAATGTGGTGGCCTCTTTGTTGGGCGGTTCCTATCTGGCAGGGGTTTTGGTGGGTGTTTGCGCCATGGCAGTGGAAAGTTATTTCGCTGTGGTGATGACCCTCTATTATCTCAACCGGTTGGCGATCAAAGAAGAGGGGCTTGCCACCAGATAAGTCTTGTTTCAATAAAATAGGCAATGCTAAGGGAGTGAAGGAGTATGACGGCAGAAAACACCATCCCCAAAGAGGATTTGCGGTATTTGAAACTGCTGGCAAAGCGGTATCCCAATATTAACGCTGCCAGCACGGAGATTATCAATCTGGAAGCAATTTTAAACTTGCCTAAGGGCACAGAGCACTTTTTAAGCGATATTCATGGGGAATATGAATCTTTTAACCATGTGTTGCGCAATGCTTCTGGCGTTATCAAAAATCAGATTCGAGCTACGTTTGGCACGGAAATGCGCGAAGGCGAGATGCGTTCTTTGGCCACGCTGATCTACTATCCAGAGCAAAAGCTGGAACAGGTGGCCCGAGAAGAGGCGGATATGGCGGATTGGTTTCGTATTACGCTTAACCGCCTGGTGACGCTTTGCAAGGTGTTGGGCTCAAAATATAGCCGTTCCAAGGTGCGGAAAGCCCTTCCGCCGGACTATGCCTATATCCTGGAGGAGCTGCTGCATGAAAATAAGGATGACAGCAATAAACAACGGTATTTTCAGGAAATTATTGATACCATTATTCGCCTTTACCAAGCAGACCGGTTTGTGGTGGCTATGGCCCATCTGATCCAGCGGCTGGCGGTGGATCAGCTCCATGTCATAGGGGATATTTATGACCGTGGCCCAAAAGCGGCGAAGATCATGGATTTATTGATGCACTACCATTCGGTGGACATTCAATGGGGCAACCATGACTTGTCCTGGATGGGAGCGGCAGCGGGATGCCAGGCGCTGATCTGCAATGTGCTGCGTATCCAAGCTCGGTATGCAAATTTGGATACCATTGAGGAAGATTATGGGATTAACCTGATTCCGTTGGCCACGTTTGCCATGGAGGTGTATGGGGATGATCCCTGCGAACATTTTATGCCCAAAATTGCACCAGAGGATATCCTAAGCGATAAAGATGCCCGTTTGATTGCAAAAATGCACAAAGCCATTGCCATTATGCAGTTTAAAGAAGAAGCTAAGATCATCCTTCGGCATCCGGAGTTTCATATGGAAAAACGGCTGCTGCTGGGCCAGATGGATTTGGAAAAGGGAACTGTGACGGTGGAAGGAAAGGAATATGCCCTAAACGATACAAACTTCCCCACAGTCGATCCGCAAAATCCTTACGAATTGACCCAGGAGGAGGAAGAAGTGATGAACAAAATCAAATCTTCTTTCCTCAACAGCCGCCGGCTGCAGCAGCATATCCGGTTCTTATACACAAAAGGCACGCTGTACAAGTGTTTTAATTCTAATTTACTTTTCCACGGCTGTATTCCGATGAATGAAGACGGCACTTTAAAGACCGTTTCTTTCCGTGGGGAGCGTTTATCCGGACGGGAATATTTTGATGCGGTGGATCGGGCTGTGCGGGAAGGGTACTTTAACCGGGCACATTCTGAGGGCAAACGGGCCTGCATGGATCTGATCTGGTATATGTGGTGCGGAGAAGACAGCCCCGTGTTTGGGAAAAAGAAGATGACCACCTTTGAGCGTTACTTTATTGATGATCCCGAAAGCCATGTGGAAGAAAAGAACCCCTTCTATGTTTTAAGAAACCAGGAAGAAGTGTGCAAGGAGATCCTGCGGGACTTTGGCCTTGACCCAGAGCATAGCCACATCATCAACGGCCATGTGCCGGTGAAGGTGAAAAAGGGGGAAAGCCCCATTAAGGCTAACGGCCGGCTGTTTGTGATTGATGGCGGGTTTGCCAAAGCGTATCAGAAGGAAACGGGCATTGCCGGCTACACGCTGATTTATAACTCCCATGGTTTGGTGCTGGTCAGCCATGAGCCGTTTGAAAGTACGGAAAAAGCCATTGCCGAGGAAAAGGACATTCTTTCTTCCACGGTGGCCTTACAATATTCTCAAGAGCGGATCCGAGTGATGAATACGGATATTGGGAAACAGCTGCGGGAAAATATTAGTGATCTGGAAGCCTTGCTGGTGGCCTATCGCCAGGGTATCATTCAGGAATCGGAGCTGAAATGAGATGAATAATTATTGTCTGACCTTACAGTATGAAGGCACTCGATATGATGGATGGCAAAAGCAAGGCAATACAAAAAACACCATCCAAGGGCGCTTAGAAACCATATTAACGCAGCTGTGTGATGAACCCATTACGCTGATTGGCTCCGGCCGCACCGATGCAGGGGCCCATGCGGCGGGCCAGAAGGCAAACTTTCATACCCAAAAGACATGGCAGCCAGAAACTCTTTTGACAGAGGTGAACCGCCGGCTTCCCAGAGATATTGGCGTTGTAGCTGTTTCGATAGAAAAACCGGCGTTTCATGCCCGATTTTCTGCAAAGGAAAAGACGTATTGCTACCGGGTGTGGAATAGCACTGTGCCAAACGTATTATCCGGACGGTATTATTTTCAAAGCCCTGCTCCGCTGGATATCAGCGCGATGGAGCAGGCGGCGGCTCTATTTCTTGGCGAGCATGATTTTCAGAGCTTTTGCGCGGCCCGGCCGGGAAAGAAAAGCACTGTCCGCACTATTTATGCCATTGACATAGATCAAAAAGGTCCAAAGGTAGCCATTTGGGTGCGGGGAAATGGCTTTTTATATCAGATGGTGCGAATTTTGTGCGGCACATTGCTGGAAGTGGGAGAGGGAAAACGACCAGCAGAGAGTATGCAGCCTCTGCTGGAGGCGAAAAACCGGTCTTTAGCTGGAATCACGCTCCCTGCTCGAGGATTGATGCTTATGGAAGTTCGGTATGACCATGACGAGAAATAACTGAAAACTAGACCTGTGGCAGAAGAAGCCGCAGGTCTTTTTTTCGTTTTTGTGGCACAACCTTCAGAAAAAGAGCCCTTTTGCCAGATGGAAAATGAATGTAGGTTTGGGGAAACAATGTACAGCAACGAAAACAGCATAATGGCCATAGGAAAGCAAACCGGACCCTCCAAAACCAAAGTATGATGCAGCAATAGATGCTGGGCTAAAATGGGACAAAACAGGGCGCAAATAGAGTCTCGGCAGCCGATGGTGTTAGGCTAACAGGAAGCAAGAGAAAACTTTTTAGGAATTTTTTGGATTGCGCATACCTTTTTCACTAATTCGCGTATCTAAATATGATTCCTTGACAGTTTAAAGATTTTATAATAAAATCTTTTGCGGAGGAAAAACGAAAGAGGGGCAGGCATGGATACAAAACAAAGCAAAGAACTAATCGAGCGGATGGTTGCTATCGAAGAAGCGCTGGTTCAACAGATCTCTTCCGGCGTGCAGTTTAGTAAAAACGGCCGGCAAGATAGTGCGCTAACCCGGGTGCAGCTGCGGATCATTCGGGATTTACGTCTGATGGATCACCCTACGCTTTCAGCGCTTGAGGCGCTGTTAGGTACATCGAAAAGCAGTCTGTCGATTACGTTATCCAAGCTGGAAAAACGAGGCTATATCCGGCGGGAAAAAGATCCGCAGGATGGACGCATCGTCTATTGGTATCCCACGGAGCAGGGTCAGCAAGAAGCAGACCATCTGGAGACGTGCCTGACCAATCGTTTTATGGAAATGTTTCAAAGCTGGGATGAACAGACACAGCACCATTTTTGCCAAGGCGTTTCGGAGCTATATCTGGTCATGCAGCGCATCGAAGAGGACAGGAGGACAAAAAAATGAAAGTGCAGTTTCAGCTTGTGGCTCTTTCTATGGCCGCTGTGATCGGTTTGGCCGGCTGCGGTTCTTCCCAAGAGGAAACGGAGCCGGCCGCCGCAACGGCCCAGGCGCTTACCGCTGTGGAGACACAAACGGCTACGGCGGAGGAAATCGGTAATGACTCGACTTATTCTGGTACGGTGGCGCCCAATGAGACCGTCAGCGTCTTTAGCCAAGTGAGCGGCATGGTAGCTCAGGTCAATTACGATGTCGGCGACCAAGTGGAAAAGGGAGATGTACTCTTCCAAATGGATACGGAATCGATTCGCAATAATATCGCCCAGCTGCAGGCGTCTTATGAATCGGCCTTAGCCAATGTGAAAGTAGCCCAGACCAGTTTGGATACGGTAAACGGTGCTCAGACACAAATCCAGATTGAAAGCTTAAAAACAGCCCTGGATAATGCACAGATGGCTTTGGATACTGCCAAAACCACCTATGAAAATACGAAAGTCCTCTTTGAACAGGGCTTTGTAAGCCAAACAGATATGACTGCGGCAGAAGATGCTTATAAAAATGCGCAAAATGCTTACGATCAGGCAAAAAGCAGCTATGATCTTACCAGCGGCCAGATGATCGAAGAAAATACGCAAAAAGCGCAGGCATCTTTAGAAGCAGCACAAGCACAGGCAAACGCAGTGCAGGCGCAAATCGCTTCAGCTCAGAAATCTTTGCGGGACGCCACTGTGACCAGTCCCATTTCTGGGGTAGTTACTGCTTGTAATGTCACTGCCGGCACACTGATGAGCTCTGCACAAGCGCCTTTTACCATTGAGGACACCTCGGTGATGAAAGTGGATATTAACGTTTCGGAAGAGACGGTAAACCAGATCGCTTTAGGGGACACAGTATTGGTGAAAGTAGGCGCTTCTGCCGGTGAGGATATGACCGGTACAGTGACACTGATTCATCCTGCTGCCAATGCCGCCGGCATGTATGGTGTGGAGATTTCTTTGGATAATGCTGCGGGCGACTTAAAAACAGGGATGTTTGCAGAAGTCAGCCTGACCAAAGAAGAAGGCGGCGATGCCATTGTGCTGCCCAGAGATGCAATTTTGACCACCGGAGATGAAAATTATGTTTACATCGAAGAAGGCGGCAAAGCGGTGCGTACCCCTGTGACATTGGGTATTGATACGGGTACGCAAGTACAGGTACTTACAGGGCTGACAGAAGGAGATGCAGTGATTGTCAGCGGTCAAAACTATGTGGAAGATGGGCAGGAAGTGCGTGTCGTAGCCCGGGATGGAGAAGCCACACAGACTGCTGCTACCGAACCAAGTGAGAACGCGGCCGCATCAGCTGATGCTTCTGAAACGGACGCAAAGGAGGAATAAGCCGTGTTTTCAAGAATTTCCATTAAGCGGCCTGTCACGGTAATGATGATCCTGCTGATTGTTGTAGGAGCAGGTCTCATTGCGATGACGGGTATGCCCATTGACTTGATGCCTTCCATGGATATTCCCATTGCGGTGGTCTCCACCACTTATGTAGGGGCCGGGCCGGAAGAAGTGGAAAGCTTGATTACAGAACCATTGGAAGAGGCGCTGGGCACGGTTTCTAATGTGGATACCATTACTTCTACTTCCTCTGCCAATTCATCCATGATCATGGTGCAGTTTGTAGACGGAACCGATGTGGATATGGCGGCCATCGATATGCGGGAGCAGATCGATATGGTGAAAAGCACCCTGCCGGATGATGCCAGCGAACCGCTGGTATTAAAGATTGATATTAACAGTTTGTCCTCCATTATCATTGGCGCCCAGAGCGATACGCTGGATAAGGCAGAGCTAAATACACTGATGGAAGAAGAACTGGCGCCGGAATTTGAAAAGATTGAAGGCGCGGCATCTGCTACCATCGTGGGCGGCCGGGAACAGGAAGTGGAGATTCGGGTGATTCCTGAAAAACTCCAAGGC
>CAJFIN010000039.1 GCA_904381335.1 Candidatus Neoanaerotignum galli | reverse complement strand
AGAAAGCAAACCGGGCAGGCGCTTTGGCATGCGGCATAGCAGGACTGGGTTCCTACTGTTTAGCCTATATTTTTAACTGGAATTTGGGCGGAGCCCATAATATTGTGTTAGGCATTGGCGTAGGGCTAGTGGCATTTTTGGTGGGTGCAAAGCTGGGCAAGCCGAATGATGAAAAAGTGTTGCGTCTCTTTTTCCCGGAAAAATATCCCCAATAATGCTCCCTGTCATGACGTTTGATTGGCGGGGAAAAGGGGAATAATGCCATCCTCTAGTGCTGAGGCGGCGGGAAGCAGTGCTTTGCTGATTCCTTTAAATGGCGCCCCTTCCTTTGGGCGGGGCGTTGATCGTTTTGAAAAAAGCGTACATCCTTACCCCATTTTGTATTAGAAAATCACCTTAGGATGCGATTTTCTTTTCATCCCCTTCCTGATGGAAGGGGATTTTTCTGTTTAAAAAAGCCCCAGTAATATATAACTGGGGATAGCAGAGAGGTTTCTCTTGTTTGATGCAGCATCTTTGCCTGTTTGAATGGCCGGAAAGACGTATTCCGGAGGGAGACACTTTATGGTCTTTCCAAATACAAGGCGAAGCAGGCCGCTGGTTTTAGCTATGGTCATGTGTTTTTTGTTCGTCTTTGATGGGAGTGACAGGGATGAGGACCTTCGTGACATAGTCCTCTTTGTTGGTCACATCGAAGGGAGAGATGATGTATTGATCACTAATGGGGCCGCTGATCTCATAGCCATTGGCATTGATCCATCGGATGGCCCGCACATGGCTATGGATGAGGGAATCATGGCTGCCCACATGAATGGTGGTAACGGCTTGATAACCGCCGCTGACTTTAAAAAAGGGAGCGTCAAGCGCCTCAAACACAGCCAAAGAAACCTCTAAATCACATTCGTTTTTCCAAAATTGATCTAATGGTGGGTTATGATATGTGCTAGTAATGGCGCCAATGGTCCGTAACCGATGGCGGTGGCTTAAATCCAGCAGCTGAGCCCAACGGTTGATGGCCACAGAAGGCGTTTGATATTCTGTTTCTAAACGGCGGGTATAGATACAGTTATATAGGGGAATATTTTCCACCAAAATCTCATCCCAATGATCCCGTTCTTTGGCAGCGGGATGATCAAAACTGTTAAAACTGCTGATAAAGGAAGAGCCCATCTTCATTCGTGCGATAGTTGCTTCCAAATCGTGGTTCAGACTTTCTAAGGAGGCGATTTTTTCTTTTAATTCCCGAGACCGGCCCTCCAGCTGACGCAGTACTACGGTGATATCCGGCGTTTTCAACAGATGCCGGATTTCCTCCAGGGAAAAGCCGAAGGATTTTAGTTTTCGTATGATATAGAGCATAGGCAGCTGGTCTTCGGTATAGTAGCGGTAATTGGATTGCGGATCTCGATAGCTGGGAACCAGTAATCCGATTTCATCATAATACCGCAGTGTTTTAATGGGGATGCGGCCCAGTTGTGCCATTTCTCCGATGGAATAGAAATTCGGATGCGTTTTCATACAGATGACTTCCTCTCAGGATTCAAACGTATCAGGGTCAATTAAACCTAGATGAATTTTCCAGATGAGTACCCGTTGTGCGTGCTGCTCTAGTGTGCTGCGGCTCAAACGGCCGTCTTGCACAGCTTGCACCACGGCGGGGATATCCGTTTTGTAATCGGTGGTTACTACCATATCATTGCCGGCTTGGAAGGCTAGCACAGCGGCATTTTCCTCAGAAAATCCACTGGAGCCAGCCATGGCCAGATCGTCTGTTAAAATAACGCCTTCAAAACCCAGCTCTTGGCGCAGCAAGTCGTGGACAGGAGCAGAGAGTGAGCCAGGCATGGTTTCATCTACGGCGCAGATCACGTTATGGGAAACCAACACACTGTCGGCTCCGGCGGCAATACCTGCGGCAAAGGGACGAAGGTCGTTTTGCCGCAGTTCATCTAAAGAGCGATGGTCATAGGCAACATTGGTATGGGTATCCGTGTTTTGTCCATAGCCGGGAAAATGCTTTAGCACATCACCAATCTGTGCCTCTTTCATGGCTGAGACTACGCAAAAAACGTATTGGCTGGTTCCTTCAGCATCCTGGCCAAAGGCACGGGAATAGATATAGTCTGCCGGATCGGTGGAAATATCACAGACGGGGGCAAAGTTGACATTTAGCCCAAGCGCCTTTAAAAACTGGCTTTTTTCCGCAGCATCGTCTGAAATGGCATCATAGCCGCCCGAGGCAAATAAAGTTTGGGCAGAAGGAAAAGGTTCGGAGCGAAAGGCAGAAAATTTGCTGACCCGCACCACATTGCCGCCTTCTTCATCTACGCCCAGCAGCAGCGGAAGGGAGCTTTTTTGCTGATATTCATGAACCAGGGCGCGGAAAGAATCCGGGGTTTGGTTTTCAAAATCCCGGGCAAAAAAGAGATATCCCCCAAATTGATATTCCGCCAGATCTTCCAGTGCATTTTGGTCTGGATGACGAACAAAAAAGAGCTGACCCACCAAGGCCTCTAAGGACATTGCTTTTGCTGTTTCTTCAGCCCAAGATGATGCCAAGGCTTGGGGATCAAGGGCGGGTTGGGGCAATGGTTCATCATCAGACGGCGCAGCAGAAGAAGCATCCTGCTGTGACGAAGCAGCAGGTGTGATGGGTGCAGCAGAGGGGGGATTCGTTTTGGTGGTGCAGGCAGTGCATAGACAGGTCAACACTGCCAGTATGACCAAAAAGATTTTACCACGCCGACTCATGGGACGCACCTTCCCCTTTTTGAATGATTTTTTTGACGTTTTTTTCAAATTTTGCCCGCGGCAGCATCACCATATGATCGCAGGTGGTGCAGCGGATACGAAAATCCATGCCAACCCGCAGAATCTCCCATTGATCGCCGCCACAGGGATGCTTTTTCTTCATTTGTACAATATCGCCGATGGTATAGTCCATATCGATTACTCCTTTTCTGCAAAGTGTATCATACATTGGGGGTAGGGGATAGAAATGGATTCCTGATCCAAACGGTTTTTGATGCGCAAGCGCAGCTCCCGCTCAATGCGGTATTTGGCCCCGGGTTCACATTTTGCTGTGATGCGCAGCGTTACACCATTGGCGCCCAAAGCTGTAACCCCCAGCAAAACCGGCGTTTGCTGTAAGCCTTCTAGATCGGAAGTTTTTTCCATTTCATCCTGTAGGACATCAAAGACATGACCCAGGTTTTCTTCATAAGCCACGTCTGTTTCCACAATGGCAGTGATAAATTCTTTATTCATATTGCTGACAATGGTGATGGAGCCATTGGGGATAATATGAAGCGTACCATCATCAGCACGGATGCGGGTGGCACGGATGGAAATTTCTTCTACTGTGCCTGTGAGTCCTTGGGTAGAAATGGTATCCCCCACTGAAAATTGATCCTCTAATAGGATGAAGAAACCGGCAATGATATCTTTAATCACGTTTTGAGCGGCCAAACCAATGGCCACGGTTCCAGTGCCCAGTACAGCTGCCAGCGAGGTACTGGGCACGCCCAACTCGATGAGGATAGAGCAGATGCCGACAAAATAAATGGCATAAGAAGCAATACTGGAAACGATGGATCCTAATGTATTGGCTTTAGCAGTATCCACATGGCGATTTTGGGCGATCCGGCCTTCAAAAAAACGCCGGATCAGGAAGGTGCTGATGCGTACGGCCAAAAGACAAATCAGAATAATCACGCCACAGGTGATTAATTTTGAAAAGCCGGCAGTGAAAAATGCCACCACAGAGGCGGCCAGGTCTGCGCCAGTGGGAAGAGCATCAGGCTGCATAAGAACACTCCTTTCCTAATGATGCGGTGTTGCTTTTTTGCCCGAAAAAGGGTCATAGCGGCGGGCAGCTGTGAAAAAAGCAGCCAAAAGCTGCCGAGTCTCTAATCGTCCAGCCATTCGCTCCGGATGCCATTGTACACCCAGGGCAAAGCCCGTCTTTTTTTCTAGTGCTTCTAAAACGCCATCTGGCGCATAGGCTGCCGCCCGAAAGCAAGAACCGCAGGAAAGGACGGCTTGATGATGAAAAGAATTGACCCAAAATGAGTTGCGTCCGATGATGGAATGAAGCTTTGTATGGGGCCGCAGGAAAACAGGGTGACATGTTTCTTTTCGGCTGCTCTTTTGGACATGGCAGAGGGGAGAGGAAAAAACTTCAGCAATATCTGAGGCCAGTGTTCCTCCTGCTGCTGCCGCCAGCACTTGCATTCCGCGACAGATGCCCAGAACGGGAATATTATTTTTTAAGGTAAATCGGGCCAGGAAAAGGGCATGACGATCTAATGCCAGATTTGTTTCACCCCAGCTAGGAGAGGGCAGAACACCCAGCAGCGCAGGGTGCAAATCGCCGCCGCCGGTCAATAAAATGCCGGAAAGAGGCGCGGCTTGAGATGGTATGTCCTGAGCAGACACTGGCGGTAAAAGCACCGGAATGCCGCCAAATCTACGGATCAGACGACAATAATCCAAATGCAGGCGATAGCAGTCGTTTTGTGTATCTTCGGTAACCGTTAAACCAATCAGAGGTTTCAAAACTGAGGCTCCTTTCAAAAAACTCTGCTTTTCTATTGTATCTTAGCATAGAAATGTGGTAAGATACAATTAATTTTAATTGTTTTTTCGAAAAAGGATACGAAATCTGAACCGAAAAATAGAAACTGATTGCAGGATAGACAAAGGAGAGAACAGACGAATGCAGACCATCGGGATTATTGGCGCCATGGAAGAAGAAGTGGCAGCCTTACGGCAAAAAGGAGAGCAGATCACAGCCAAAACCATTGGCTTTATGGATTTTTATATGATAACCCTGTCCGGCAAGCAGCTGGTGGTAGTGCAAAGCGGTATTGGCAAAGTAAACGCCGCCATTTGTGCCCAGCTGCTTATCGATCACTTTGGCGTGGATGCAGTGATTAATGTTGGGGTAGCCGGTGGTTTGGCTGATGGCATCCATATCGGGGATATTGTGGTTTCTAAAAGCGTGCAGGAATGGGATATGGACGCGTCTGCGCTGGGGGATCCCGCTGGCACCATCCCCCGTATGGAAGTGAGTATCTTTCCAGCAGATGAAACCTTGGTGCGCCTTGCCCTGGACAGTGCAAAAGTATTGGAAGGGAAACAGGTGCTGGAAGGGCATATCGTTAGTGGGGATAAATTTGTTGCCAGCGACCAGGAGAAACAGTATTTAAAAAAACAATTCCACGGAGACTGCGTGGAAATGGAAGGGGCGGCCGTAGGCCATACTTGTTATGTGAATAAAGTACCTTTTGTGATCTTGCGCTCCATCAGCGATGCAGCGGACGATCACGGCAGCATGAGCTATGAAGATTTTAAAGCAGTAGCCATTGAAAATTCGCTGAAGGTACTGGAAAAAATGATAGAAGATATGCAATAAATCAACAGCTGTTTTTCGCAAAGACAAGGAGGTCTTTGCACGTAGGAAGGGGAGAAAGTCATGTCAACGAAAATTGGCTACACTTGGGAGGAAATTCGGGCGAATAATCCGCTGCTTTCCATGGCCAGAACCACCATTGAAACAGCGTTTTATGGTAACAATGTAGTAAAGGTGAATTCTTTAAAAGAATGTTACAAATTAGCAGAAAAAGCCCCTGGGGCGATTGTGACGGATTTGCCAGTGGAACGGCCGGAAGAAGTGGGGCTGGATGAAGGCAGCAAGGTGATCCTCTTTAACGATGGCACCATCACAGGCCGGACTGCCGCTGCCCGCCGCATTGCCGGGGAACCGGGTGTGGATGTCAAAAAGATTGTGGGCGAAATTCGGGATGCCATTTATGATACCAGGAAGAAAAAAATGTATCATGCGCAGGCATACATCGGTTTAAATGAAGATTTTATGATCAAAGCCCATTTGCTTATTCCGGAAACCCATGAAACGCTGCTGTATAATTGGATGCTGAATTTCCAATACATCAACGACACTTATGCAAAGATGTATGAGCGGTCCAAAAAGTATGAAAATGAAGGAGACATCTATTTCTTTGCAGATCCAGATTGGAGTCATCCAGATTATCCTTTAGGACTGGCCTTTTTTGACCCGACCCATAACTGTGCCTGTGTGCTGGGATTGCGGTATTTTGGAGAGTTGAAAAAAGGCACCTTGACATTGGCATGGGGAATTGCAAACCGCAATGGTTATGCTTCCTGCCATGGCGGCCAAAAACGCTATAACCTGCCTGGCGGAGAAAAATTTGTGGTGGGCGTATTTGGCTTATCCGGTTCTGGCAAATCTACCATTACCCATGCAAAACATGGGGGCAAGTATGATGTAACCGTGCTGCATGATGATGCGTTTATCATTTCGACTAAAGATGGTTCTTCTGTGGCTTTGGAGCCGTCCTATTTCGATAAGACCCAGGATTATCCCATGGTCAGTCCGGATAATAAATATCTGCTGTCGGTGCAGAACGTAGGCGCTACGTTGGATGATCAGGGCCATGTGGTATTGGTAACGGAAGACCTGCGTAATGGTAATGGGCGCGCCATTAAGAGCAAACTTTGGAGCCCCAACCGTGTGGATAAATTGGATGAACCCATTAATGCTATTTTCTGGTTGATGAAAGATCCTGCCCTGCCGCCCATTTTGAAGGTGGATGGCCCAGTGCTTTCTTCTGTGATGGGAGCAGCGTTGGCGACCAAACGGACCACGGCGGAGCGTTTGGCGCCTGGCGTGGACCCAGATGCATTGGTGTTTGAAAGCTATGCAAATCCCTTCCGCACCTATCCGCTGGCTGGGGACTATGAGAAGTTTAAGGAGCTGTTTGCGGAGCGGAATGTGGATTGCTACATCCTCAACACAGGCTTTTTCATGGACAAAAAGATTCCGAAAGAAGTGACGCTGGGCTGTGTGGAAACCATTGTGGAAGGCAAGGGAAGTTTCCATCCCTGGGGGAACTTTACGGGGCTTGAGATTATGGAAATCGATGGCTTTGTGCCCAATTGGGAGGATGAGGAATATAAAAACGTGCTTCGAGCCCGCATGAATGACCGGCTTCAGTTTGTTCTTTCCAGAGATGAAGCGAAAGGCGGTTATGATAAGCTTCCGGATGAAGCCAAGGATGCCCTGCGGAAATTGGTGGAACAAGTGGGCTGAGGAGAAAGGCTTGACAGCAGAAAAAAATATGATATACTAAAATCAAATGATGACAACGTTCTTCAGGGCAGGGTGTAATTCCCGACCGGTGGTATAGTCCACGAGCTGCAGCAGCGGCTGATTTGGTGTAATTCCAAAACCGACAGTATAGTCTGGATGGGAGAAGACGAAAGCAAAGCGATGGCTTTGTTTGCCTGTAAAACCGTTTGATGACGCCCGGAAGAGTTTTCCGGGCGTTTTTTATGGGCAAGGGAAGGACGTTGTTTCCACACATCCGTTTGATAAGGAGGAAACAGCTATGGAACAAATTGCAGCCGTGAAACGGCATAGCCGTAAGCAAATGGACACAAAGACAGTGGTGAAGATAGGAATGCTTTCAGCAATATCGATTGTGCTGATGCTTTTTGAACTGACGTTGCCGATTTTTCCGTCCTTTTTGAAGTTAGATATTAGCGATTTGCCGGCATTGGTGGGAGCAGTGACCATGGGCCCCTTAGCAGGAATGCTCATAGAGCTGGTTAAGAATCTGCTGCACCTTTTCCAGACCAGTACAGCCGGTGTGGGTGAGTTGGCCAATTTTTTGGTGGGCATTGCCCTGGTGCTGCCTCTTGGCTTTTGCTACCAAAGAAAAAAGAGCCTAGCCGGCTATTTGCAAGGACTGGTGCTGGGAGCGGCATGTATGGTAGTGGTAGCTTGCGTGTTTAACTACTATATTTTGATTCCTGCCTTCTCTGTAGCCTTTGGAACGCCTGTGGCGTCCTTTGTGGAAATGGCAAAGGCCATCAATCCCCATGTGGTGGATTTAAAGACGCTGGTGGTGCTGGCGGTTGGGCCGTTTAATCTGATTAAGGCGGCATTGATCGGGGCGATTGGATATCCTCTGTGTAAGGCAGCAAAGAAGATCCTTTCTTTGCACTAAAAAATAGATAAGCCGTTTCAGCTGATGGGCTGAAGCGGCTTTTTTGGCGTTTTACGGCAGCAGAATTGTCTTGCAGCCTTAGCATTGGCCAGGTGTTTCAGGGACTTATTTTGTAGATAATTTTGGTGTAAGGCGGAGGAATGTCTTTATCTCGTAACTAAAATGATGGGGTTTTTGCTTTATGGCGTGTTTAAAAATGCCCTATCCATATGAAATCGGATGGTTATGACATCTTTGTCCTGCAGTGTTCGCCTCAAGTATCGCAGTAATGATTTGCCACAGGAATGGTAAAATGGTTTGTCGCTTTATCAGAAAATACGATAAACAGACAAACAAGCCACCTGGTTTTTAGTTTGCCCGTTTGGCCTTTTTTAACAGATCAAAAGGGATATTTCTGTGATAACATTTTGCTACTTTTCCCTATCGATTAACATAGTCGGTATCTGTTCCCCCTAATTTGGAAGAGAGGAAGGTTTTTTATGATTGCGCATCGAAAAAAGAGTTGAAAGGATAAGAGGATGACAGAGAGGGAAAAAAAGTGTATAATAAAAATAGTATGCCATAAAAGGAGCGGGAGACATGGAGGAAACAAAACTGCAAGTATGGTTACAGCAGGAAGGGGAAGAATCATACCGGACTTTCACGCAAAAGCTGATTCCCGGCTTGGGTTTTTGTTATGGTGTGAGAATGCCAAAACTCCGTGTCAAAGCAAAGGCTATAGCCCGTGCCAATGGGCTGGCTTACCTGACAGAAGTATGGAAAAACCCACCGCAAGCCCTCTCCCATGAAGAAAAACTATTGGCCGCTATGGTATTGGGAGCGGCAAAGACGGCGATGTCCGAGCGGTTAGCAGCGCTGAAGCAGCTGCTGCCCTATGTGGATAATTGGGCAGTGTGTGATTGCCTGGCCAGCAGTTTCCCAGTTAAGACGGCGGAGGATCATCAGGAGGTTTGGGCATTTTTGCGGCCTTATTGGGATAGTCCGGCGGTGTATGACCGGCGGGCAGCAGCGGTATTTGCTTTAAGCCATTTTCTTAAGGAAGAATGGTTGGACGAGGTATTAGCGGCATATGGGCAGGTGCCGACAGAGGAATATTATGTGTCTATGGCGGTGGCCTGGGGCGTGAGTATGGCTTTTGTGGCCTTTCCTGCAAAGACGAAGCAGTGGCTTTTGACTGGGCCGCTGGAACGCGGCACCTTGCGGCGAACCTATCAAAAAATCATGGAAAGCCGGCAGGTCAGTCAGCAGGACCGTGACTGGATTCAAAAAATGAAACAGGAGGGATAGCAAGATGGATTGGCTGGAGATTTTTGTGGAAACCACCCAGGAAGGCTTGGATGCTTTAGGCGGATTGCTACTGGATTGCGGTTTAACTGGGTTTATTGTTCATGATCCGGCGGAGTTTCATGACTTTATGATCGATCCGGAGCGAAACTGGGATTATATGGAGGATGGATTGGCGCAAGAACAGGAGGCACATCCGGCTGGGATCACGTTTTTTGTGCGGGATAACCTACATGGCGCAGAAACGCTAGCGGCGGTGCGCGCCCAGCTGGCGTTAGCCAAAACCCGCGAGGGTGGCGTGGATCTGGGCAGCCTTGAAATGACAATGAAAAATGTGAAGGAAGAAGACTGGGCCAATAATTGGAAAAAGTATTTTAAGCCATTTCCCGTAGGCCAAAAACTCTATTTAAAACCCAGTTGGGAACAGCTAGAAGATGCCCAAGGCCGAATGGTACTTCAGATCGATCCGGGACATATTTTTGGCACAGGGGCCCATGAGACAACACGATGCTGTATGGAAGAACTGGAGATTTTTGTGAGGGAAAAGGATCGGGTGCTGGATGTAGGATGTGGCAGCGGTATTTTATCCATTGCCGCCTTGCTGCTGGGGGCAGCCCATGCGGATGATGTGGATATTGACGCCAATGCCATCGATGTGGTGAAAGAAAATATGGCGCGAAATGGCATATCGCCAGACAGATACACCGTAACGGCCGGCAATATCCTCTCCGACCAGGCACTGCTTGACCGTTTTCGCGGCCAAGCGTATGATGTGGTAACGGCCAATATCGTGGCAGATGTGATCATTCCTTTGACGGCGCTGGTGCCACAAATGATCCGTCAGGGCGGAATCTATTTGGTCTCCGGCATCATCACAGATCGGGAAGAGGAAGTCAAAGCAGCACTGACAGCCAATGGATTTTCGTTGTTAGAGCGCAAGCAGGAGAAAGACTGGGTGGCTTTGGCCAGCCGGTATGAGGGATGAGATATGCCGAGATATTTTGTGCCTTCTGATCAAATTAGCGGAAAGACAGTCACATTGATCGGGGATAACGCCCATCATCTTTTTTCTGTACTGCGGGTAAAGCCTGGAGAAGTCATTGAGGTATGTGATGGAGCGGGAACAGATTATTTTTGCCGCATTGTTGCGGCGGACCGGGCGAAAGTGGAGGCCGAGATTTTACGCATTCAGCCTTCTCAATCCGAGCCGAAAACCCAACTGACGCTGTATCAAGGCCTGCCAAAAGCAGATAAAATGGAATGGATTTTACAAAAATGTACGGAATTAGGAGCGGTTCGCTTTGTCCCGGTGATCACAGAGCATACCGTGGTCCGTTTAACGGATAAGGATGGGGCTAAAAAACGGGAGCGATGGCAAAAAATCGCCCAAGCGGCTGCTCAACAAGCTGGCCGGGGCATTGTGCCGGAAGTGGCAGCAGTACAAACCTTTCGGCAGGCACTGGCAGAGGCCGAGGGGTTGGATTTATGTTTATTTGCCTATGAAAAGGAACAGGAACATACCCTGCGACAGGAAATTCAGGGCTTTGCCGGCCGGCGGATTGGCTGCTTCATTGGTCCGGAGGGCGGATTTTCTCCGGCAGAGGCAGAGTTAGCCCGGCAAAGCGGCGCCAAACCCATTACGCTAGGCCGGCGAATCTTACGCACAGAAACAGCAGGCATGGCCATCACGGCCATTATGTTGGATCGTCTGGAAGGGGAAGAAGAATGATTTATTTTGATAATGCGGCCAGTACCCGGCCTTTGCCTGAGGTGGTATCGCTCTTTGGAGAGATGGCGCTGACGTATTACGCCAATCCAGCCAGCCAAAATCCATTGGCCATAGAGGGAGAGGAAGTGCTCAAAAAAGCCAGAACTACGCTGGCTTCTTTGATCCATGCCCAAAGCCCGGAGGAAATTTTTTTTACTAGCGGCGGCACAGAGAGTAATAACTGGGCGATTTTTGGTACGGCGGCGGCCTATGCTAAGCGGGGCCGGCATGTGCTGACAACGCCGGTGGAACACCCAGCCGTATTGATGCCTTATGAGCAGCTGAGAAAACAAGGGTTCACCGTGGAAATACTGCCGGTGGATGAAGCTGGCCGGGTGCGGCCGGAGGATCTTCTTGCCGCGTTGCGGCCGGATACTATTTTAGTCAGCACAATTCTTGTCAATAACGAAACAGGCGCTGTGCAGGATGTGGAAACATTGGGAAAGATCATTCGGGAACATTCTGATGCGGTATATCATGTGGATGCAGTGCAGGCCTTTGGCAAAATGCCCATCCATGTGGGACACACCCACATTGATCTGCTCAGCGCCAGCGGCCATAAATTTCATGCACCAAAGGGATTGGGCTTTCTTTATCGCAGAAAGGGCTTGCTGACCCGGCCCATTCTTTTTGGCGGCGGCCATCAATGGGGCCAGCGGCCTGGCACAGAAAACCCGGCAGGGGCGGCAGCATTGGCCTTAGCGGCAAAACGGAGCTATGAGGATTTGGAACACCATACATCTCAAGTGCGCAGGGTAAAAGAGCGGCTTTGGCAGGAGGTTTCCTCTCGTTTGGAGGATGTTTTCCTCAATGGCCCTTCGTTGGAAGAGTCAAGCCCCTATGTACTGAATTTGCGGTTTTCAGGCCTGCGCGGGCCGGTGCTTTTAAATGCGCTGGAGGAAAAAGGCATTTATGCTTCTGCGGGCAGCGCCTGCAATACGAAAAAGAAGGTGCAAAGCAGCGTCCTTTCAGCATTGGGACTTTCGGAGGAAGAGATCACTGGCAGCCTGCGCTTTAGCTTTTGCCGGGAAAATACGGAACAAGAGGCAGTACAGTGCGCTATGGCCTTAGCGGAGATTGTGCCGGTGCTGCGTCATTTTCATCGAAAACGCTAGGAGAAAGATATGAGAGAAAAAGTGATTATTGTCAAATACGGGGAAATTGCTATGCGGGGTAACAACCGGAAGCTTTTTGTGGCTCGCCTTGTGAAGGCGATCCGAAAAAATATTGATCCCTTTGGCAATTTTTATGTGGCCCTGGAGCAGGGCCGGTTAGTGGTGGAAAGCCGGGGAGCAGAAATGGATTGGGAGGTGCTGCTTCCGCGGATCACCTGTATTTTTGGCATTTTAGGCGCTTGTCCCGGTTGGAAACTGACCGATGATGCCATTGAGGCGATTCGGGCGGCGGCTTGTGATTTGATGAAGGAGCAGTTTGATGGCCACAGCAGCACTTTTAAAGTGGTGACAAAGCGGGGCAATAAAAAATATCCTCTAGATTCCAATGCCATCTCAGCCGAAGTGGGCGAGGCTGTGCTGGCGGCGCTGCCTCAGCTGACGGTGGACGTGCATCATCCTCAGCAGACCCTATATGTGGAGGTTCGAAACCATGTTTACCTTTACACCTCTTTTGTGCCCGGCTGGGGTGGGCTGCCTTATGGTTCTTCTGGTAAGGCGATCAGCCTGTTATCTGGCGGCATTGATAGCCCAACGGCCACGTTTTTGATGGCGAAACGGGGGGTAGAGGTAGAAGGGGTCTACTTCCATACACCGCCTTATACCAGTGAGCGGGCAAAAAAGAAAGTAGAAAGCCTGGCGAAGATCTTAGCTGGATTTACTGGAGGATTTACGCTTCATGTGGTGAATTTTACAAAGGTGCAGTTATATCTGTTGGACCATGTGCCGGAAGAAAAGCTGACCATCTTTTTAAAACGAGCGATGGTGCATACGGCGGAGCAGATTGCTTTGGAGCAAAAAGCACAAGCGTTGGTGATGGGGGACAGTGTGGGGCAGGTTGCCAGTCAAACAGTGCCCGCCATTGAAGCTATCTCTTCAGCAACGCAGCTGCCTATCTTGCGGCCATTGTGCGGTATGGATAAACAGGAAATTGTAGATTTGGCCAAAAAGACCGGCACCTTTGAAACCTCCATTGAGCCTTATGAGGACTGCTGCACCGTATTTGTAGCCAAACATCCGGAAACAAAGCCAAAGCGGTCTGTGATCGAAGCGATGGAGCGGCATTTGCAAGCGCTGCCGGAGCTAATGGCCGAAGCGGCTGCTGGACGGGAGACGATGCAGTTTTAATGCTTTGCCATAGGGGGAAAGGCCATGGGTTATTGGAATAGCCGAGGGCTGCGGGGAAGCTCTTTTGAAACGGTGATTAACTATACCAATGAATTTTACCGACAGAAAGGGTTGGCTGTGATTCAGAAGATCCCAACGCCCATTACACCGGTGGAAGTGGATAATGCAAAACATATCATCAGCAAAGCGTATTTTGAAAAAGACAGCACGGTGGACTATATTGGAATGGCCCAGGGGGTCGGACTTTGCTTTGATGCAAAGGAAACCAAAGAATCCTATTTGCCGCTGCGCAATGTCCATGCCCATCAGTTGGCATTTATGGAAGCCTTTGAACAGCAGGGAGGCATTAGTTTTTTACTGGTGCATTTTTTGCGCCAGGGGGAATATTATCTGCTGCCCACCAAAGAGCTGCGTAGGTTTTGGAATCGAGCAGCTCAAGGCGGGCGCCGCTCGATTCTTCGAGAGGAATTTGCACCACAATTACAGGTGGTACAGGAAAAAAATGGGATGATTAACTATCTCAAAGCGGTCAATATTATACTATCACAGCAAAGTTTGAATCATAGATAAATTTCACGCTGCCATCAGATCAAGCTCTCTGATGGCGGCATTTTTGATGGCTTGGACGGAGAAAAAAGGCGTTGTTAGTTTTTACCCAAACAAGGGGTGTTTGTTTGGTTTTTGGCATGGTTTTTGCGTAAAACAGAAGGCGGATTGTGCCCAAAGCAGCGGTGTGCAGGCGTAGATAATTCACCCTTTTGGCTGGAGGATAGCAGCGGCTTAAGACGCAAAAATATCGGGTTTTCCAGCAGTACAAAAGATTTTTTTGCCGTAACGCAAAGGAAATGATGCGGAAACTGGGGCCCTTTTGTTCAAAATCACAAAAAGGGGAAAAACACAGAAATGGTATTGACAAATTTGTGTCAAAAGGATAAAGTATGACTTGGAAAGGAAGTGCCGCAATTATTTTTAGAGCGTTAGGAGGCGCTGTAAAAGCAGAGGGATCTGTTTTCTCGGTGGAAAAAAGATCCAGCAGGTTGAAACTTTGACAAACTAGCTGGTTTGGCAAATAAAAAGCAAAGACCATGACAGCGGCACCGTTGACCAGCTCCATAAACTAAGATAAACAGGAGGAATATGTAATGGAAGGCTTTAAATTAACAAAAACACAGGAGCTCCAAAAGGAATTGTTCCGTAAATTTGCAGAAGAAGAAATCAAACCCATTGCAAAAGAAATGGATGAGAGCGAAGAATATTCCATGGATCTGATTCAGAAAATGCAAAAATGCCACTTCTTCGGCATTCCTTATAGCCGGGAATATGGCGGCGCAGGCGCTGATGTTCTGACCTATACTTTGGCCATGGAAGAACTTTCGAAAGTGGACGCTTCCACTGGTATCACCCTTTCCGTGCATACTTCTCTGTGCTGCTCCTGCATCAATGATTTTGGTACAGAAGAGCAGAAACAGACACTGCTTCGTCCCCTGGTTGACGGCTCCAAGATCGGTTGCTTCGGTCTGACGGAAGCAAATGCTGGTACTGATGCCGGCGGAGTTCAGACCACGGCAGATAAAGATGAAAACGGCGACTATATCATTAATGGTCAAAAAATGTTCACCACCAACTCCGGTTTTGCCGATACGTTTGTGGTATTTGCTTTGACGGATAAATCTCAAGGCTCCAGAGGTATGAGCGCATTCGTTTTGGATCGGACGATGCCTGGCATCACCGTAAGCGATAATATCGAAAGAATGGGTATCCGCGCTGCCTCTAACTGCTCTGTAAACTATGAAAACGTGCATGTGCCCAAAGATCGTCTGTTGGGGCGTGAAGGTCAGGGTTACAAAATTGCCATGGGTGCTTTGGCCGGTGGCCGTATCGGGATTGGCGCACAGAGCGTAGGTATTGCCCAGGGCGCCATTAATGAAGTGCTGAAATATGTAAAAGAAAGAAAACAGTTTGGTCGTACCATCAACAAATTCCAGAATACCCAGTTCAAACTGGCTGAAATGCAGACCAAAGTAGATGCTGCCAGACTGATGGTTTGGAGAGCAGCAAATGCCAAGGATAACCATGAAAATTATGCTCCTCTGGCTGCAATGTGCAAACTCTTTGCCTCCGATGTGGCCAACGAAGTGACCCGCGGCTGCGTACAGCTGATGGGCGGTTACGGTTACTGCCGTGAGTACCCCGTAGAAAGAGCCATGAGAGATGCCAAGATCACCGAAATCTATGAAGGCACCTCTGAAGCTATGAAGATGGTCATTTCCGGTGCTATGAAGGTCTGATCGCGCATATAGGCGGAAATGTTAGACGAATAATTTCGGAAGGAGAACAAAGATGAAGATCGTTGTATGCATTAAACAAGTTCCTGATACTACGGAAGTAAAATTGGATCCGAAAACCAATACCCTGATTCGTGATGGTGTCCCCAGCATCATCAACCCTGATGACAAAGCTGGTATTGAAGCTGCTTTGCGGTTAAAAGAACAGACCAACGGTCATGTAACGGTGGTATGCATGGGCCCTGGTCAAGCTGATGTGGCTTTGAGAGAAGCGCTGGCTATGGGCTGCGATGAAGCTATTTTGCTTAGCGACCGTGCATTTGGCGGTTCTGATACCTATGCTACTGCTACGGTTATCGCCGGCGGCCTGAAAACCTTGGATTATGATGTGATCATCACCGGCCGTCAGGCTATTGATGGTGATACCGCTCAGGTTGGTCCTCAGATTGCAGAACAGTTGCATATTCCTCAGGTAAGCTATGCTGAAGAATTGAAAGTGGACGGCGACAGCCTGATTGTAAAACGTCAGTTTGAAGACCGTTATCAAATGATTAAGGTGCATACGCCGTGCTTGATTACGGCCCTGAGCGAGCTGGCAAAACCCAGATATATGACTGTTTCTGGTATCGTAGATGCGTATGAAAAAGAAGTAAAAGTACTGGGCTTTGAAGACCTGAAGAACAACTTCGACCCTGCAAATATTGGTCTGAAAGGTTCTCCCACGAATGTTTATAAGTCCTTCACCAAACAGGCCAAAGGCGCTGGCACGATTTTGAATGTGACCCCCGATGAAGCTGTACAGGCCATTATGGACAAACTGATTGAAAAGCACATTATCTGATAAGGGAGGAGCAACGGATCATGAGCAAAGATATTTATGTAATTGCAGAGCAAAGAGACGGCAAGCTTGCCAAAGTGGGTAAAGAACTCATCGGCGAAGCCACCAAACTGGCTGCTGATTTGGGAGAAAAAGTAGTTGGCGTTGTGGTAGGTAACGGCATTAAAGAAGAAGCCAAAAAGCTCTTCCAATATGGTGCAGACGAAGTGGTAGTAGTAGATGATCCTATTTTGGAGCACTACATGACAGAGCCTTATGTGAAGGCAATCACCACTATCATTCATGAATGCGATCCCAATGTAGTACTCTTTGGTGCTACCTCCATTGGTCGTGACTTGGCGCCTCGTGTGGCTGGCCGTGTACACACAGGTCTGACAGCAGACTGCACAGGCCTGTCTGTGATTGAAGATGAACAAAGTGGCAAACTTCTGGCCATGACTCGTCCTGCTTTCGGCGGCAACATTATGGCTACGATTCTGTGCAAAAACTTCCGTCCTCAGATGGCTACGGTTCGTCCCGGTGTAATGGCTGCTTTGAAAAAAGATGAAAGCAAGACCGGCGAAGTGAAGGAGATTAAAGTGCCTTTCACAGCTGAAGACCAGAATGTGGAGATTTTGGAAGAAGTAAAGGCCGACAAAAAAGTGGTTGACATTACAGAAGCAAAAGTTTTGGTTTCTGGTGGCCGCGGTATTGGCGGACCAGAAGGCTTTGATATGCTGAAAGAATGCGCTAAAGAATTAGGCGGCGAAATCGCTTCCTCCAGAGCTTGCGTGGATGCAGGCTGGATTGATTCTTCTCGTCAGGTTGGTCAGACGGGTAAAACGGTTCGCCCGAACCTGTATCTGGCTTGCGGTATTTCCGGCGCCATTCAGCATGTAGCTGGTATGGAAAGCAGCGATTTGGTAATCTCTATCAATAAAAACGATACAGCTGCCATTTTTGATGTTTCTGACTTGGGCATCGTGGGCGATGTGAAAGTGATCATCCCGAAACTGACAGAAGCACTGAAAAAATACAACGCAGAAAAAGAAAATAACTAATGGTTTCTTTTATAGCCATAGAAAAAGCACAGTCCTTTGGGACTGTGCTTTTTTTTTGTTTGCATTCATGTGGTTAAACCCAGGATACCACGGGCATTGTGACATTGGATGGATGAAAACCTAGTTCGTAGGTGGAAATGTGGAAAACGCTGTGGATAACTGAAAAAAAGTGGGGCAGTGATAGTGGAAACATGGGGGATAACCGGAGGCAGAGGGCTAAGATAGGGTTAAAAGCCAGTAAAATAGGCGCAACTCAATGGTGAATCTTGGGGATAACATTATC
>CAJFIN010000038.1 GCA_904381335.1 Candidatus Neoanaerotignum galli | reverse complement strand
CCTCTGACCTGGAGATCGCGGCTCTGGCAGCTTGCACTGACGGGACAGAGATCCAGACCCACGGCATGGCCTATTCCATCAAAGATATGGGGGAATTTGGCTTTCTGACGCTCAGAAAGCGCAGCGGCGTTGTGCAGTGCGTATGGACAAAGGGGGAAAGTGGTTTTGCGCTTTCCGATATCAGTGTGGAATCGTCTTTGCGGGTGTATGGCACCATTCATAAAGATGAACGGGCACCCAATGGTTTTGAAATCCGCTTGACTGGTGCGGATGTGTTGACCCGGCCCAAAGAAGCGCCTGGCATCAACTTATCCAAATGGAAACTGGGCTTGACATTAGAAAAAGATTTGGAACTACGTCCTTTGACACTGAGAAACGTGCGGGAACGGGCCATCTTTAAAATCCAAGAAGGTGTGGTAAAGGGATTTCGGGATTACCTGATGAGCCAAGGCTTTACAGAGATCCATACGCCTAAAATTGTGGCCAGCGGTGCAGAAGGCGGCGCAAATATCTTTAAACTGGACTATTTTGGCCGCAAGGCTTATTTGGCCCAAAGTCCACAGTTTTATAAACAAACCCTGGTGCCTGTCTTTGAACGGGTATTTGAAGTTGCGCCTGTGTTTCGGGCGGAAAAACATAATACCACGCGGCATTTAAATGAGTATATGGGTTTAGATCTGGAAATGGGCTTTATTGACAGTTTTTATGATGTGATGGATATGGAGACTGGCGCCATCCGCAATATCATGGAGACATTAAAGACAGACTATGCAAAAGAAGTACAGATGCTTAAAGCCGAAATCCCGGAAGTTAAGGAGATTCCCTGCGTTCGCTTCAGAGAGGCAAAAGAAATGATTGCCAAAGAGTATAATCATAAAATCAAAGATCCCTTTGATCTGGAACCAGAGGAAGAACAGTTGATCGGAAAGCTCTTTAAAGAAAAATATGACAGTGATTTTGTGTTTGTAACCCATTATCCTGTGAAGAAACGGCCGTTTTATGCCATGGACGATCCAGAAGACCCCAAATACACCCTCAGCTTCGACTTGTTATTCCGGGGAATGGAGATTACGACTGGCGGCCAGAGAATCCACGACTATGATATGCAGGTAGAAAAAATGATCTCCAAAGGTCTGAATCCAGATGATTTTACCTCATTTTTGATGATCCATAAACATGGTATGCCGCCTCATGGTGGACTTGGCATGGGGTTGGAACGGTTTGTGATGAAGATTCTGGGAGAGCAAAACGTGCGTTATGCCAGCCTCTTCCCCCGGGATCAGTCCCGTCTGACGCCCTGATTGTGATATATCCATCAGTGGCAGCATACGCCCGCCATGGCGGACAGAAAGGAAGATTGTATGAAAATTACCGATGAAATGATTGATTACATTGGCATTTTGGCCAGACTGCGTCTGGAAGAGGACGAAAAAGAATCGGCTAAAGTGGAAATGGAAAAGATCATCAACTATATGGATAAGTTAAACGAAGTGGATACCACGGGAATTGAAGCCATGAGCCATGCCTTCCCGGTGAAAAATGTGTTTCGCAAAGATGAAGTGCGGCCTTCTGTGCCTCGGGATGAAATTATTGCCAATGCGCCCCGGAAAAAGGACGGCTGTTTCCAAGTGCCAAAAACAGTGGAATAAGGGAGGGGACAAGGCATGGATGAAATGAAATGGACCGCCTTGGAGGCCGGACGCCGTATTCGCGCCCACGAAATCGGCGTAGAGGAGCTGACAAAGGCTTGTCTGGACGAAATCAAAAAAACAAACGATACGTATCACTCCTTTATCACCATCTGTGAACAGGAGGCGATGGCCCAAGCAAAAAAAGTACAAAAAGGCATTGATGATGGTACGCTGACATCGCCTTTGGCAGGGGTGCCAATGGCAGTCAAAGACAATATGTGTACCAAAGGCATTGAAACAACCTGTGCTTCTAAGATCTTAACTGGGTTTCGGCCGTTCTATTCTTCTACCGCAGTCCATCGGCTGGAAGAAGCAGGCGCAGTGATTTTAGGAAAACTGAATATGGATGAATTTGCCATGGGTTCCACTAGTGAGACCAGCTTTTATGGGCCTGTAGTTAACCCTTGGGGCGAACAGAGAAGCCCTGGCGGATCTTCCGGTGGGTCTGCAGCAGCAGTGGCTGCACAGCAAGTATTTTATACTTTGGGCAGTGATACCGGCGGCTCCATCCGGCAGCCGGCTTCTTTCTGCGGTGTTACTGGGCTAAAACCTACCTATGGTGCTGTTAGCCGGTATGGCCTGATTGCGTATGCTTCTTCGTTAGACCAGATTGGCCCCGTGGGCAAAAACGTGGAGGATATTGCAGAAGTGCTGCACATTATCAGTGGCCACGACCCTAAAGATAGCACTTCGGTGGATGCACCAGCCATCAAGACCGTCCTGACCGGCGACATTCAGGGAATGCGGATTGGTATTCCTAAAGAATATTTTGGTGAAGGATTACAAAAAGATGTAAAAGACCGCGTGTTGGAAGCGGCCAAAAAGCTGGAAGAACTTGGCGCTGTGGTGGAGGAGTTTTCCATGCCGGAGATCGACTATGCCATTCCGACCTATTACATCATTGCATGTGCCGAGGCCAGCAGCAATTTGTCCCGGTTTGACGGCGTGAAGTATGGCTATGCACCAACAGAATATAAAGATTTAACGGATCTGTATTACAAAGCTAGAAGCCAGGGCTTTGGAATGGAGGTAAAACGCCGGATTATGATTGGCGCTTTTGTGCTTTCCAGCGGTTATTATGATGCGTATTATAAAAAAGCCCTTCAAGTCAAAGCAGTGATCAAACAGAGCTTCGACCGGGCTTTTGAAAAATTTGACTGTATCCTCAGCCCTACGGCTCCCACAACGGCTTTGCGTTTGGGAGAAAGCCTTAGCGATCCTTTAAAGATGTATCTTGGGGATATTTATACCGTGTCTGTCAATCTGGCTGGCCTGCCCAGCTTGGTGGTGCCTTGCGGATTTGATTGTGAAGGTTTGCCGGTGGGATTACAGCTGACAGGAAAAGCGTTTAGCGAAAGCACATTGCTCAATGCTGGCTATGCTTATCAGCAAGCAACGCAATATCATAAGATTACGCCCTTTGCGGCGGGGAAGGAGGCGTAACAGAGCATGGATTATATTACCACTATGGGCTTGGAGGTCCATACTGAACTTTCTACAAAAACAAAGATCTTTTGCAGCTGTTCCACCGAGTTTGGCGGGGAACCGAATACTCACGTCTGTGAAGTTTGCTCTGGTATGCCCGGCACATTGCCTGTGTTAAATGAACAGGTAGTGGAATATGCTATTCGTGTGGGATTGGCCACCAATTGTGAGATCACCCGTTATAATAAATTTGACCGGAAAAACTATTTCTATCCTGACCTACCCAAGGCATATCAAGTGAGTCAGTTATATCTGCCCATCTGCCGCAATGGTCATATTGATATTGAGGTAGGTGGAAAGAAAAAATCCATCCGTATCCATGAAATTCATATGGAGGAAGACGCCGGGAAACTAATCCATGATCCTTGGGATGATACCACATTAGTGGACTTTAACCGCTGTGGGGTACCGCTGTTGGAGATCGTTTCTGAACCCGATTTTGAAACAGGGGAGGAAGTCATTGCCTATTTAACGAAACTGAAAGCCATTTTGCAGTATACAGGCGTATCCGATTGTAAAATGGAGCAGGGGTCGTTGCGGGCAGATGTAAACCTATCGGTGCGCCCCTCTACGACCACAGAACTGGGCACACGAACAGAAATGAAAAACATCAACTCCTTTAAAGCCATTGCCCGGGCCATCGAAGGCGAACGGAAACGTCAGATTGAGGTGCTGGAAGAAGGCGGCCGCGTGATCCAAGAGACCCGCCGCTGGGATGATAATAAGGGCGCTAGCTTTGCCATGCGTTCAAAAGAAAATGCCCAGGATTACCGCTATTTCCCAGAACCTGACCTGGTGCCGGTGGAAATTAGTGAGAAATGGATTGAGCGGGTAAGAAAAGAAATGCCCGAATTACCGGATGCGAAAAAAGCACGGTATCTGGCAGAGTATGGTCTGCCGGAATATGATGTGGACATCATTACTGGATCGAAATATTTGGTGGAGATTTTTGAAACCGCACTTGATGCCTGTCATGAGGCAAAAGAAGTTTCCAACTGGATCATGGGCGAAGTGCTGCGCATGGCCACAGAGACGAAAACCGAAGTGGAGGATATTCAGTTTGATTTTGCCAATTTAGGTAAATTGATTCTTTTGGTGAAAAAGAATATCATTAACCGTCCTACTGCAAAAGAAGTGTTTGAAAAAATGTTCACTGATAATGTGGACCCAGAACAATATGTGAAGGAAAACGGCCTGGAAATGCTACAAGATGACAATTTGGTGCGCGAAGTGGTGGTTCGGGTATTGGCAGATAATCCAAAGAGCATTGCCGAATGGAAGGAAGGCAATGAAAAAGTCACCAGGTTTTTGATGGGCCAGTGCATGAAGCAGCTGAAAGGCAAAGCAAACCCTGGCACTGTAAATGATGTGATTGCTGAAGAATTAGCAAAAATGTGAACAGAAAACTATCTTTGGCGCCATTCGTTTTGATATAAAGCGCTGATGCTCATCTTTTTGTCACAAATGAATTTTTGCCCTGCGGGAGAGATCCGGCAGGGCTTTTATGTTTGAAATTTATGTTTTACATATGTCATCTCTCTTGTGCTACAGATGGGAGGTGACGCTGAAAATAACAGGGACTCTAGTTGGAGGGTTCTTTTTGTCCCTTCTATATCCCATGCATTAATCAAGCAAATCGTTCAAATGTTTATTTTTATCCCATAGAAAAAACCCACAGTACAAACTGTGGGTTTTTGAAGTGAAGAGATAGGTTAGGCAGCATTCAGCAAACCTTCCATTTGATTTAGGAAGAAAACATCAAAATTGCCATCATTTCGCTGGATGGATTCAATACTGCTATCGAATAAACATCGCATCCCCAAAGCTGAAAAACCGATAGCGCTCTTTCACAGCCTCTTCATAGGCATGCAGCACATGATCTTTTCCAGCTAAAGCGCTTACCAGCATAATGAGTGTGCTTTCTGGCAAATGAAAGTTCGTAATCAGACCATCAATGGCATGAAATTGATAGCCTGGATAGATAAAAATTTTCGTTTCGCCGCTTTTGGCATGGACAATGCCAGCCTCATCCGTAACGGATTCCAGAGTACGGGTAGAAGTGGTGCCAACGGCAATAATCCGTCCGCCATTTTTACGAGCATCATTGATTTTTTTGGCTTCTTCTTCTTCCACCACAAAAAACTCACTGTGCATCTCATGCTTTGTAACATCATCCACTTTTACCGGACGAAATGTTCCTAGGCCAACATGCAGTGTCACATGAGCGAGAATAACGCCCATATCCTGCACTTTTTGCAGCAGTTCCGGTGTAAAATGAAGTCCAGCTGTGGGCGCCGCTGCAGAGCCAACATATTTTGCATATACGGTTTGATATCTCTCTTTATCTGTTAATTTTTCATGGATATAGGGAGGCAGCGGCATTTCACCCAGCTCATCCAGCACATTTTCAAATAAGCCGTCATAGGAAAAACGGACAAGCCGGCTACCGCCTTCGATCACATCTAGCACTTCGCCAACCAGCTTACCTTCTCCAAAAACCACCCGGTGACCAGGACGCGCTTTTTTCCCTGGATAGGTAAGCACTTCCCAAATATCTTTCTCTTTCCGCTTTAATAGGAGAAATTCCACTTTTGTGCCAGTATCTTCCCGAGCGCCAATGAGACGTGCCGGCATTACGCGGGTATCATTGATCACTAGGCAATCCCCTGGATGCAGATATTCTACAATATTCCGAAAATGCCGGTGAGCAATGGCGCCGGAATGTTTATCTAATACCATAAGCCGTGAGGAGGCCCGGTCTGACAAAGGGGTTTGGGCAATGAGCTCCTCAGGTAAGTCATAATAAAAATCCGATGTTTTCATAACTGTTCCTCGTTTTTATTCCACTGTTATTCCTGTATAGTAATGCATTAAAATCTCTTCATAAGTATATCCTGCCTTAGCCATGGCATTGGCGCCATACTGACTCATGCCTACGCCGTGGCCTATCCCTTTGCCGGTAAAGGTGAACGTGGCTTCGGCAGCAGAGACAACGTCAGCTTCATTTGTCAAAGCCAAAGAAAAACCAGCCGTGGTGGTCTGCTCAGTCGTCAGAGCGGCCAATCTAGCTGCAATGCCTGGCAGCATAGCAATTTCCCATTCCATATCTTGGTCACTATCTTGCGCCTGGGGCTCATCCTGGGCAGGGGGAGTGTAGATGGGGGCTTCATCATTGATAGTATACATACGGCTAGGCAAGCTGCCATCACTGGTAGCGCTAAACAAGGTGCGGGTTTCTTCTCCCGTAAAAACGGCTTCTCCCGAAGAACCGTACACTGTTAGTTCCTGCACTCGGCCATAGGGATTTACCGATGTGATCTGCACATCCTCCACTTCGCCAACATCATACCCCTTCTGGGCCAGTAGGGCCGCAATTTCTGATGCTGTATAGGTGCGGCTCCAGCTTTCAACGCCTTCATCTACCACTTCAGGCACTGCTTGAAGATAAGGTACCTCATTGCCCCATACATTTTTGCCGCTGTCTGTTGCGCCGCCGCTGGAAGAACAGAAAACAGCGTTAATGGGCGCGCCGTGATAAAGGGCAAGCTGACCTTTGGTGTCATCCACCGCTTGGTTTGTACTTTCTTCTTCCTGTCCATAGCCCAGATAAACTTGACAATGGGTGGTATCACAGAGCTCATAACCTGCCCCTTCGTGCGCGGTCAAACGGGTAAGGGTATAACTCCGGGCGGCCACTGCTTGGGCCTTGAGGGCTTCTTCCTCCCAGGTGGAAGGCATTTCTGAAGGCACAGCGCCATAGAGGTATTCTTCTAACGACAGTGTATTTACCGGCAAAATATTCCCGCCGCTGACCAAGAAACTGAGCACACCCCGATAGGAGCGAGTGCCTAAAGAGGTAGCCTCTTCATCTGCCGCAGAAAGACCGCTTTGTCCATCAAGAAACAGGGCATAGGCACCATCTTGACCGGAAAGCAGTACGCCGGAAACCAGTGCTACGCTGCCAGATACTTCATCAGCCAAGTCTTCCGCAGCCGATTCATCCGTTGTGGCTGCAGCCACGGTCCAATGGCCATCTTGATAGGCGGCGGCAAATGCTGTCCCCATATCCTTTGCAGCATCATAAGCAGAAGAGAAAAGATCGTAATCTTCTCCCGTTTCCACGATGTATTGTGTTTGAGACAAGGCAAAGCCTGTGCTGCTTTCAATTTCACCAGTTTCTAATAAAGTGCCGTCTTCTACTTTTCCCACCAAAAGAGTAGTTTGTGTTGTTTCAAGAGTCGGTGCAGCCATCGTAGAAAGACCCACCGTAATCTGAGATGGCACATCATAAGCCCATACCGCCTGGGGCAGCACCAGGGATAAGGCTGCCACTAAGCAAAGGCAAATTTTTCCTCGCATAAGATACCTCCTTTTGTTGCACATGTTGCTGACAAATTCTTTTTTATTATATCAAAAATAGGGGGAAAAAGCAATTCTACGGGGAGTTTCAATTTGGTTTGACATCATATCTCTGAACATAGGTGGTTTTGATTGGAATAGGGAAGGGTACGAGAATTTTGTTTTCAGAAGAGTGCCAAAAGAAGTTCTTTTGGCAAAGACCTTGTCAGGTGGTTTTTCATACGATATAATGAAAAAAAGAGGATAAGGAGGATGCTTATGATTGGAACGAGCCAAGGGCGCCATTTTTGTGCTATGCCCATCATTGAACGGGCGGATATTCCCGCCATTGACTTATATATGGATCAAGTAACCACCTTTATGGAAACCCACTTATCTGCCTGTAAGCGAGGTCCGGAAGATAAAATCCTGACCAAAACCATGATCAATAACTATGCAAAGGCAAAACTGTTTCCACCGCCGAAAAAAAAGAAGTATACGCCGCATCATATCATGCTGCTGATCATGATTTATCATCTGAAAGGGGTGTTATCCATTAGCGATATCCAATCGCTGCTTCAACCCATCAATGAAGCCTTGGAGGAGCGGGATGATCCTTCCTTGCTGCTGGATACTTATGATGCTTTTCTGATTATGCAGCGGGCGCTGCAAAATGCCGGTCCTAAAACACCGATATCTGCCGATGGCCTTCATGCTGGGCTGCAGGGCAAAGAAACGGCGGAAAATAAACCTCTGCTAACTGTACTTTTTTGGGGGCTTTGGGCGGCAACGGCGAAACGGCTGGCTGAAAATACGCTGGATCGGCAAACGGCACTCAAACGCCGCAGCAAAGAAAAAGAAGTGGACGAAAAAAAATAATCTCATATTATTGGTTCCGATAAGGAGGTTATCTTATGAAACAACGGTTGATGGCTTTTTTGGCTGCTATCCTTTTGGTTTGTCCTGTACCCGTACAGGCGGCAAATCGTGCCGGACAGATTTATGCCACGGATATCCGTGCGTATATTAATGGGGTAGAAGTTCCTTCCTATAATATTGGCGGAAAAACAGCGGTTGTGGTGGAAGATATTACTGGCGCCTATCGTTATGATAATGATGCCCGCACTTTAACCCTCAATAACCTTTCGCCGGACAACCTACGCCCAGGTTCAAATGCCTCTGATGCACCTGTTGGCACGGTAGAAGGAGCGATCTATGAGACGGATATTCGTCTTTTGGTTTATGGCGTAGAAGTGCCTTCCTATAATTTGGGCGGGAAGACAGCAGTGGCTTTGGAAGATTTAGGCGCGGATCAGGCATTTAACGAGTTGGGCGGCAGATACCAATGGAATGAGGAAGACCGCATCATTTCCTTGGACTTTCTCTATCCGAACGCCACATTGCCTGACCGTCCGCTGCAAACAGAAATCCGTCTGGCAGACGATCTGTCCAAGGGCACGGTTTCCTTTGCGCCAGGGGAGGGAAGTGCTGTCCTTACTGTCCTTTGGCCAGAATGGATCACCGGCAAAGTGGAAGAAACAAAAGTCAGCGCTGTCATTCCTTTGACTACAGCAGATGGTACGGCCATGGGATACTATTTCCTGCATCCATCTTCAGATGGACAAGTGGAGTTTCCTTGTTTCAACAGTGACGCTTTGGCCAAAGCAGCAGATCAAGCTGTGCCGCCGCAGCCTCAAGACCGCAATACTGTCATTCAAACATTTTTAGATAGCCATATGGCGACTGTGATTGATCGGATGGATACGCCGGAGTATTCGTTTCTCTATTTAAGCGGACCTACGTTTCATGGTGCAACGCAATATCTGCTGCTGGTGCGCAGCGATGGTTCTTCTCACTTATATGATGCGGATTTACCTAACGTTAGCCTGTATGGACAAAAATCCTTCCGGGATGTGAAATTGGATCCGACAGCAGGACAAGTGACGTTTCATTATGATGTGGATTATTGCATTGATTGCACCACGGGAGAAATGACCAAACAAACGAATGAATGAACTGCTGTTTGCTTTCACTGTTTCGGCTAATCTATAAATCGGCTAATCTATAAAACTGTTTTGATGAGATACCTAAACGCCCCTTGATGCTTTACTTTTTACATTAAGGGGCGTTCATAAAAAGGATAGGATAGCTTTTAGAGAAATGGTTTGTCCTCCTTAGAGAGCCAATACTTTCTTTTTGGGCAAATGATTTTACGCCGCTAAGCCTTCTGAAAGACCGAATGATACCAAAAGATAGAGGAAAGGGAAAGAAAAAGCCTTCCCTCTATCTTTTTATGTTGAAATAATAGTCAACAGATTCTCATGAAGATAGACTATCTATGTTAGACATGCTGTGCTTTTTGTTCTCCTAAAATCGGCCGGCGAATCATGTGCCAATATACTGGCACTAAGATCAAATTCGCACCGATCCAGGCCAAAGGAGTCGCTAAGCAAATGCCGGCATACCCGATAGCGGCAGAAAGGAGGGTGGTGGCGCCTACTCGCATCACTAGCTCAATGATACAGGCGAAAAAAGGCACTAAGGCATTATCCATCGACTGGATCGTGGAGCGATACACACATAATACCCCCAGCAGCAAATAAAATGGGGCCACCATCAATAAATATTGCCCGGCATACTCCACGATTTCCGGCGTAGGCACATCCACAAACAAGGGCGCTACCCATTGTCGGCAAAGAATCATCAAAATCATCATGGCCACATTCATCAAACTGACTTGCATTAAACAGGCAGCAACGCCTTTTCGGATACGCAAACGCTGACCTGCACCATAATTTTGCGCTGCATAGCTGGCAATGGCAATGCCCATGGCATTATTGATGAGCACAGAAAACTGGTCTACTTTTGTGGCAGCAGTATAGCCGGCAATGGCGTCTGCGCCTAAGGCATTGACGGCACCTTGCATCGCCAGTTGACCAATACACATGACGCTCATCTGAAATCCCATGGGAAAGGCTGTTTTCAGGTGTGTGGCCAAGACCGTGCGGCACGCTTTCCAATCCTCCTTTTGGATATGCAGTACCTCAAAATGCCGCAGTCCTACCCAAAGGGCAAAAATAGCAGAAACCAGCTGACTTAACACAGTGGCCCAAGCAGCCCCGGCCACTCCCATCTGAAACGGCACGATAAAAACAATATCCAGCACAATATTTAACAGCGAAGAAATCACCAGCGCCACCAGTGGCGTGCGGCTGTCGCCCAAAGCTCGCAAAAGGTTTGAGATAAGGTTATAAAATACCGTTGCCCCAGTGCCAAGCAATACGGCGATCATATAGTCATAGGCCATATCATAAATCAGCTCGGGGGTATTGAGCCAATGGAGAATTGGGTGGGAGAGGGCGCAGCAGACAGCTGTCAGTATAATGGCAAAAAAGATACTCCAAAGCGTGCTTGCCGCAACGCTGTAGCGCATACCACGCTCATCCCGCAAACCAAAGCGATGGCCCAAACAGATGCCAAACCCGCCGGTAATGCCTTGAATAAAGCATAGAACCAAATAGATAATGGTGGTGGTGGCGCCCACTGCTGCCAGCGCGTCTGCCCCCAAGGTTTGGCCTACAATGATGGTATCTGCCAAAGTATAAAAAAGTTGAAACAGATTTCCGCCAATGACAGGCAGAGAGAAGGTGAAGATGGTGGTAAAGGGGTTTCCCTTGGTTAAATCTTGTGCCATAATGGTGCTCCTTTATTGAAAAATGATTGCATTGCTGTAAAATGCAGCAATTTGCTTTATTTGCAGGAAAGTGCTGCATTTTGCAGGAAACAAATCTCGTATTTTTTTAACGCAAAAAAAAATAAAACGGGATTTTCTTCCGGTGGATATTTTACCGCAATCATTACAGTAATGCAAGAAAAAAACAAAGTAAAAACCATTTTTCTGGATAGAAAAGAACCTATGGCGATACAAAAGAAATCTATCAGTAGAAAACAGAAGGGAAAGAAAGGGGTAAAAACGAATGAAAGGTAAAAGCATCTCGTTATAGCTATCCTATTGTAATATGTAATATAGGTAGAGCAGAGGAGGTGCCCGCCTTGGTATCTTTTCGATCGGGATGCATTTAAAGGAAATGAAACTGTTTGCATCATTTCTGTGGATCATAAACAGAGTGGCTCATAATCCATCATAAATCAAAAAAGAAAATTATCATAAAGAGATATATATTCTTATTATTAAGGAGATATCTATTTTAAGATATTTGATCTAATATTATATAGAGAAAATATAGAGTAAAGTGATATGCAAAAGTTTGATTGAATGGAAAAGAAGAGTAAAAGTAAATCATCTTTCGTTTCTTGATTAATTTCAAATAAAGAAGCTTAATTATGAATTTGATAGACTCTGATGAAAACTTTAGAGTTTCTTCATAGAGGCTTTGTGAAACAGGAGAGAAATTTCCTACTAAATAACTAAAATGACTCTTGTGTCTTTCAAATACGTTTCTCTTTATATATGAATTTTATAATAAATGGATAACTTCCCACAAAAGCTTTGTATCTATGGGAAAACACCCTCATGAAGGTGTATGAGAAACCTTATGGCAATTGTATTGTTGTAGTTGAAACAATTAATGATAGCAGCCATCTATAATCCATTTTTTCTGATACTACTGATACTAAATTTGTGTATGAAAGCACTGCCTTTATCTATCTTTATTTTTTATCTTAAGTTCTGCTATCTTTTTTCAGAGTGCAGGAAAAACATATGGAAAAACAATTAGAACATCAATCCTCATGTTGAATGTAAAAGTTTTATATAAAAATTGATTGGTTTAATTTGAATACTAAAAATAAAATAAACCATGTAAAAATGATTTTTGGGTTTTACATGGTTTTAGCAACCAGATTTGGTTTGGTTTACGAAGGAGAGTGTGGTTTTTACCGATCTGTATTTATTCGCGAAAGTCAACTTTTACGAAAATATATAATAAAAAACAAACAGAATCGTGCATCTGTTTTTTCCTATCTTTTTCATTAATCTTTTTTGCCTTTTTTTCTATATTTGATACAACCGCTGCTTTCTGTGTCAGCATAGTTTTGCCTCCATGTTTGTTAGATGTCTATTTCTTTTTTCTGCCCTGGTTTAATCAATGCCATAGATATGCAGGTACATTGAAAAAACAAAATGGTTTTTCATGGAGATTCTTACGATACATTCTTTTTGATAAGCAGTTTTAGTTGTTTCTACTGCGGCCGATCAGATCTATTATACCAATCAAATCTATTCTATCTGTTATGTTTTGTTCGTTTTCTTTTTCAGTTCTTATTTTCTAATTTTTTCCTGCTGGATGATATCCGGATTCAACCCTTATCTCTTTCTATTATATACGGCTTTGTATCCTCCTTGTCATCCTTGTACCATGGAACTTATGTCTATCCAATGACTTTTTCTGTATTTTATCCATGGCTGATTATGGATGATTAATGTAAAAAAGAAACCATGCAATATGCGATAATTGCGTGGTTTCTTTCGTTTTAGCTGTCACCTACTGCATCCTAACAGGACAGGAGGTCAACTATATGAAAATCCTTAATATCCCAGGGATTCACCCACCAAAATGATTTTGATCCGGTCTGGATCTTTGCTGTTGCGGGTGATATGGATATAATTACAAATGCAATCTGGAGACAGGCAATCATGACAGACGCCATCCACCTGACAAGGCGTTTTGCAACCGATCCTAGCGGTATTGATGGGTGCAGCTGTAGAACGAGCCCGTTTTATGGCCGCATCCAAATCCTGAGCCACTTTGTTTAAGCCGGCAATAAAAAGCACATGTTTTGGGCCAAAGGTAATGGCAGCCACACGATTTCCCACGCCATCAATATTTACCAACTGACCATCTTCGCTAATGGCATTCGGGCTGGCCAAAAACCAATCCATGAAAAAGGCTTTGCGCACGCCTTCTTCTTTTAACGCAGGATCTGTCACAGCATCCCGGTCATAGGCGTTATAGTTGCCCTCCACCAGGCGTTTTGTCAAGCCGATATCCCGAATGGTCATGGAGCCGCCCCAAGTCACGGAACTTCCTTCTCCTATCAGAGATAATGCCTTTTGACAAGCCTCTTCGGCCGTTGGGCAATAAAAAGCCTCCATATGGCGTTTCCCCAAATTTTGGATTAATTTTTCTGCCAATAACGCATTGCGTTTTTCCATCGGTGTTGCCATAAGAACCCCTCCTTGATCTACTGGTTATAAGTTTGATGATTCATCCTCCAGAGGAATTTGATGGCGCATTAAATCATCCAATGTATCTCTGGAGCGAATGAGCTGTACACTGCCGTTTTCCCGGATGAGGATTTCTGCTGGACGAAGGCGGCTATTATAATTGGAGCTCATCACCTGTCCATAGGCTCCTGCATCCAGCACAGCCAATGTATCGCCTTCAAATATCTCTGGCAGTACCCTGTCTTTGGCCAGAATATCACCGCTTTCACAGATATTGCCTACCACCGTCACCGTTTCCTCTTTGGTGCTCTTTTTGTCGCTGCTGCGGAACACTTCAATGCCGTGGAAACTATCATACATAATGGGCCGCTGCAGTACGTTAAAACCAATATCTGTACCAATGAATTTCTTTCCGTGATTTTCTTTTACTGCATGAACAGTTCCAAGCAGCACAGAGCATTCTGCAGAAATATACCGGCCCGGCTCAATGCGGAATGTCACCTCACGGCCATATTCCTTTGCAAAAGCGGCTAAAGTTTCATCCAAATGGTGGCCCAGATCTGCCAGATCCAGTGGCGGCTCATCCGTCTGTTTATGATAGGGAATGCCAAAACCGCCGCCCATATCAATAAATTCCAGACCGGGGAATTGCTTTGCAATCTCAAGCAATGAGGCCACCGATTGTGTAAATGCCTTGCCATCCATAAAAAGAGATCCAATATGCTGGTTAATGCCAATGAGCTTGAGATCATATTTTGCTAAAATCTCTTTCACCTGGGGCACCAGCTCTGCATCCACGGCAAACTTCGTCTTTTTGCCAGCCGTCACTACTTTTTCGTGATGGCCTGCGCCAACGCCGGGATTAAATCGCACGGCCACTTCACCGCCAGGATTTAAGCGGCCATATTGCTCCAGCTGAGATAAGGAATCCACACTGGTAATGACGCCTTTATCAATGGCATACTTCATTTCTTCTTCCGACACATTATTACAAATATAGAAGATTTGCCGGGGTGCAAAGCCAGCCATTAGCTCGAGATAAATTTCTCCTGGACTCATGGCGTCCACTTCCAGACCTTCGGAATGAACAATTTGTAAAAATGCTAAATTGCTATTTGCTTTAGCGGAATAATCCACCACAAAGTTCGGATATTTTACCAAGCCTTTCAGTTCCCGGCATTTTTGGCGTAAGATCCGTTCGTTATATACATAAAGTGGCGTGCCATATTCTTCGGCCAATCGAGTGGGATCGTTCGTTTCAAAAAAGCCCAGCTGATCAGTCACTTTCGCCGCAATTTTCTGCATCTTTTGTTACCCCCTACGGATTCGATTTTATCGAAAAAAATATATCATTTTTTTTGCTTTTTTTCAAGGCTTTTTCGTCACTGAACGACCATTTTGCAAATAGGCTTGATACGCCAAAAGGCCTGCCATGGTTTTGCCATCATTGATTCTTCCTGCATACAGCAGATCCATGGCGTCTTTTACCGGCATCGGTTTAACCGTGATAAATTCATCTGGATCCGTGTGCATCGTTCCTTTTGTCAGATTTTTTGCCAGAAAAAAGGCCAGCTGTTCGGTGGAAAAACCTACGGACATATAATATTGGCCGAAATAAATCATTTCTCCCGCACGAAATCCTGTTTCTTCCTCCAACTCCCGATAGGCGGCAGAGGCCGCATCTTCTCCTTCTTCTATCATGCCAGCGGGAATTTCCAATGTCATGGCGCCCAGAGCATGGCGATATTGCTCCACCAGCAGAATCCGTCCTTGCTCATCCACTGCCACAATGGCGGCGGCATTGCCGCGATAAACGGTTTCTCTTTGACAGGTTTCTCCATTGGGCAGAGTAATGGTATCTCGATAAACATCAATCACTTTGCCGCGGCATAGATGTTCTCTGTTAACGACTTCGTAGCTCATAAGGCCCTCCTCATTTTCTAACTCTTTGCAAAAAAGGGAGCCTCAGGCTCCCTCGGATCAGTTGATTTATTGCAGTTCATTTAAAAATGCTTCAATGCGGTCCATTCCTTTTTGAATGGTTTGCATACCGGTGGCATAAGAAAGGCGCACATAGTCCGGCATACCAAAATCGGCGCAAGGCACTAAAGCCACCAATTTTTTCTCCAACAGAAGCCGGCCAAAATCAGCAGCGGAGGTGATTTCTTCTCCGTCAAATTTTTTCCCATAAGTGCCGGAAACATCCATAAAAAGGTAGAATGCCCCTTCTGGTTTTAAAGCGGAAACATAGGGCATGGCTTCTTCGCGGGCAAAAATATAATCCCGCCGTTTTTCAAACTCCAGCCGCATTTCTTCCACACAGCTTTGATCATCATCCAATGCGGCAATGGCAGCCCGCTGCGCAATGGTATTCGGTGCGGAAGTCATATGGCTTTGCAAAGAGCCCATGGCCTTAGCTAAAGCAGGCTCGCAGGCAGTATAGCCAATCCGCCAGCCAGTCATAGCATAGCTTTTTGAAACACCGTTAACGACAATGGTGCGGCGGAAAATCTCTGGATTTAAAGAAGCAATAGAAATATGTTGCTTGTCCTGCTGGTAAATCAGATTTTCGTAAATTTCGTCAGAGATGACATACAAATCTTTTTCCACTGCAAATTCCGCCACCATTTCCAGCACTTCTTGTGAAGCGATCATGCCAGTGGGGTTGGAAGGGCTTGTCAGCACCAATGCCTTTGCCTTTGGTGTCCAAGCTTTGTCCAAAGCCTCTCTGGTGAGCATAAAACCATTTTCTTTTGTGGTGGGCACCAGCACTGCTTTGCCGCCGGCAATTTCCGCCATAACGGAATAGCTTAACCAATAAGGGCTTGGGATCAGCACCTCATCCCCATCATTTAAAATGGAAAGGAAAATATTGTTAAGCGAATGTTTTGCACCATTGGAGACCACAATTTGGTCTGGCGTATAATGCAGATGATTGTCTTTTTCTAATTTCTTACAGACGGCCTGACGCAGTTCCAACAAGCCGGCCGCAGCCGTATAATGGGTGTCACCATGATGGATGGCATCAATAGCCGCACGGCAAATATGCTCCGGCGTGGGGAAGTCGGGCTCCCCAGCAGAAAAGCTTACCACATCTTTCCCTTCCTCTTTCAGCTCCGAGGCCTTGGCTGCGATGGCCAAGGTGGAGGAAGGACGGATCCTTTGCACACGTTTGGACAATTCCATTGTTCTTTTCACCTCAGTTTATTTTTCGACTTTTTTCCTATTGTAATCGATTATTCGATATTTTGCAACGCCTGACTGAGGGAAAAAGCAAAAAAATTTCTAAATTACTCTTTTTTCCAAACCTGACGAAAAACCCGTAATCCATTAGAAAAACAAATTTTCTCTGTTGTCTTTGTACCAAACGCATGAACCATTTTTTCTTCCAATCGTTGTAAGGAAGAAAAATCTGGTAAATCCTGCGGTGTTTTTTCGATGCCATCAAAGTCGCATCCGAAAGCAATATGGTCTTCGCCTATGACTTTCAACATATGACGCAGATGGGCCAGAGCATCCTCGCTGGTTGCCCAAGGGCGGCTGGTCAAAAAAGGCGGATAAAGGTTTAATCCCACCACACCGCCGCTATCTGCAATGGCCTTTAGCTGGCGGTCTGTCAGATTACGCCGGTTTGGGGTAACCGTTCGGCAATTGGAATGGCTTGCCACAAAGGGGCGGGTCGCTATGCTGGCCACCTCCCAAAACCCCTTGTCGTTAAGATGGCTTACATCCACTACCATGCCCAACTGTTCCATCCGGCGCACGGTTTGCCTGCCTAATTCTGTTAATCCGCCTTCGGGGAAAGGGGCGCCGCATCCCAGCTCATTCTTTCGATTCCAGGTCAAGCTCATCATTCGCACTCCTGCCTGATAGAGATCCTCTAAATGGGCAATATCCCCTTCCAGCAGCTCTCCTCCCTCCACCGTGACTATCACACTGGCAATCTTTTGGGCCCAGTTGGTTTGTAAATCTTGATAGGTAAAGACTTGCTTTGCCGGGCAAGAGGGGCTTGCCAAGGTATCGCGCAAAAAGCGTAGATACTGCTGGGCCTGAAAAAACGGCTGATGGAGATGCTCATCCGCCAGATAAATGGCTAAACAGGATAAGCCCGGTTGGGTCAGGGAGGATAGCGTTAACTGCAATGGCCCATCAACGAGACAAACGCCTCGATCATAGGCTGCCGTGAGACTATCTGCATGTAAATCCAATAGCGGAATCATTTTTTTGGCCACCGGCAGACGCCGGCGCCGTCACCTCCCTTTTGCCAATGGTTATGTATCACTACAGCTGCCACAAGTCCTGCCGAAAGAAAAAACACGGCGGCAGGATGGGCGGAAAACACCGCAGCAACCCGCTGCCACTGTTCTCCCAACAAATATCCCGCAGAAAGTAAGACAAAATTCCAACAAAAGGCTCCCGCCCCTGTCCAGAGTAAAAAACGGCCATATGCCATACCGGATAATCCCGCAGGAAAAGATAGATAGGTTCGCACCAATGGAATCATCCGCCCCCAAAAAACAGCAGTTTCTCCTCTGGTTAAAAAGAAACGCCCTGCCGCATCCCAAGCCTTGGCCATGGCAGGCAAATGACGTGCTAACAAAGGGTACAGCGTTCTGCCAAACAACCTCGCGGCGCCATAACAAAGAGAACTGCCGGCTAAAGCACCCAGTGTGGACGCCAGTAAAGCCACAGAAAACCTCAAATTCCCCGCCGCCGCGCAGCAGCCTAAAAACGGAAACAAAATCTCGCTGGAGATAGGAAAACAGGCATATTCCAAAGCCACAGCAAAACAGATGCCGCCATAGCCAAATCGGCTTGTCAAATGGGCCAAATAGGAAAACAATAGATCCATACTTCACACCCGCTGTTTTTTTCTATCCTATGTACTAAAACAAATAGTTAGAAGAAAACAGAGTTAAAATGTTCGGTCCAGACTGCGATACTGAATCACCTCTGCCAGATGGTGTGCCTGTATCCGCTCCTCCCCAGCCAGATCTGCCACCGTTCTTGCCACTTTCAGGATCTTATGATAGCCCCGGGCGCTTAAATGAAGCTTTTCAAAGGCCTGATGCAGCAGTGCTTCTTCTTTTGGCCCAAGAGGACAATATCGTTC
>CAJFIN010000037.1 GCA_904381335.1 Candidatus Neoanaerotignum galli | reverse complement strand
CAGCCAGAAAACGTTGATGTTACTTCGGTGGCGTACGCATCGATGACACCTTCTTTGTAGGCGTCTTTCAGGGTGTCTTCACTGCGGTTGACAGCGATGATTTCTGGGGTATGGAGCCGTTCTTTCAAGGCTTTTGCCAGAGAGCCGCCAATGAGGCCCAGACCAATGATGCCGACTTTTTGAAACATGGCTTACATCTTCCTTCCCATGAGGTGAATGAGGGGCTTTAGCTCTTCGCACAAAGTCAAAAAGGCGGGAGGGTCTAGTGACTGAGGCCCATCGGATAAAGCAATAGCAGGATTTGGATGTACTTCAATCATTAACCCATCTGCCCCGGCAGCCACAGCAGCCTTGGCTAAGGGGGCGACATAGCTGCGCACGCCGGTGGCATGGCTGGGATCAACAATAATGGGCAGATGGCTTTTTTCTTTGACTACACAAACTGCGCTTAAATCCAGGGTATTCCGGGTGGAAGGTTCAAAGGTGCGAATCCCCCGCTCGCAAAGAATGACATTAGGGTTGCCTTCGTTCATGATATATTCTGCTGCGTTGAGCCATTCATCGATGGTGGCAGCCATGCCACGTTTTAGCAGCACCGGGATACCAGAACGGCCAGCCGCTTTCAGCAGCTCAAAATTCTGCATATTTCGAGCGCCGATCTGGATAATATCAATCACCCCTTTAGCCGCATGGATGGCAGAAATGCTGGTAACTTCGCTGATGGTGCGCAGGCCTGTTTTTTCTTTGGCTTTCGCTAAATATTTTAGTCCGTCTTCTTCTAATCCCTGGAAGGAATAAGGAGAGGTGCGGGGTTTATACGCACCGCCGCGCAGGATTTGTGCACCGCCTTTTTTTACGACATCAGCTGTTTCATACATTAGCGGCTCATTTTCTACAGCGCAGGGACCGGCTAAAATGACAAAATGGTCTCCGCCGATTTTTACCCCGTCCACATCAATGATGCTGGGATCAGGATGAAACTTTTTATTGGCCAGTTTATAGCTTTCGCTGACCTGAATGACTCTTTCTACCCCATCCATTAGCTGGGGGTTTTTCTCCATAAATAAATGTTTATCTCCTACAACGCCAATGAGCGTCACATCTTTACCACGGGAAAGATGGGCGATCAGTCCGCAATCTTGAACGCTGTGGATAACATGTTGGATGCTGTCCTCGCTGGCGTTTGGCTTCATTACGATGACCATGAAGAAGGCCTCCTTTACTTTAACACGTTGAATTCCTAAAACCTTTGTGTCTTATTGTAGTCCCAATTGATCAAAATGTCAACCGTTCTTTCCTTTGGCATAATTTTCATTCATAGGAAATAAGTTACAACAGAAGGGAGGTAAGAGGATGAGGGCCAAAGAAGAAATCGTGCGGATGATGCCAGGAAGAATCGGGGAAGCATTACAGGCGCTTTCACCAGAGGTTTGGCAGGAGGCGGAAGAGATACGGATGCGGCAGGGACAAGCCCTTTATCTGCGATGCGGCAGAACCTGCTGGTATGTTCATCCCCAAGGTCGGGTGAGAAAAACGGCGTATGGTGCTTTGATGGTCACGGCAGGAGAGATTCAATCTGCAGTAGAAAAAATGGCTGGATATGGCCGGTTTGCTCATATAGACGAACTGCGTCAGGGTTACTTAACTTTGCCTGGCGGTCATCGGGTGGGTTTGTCAGGCCGAGCAGTGACAGAGGGAGCAAAAGTATTAGATCTGCGCCAGGTGACAGGGCTGGTCATTCGATGTGCGAAAGAGGTGAAGCAATGCGGTGCGACAGTATTTGACCAGCTTTGGGAAGAAGGGGAGCTGCAAAGCACACTGATTCTTTCTCCTCCTGGATGGGGAAAGACCACTCTGCTTCGGGATTTAGTACGGCGGATCAGTAATGCCGGGCTTGAAACGGTGGTGGTGGATGAACGGCGGGAGATTTGCCCAATGGGGCCGGATGGACGGCAGATGGATTTGGGGATACATACCGATGTGCTGGAAGGATGCCCCAAAGAAAAGGGAATCTGGATGGCTTTGCGGACATTAGGGCCGGAGGTACTGGCGGTGGACGAGCTGGCCGGGGCAGGGGAACTGTGCGCTGTACAGAACGCCGCCTGCTGTGGGGTACGACTGCTTTGCACCTGTCATGGGGAAAACCTGCTAGAACTGGCACACCGAACGGGGTTTGCGGCGGTACTTACAGAGGGAATTTTCCGGCGGATGGTAGTGCTTGGGCCAGGACATTTAGCCAGGGTATATGATGAAGGCGGCCGCCCGATCACAAATGAGGAGGAAAGAGATGGCCTGTAAGGTACTGGGGGCGACATTGGTGCTGTTGGGTTCCTATGGATTGGGTCTGTCGTTTGCCGGTCTGGGGGTGCGGCGGGCAGCGGAATTGGCTGGTTTGATCCGAGGGTTTACCCTTTGGGCTGGAGAGGCTGGGTTGGGGAGTATTCCTCTGCCTGGTATTTGTATGGAGGTGGGTGAGCGAATCCCAGGGTCGGCAGGGGAATTATTTTTAGCGGCGGCCAGGAAAATGGAGGAAGGCTGCATGGATAGCGCCCAGGAAATTTGGTCAGCCGCCATGGCGCAAGTGATGCCAAAGTCTGCCTTGAGGAAGGAGGACTGGCAGATGCTTTCTGCCTTTGGGCGGACATTGGGTTTTTCTCAAAAAGAACAGCAGATCGCTCAGGCAGAGCTGACGATACAATATTTAAAAGAAGCATATGCCAATCAGGAAGAAAAAAATAAGAAGGACATAAGGATGTACCGAGCATTGGGTGTTTTGGGAGGGATGATGGTACTGGTGGTGCTGTTTTAGGGGGAATAGAAATGGAGATTGATATCGTCTTTCAGATTGCGGCGGCAGGCATTTTGATTGCTGTTTTGAACCAAGTGCTGGTACGGGCAGGCCGAGAGGAGCAGGCCATGATGACAACTTTGGCTGGACTGGTGGTGGTGCTCTACTGGGTTGTGCAGTATATCAGCCGTTTGTTTGATACGGTGCAGACATTGTTTCATTTATAAGTCAAAACCGCTGGAGGAACGGCCATGGAGATGATGAGGATTGTAGCGGCGGCGCTGACCGGGGTGTTCTTAGCGGCGGCTATCAAAAAGCAAGCGCCGGCCATCAGTTTATGCGTGGGGCTAATCACCAGTGTTCTGCTGCTGTTTATGGTGCTGGATGCCGGTGCGAAGGTAGTTGAGGCCATTCGGGCGCTTACGCAAAAAAGCGGGTTAGCAACAGGATATGCAGCGGTGATTTTTCGGGTAGTGGCAGTGAGTTATTTGGCCCGGTTTGCCATAGATTTTTGTGAAGATGCAGGGGAAAAAGCCATTGCAGGGAAAGTGGATTTGGGGGCAAAACTCCTCATTGCTGCCATGGCTTTACCGATACTGATGGCGGTGCTGGATATGGTGGAACGAATGTTATCCTGAAGGAAAGGGGGCGAAAGTCATGAGGGGACGAATCCTGGTATGGTTATTGATGCTTGGCGGAGCCTTGCTGCTATTTGCACCAAAGGTCTATGCAGCACAAGAAGAACCAGAGGAGACCTGGCAAGCGCAAATGGAAGCCTTGCCCCTAGAGGGGGTGGATGATGTGCTGGAAAAAGAAGGGGTTTCTTTTTCAGCTATTCTGGACAGCATTGCCCAAGGGAATTGGCGGGGGACAACGGAAATGAAAACGGGCCTAAGAGCGGTGTTTTCTGCCATGTCAAGCCAAAAAGAGCTCTTTCGAGAGCTTTTTTTTCTGGCGGCAGCCAGTGCATTGTTAGCTCAAACGGAGGGGGCAACAAAGCGGGCACCCTTGGGTGTGATGGTCTGCTCCTTGGCACTGACAGCTTTAGTGTTGGCCTCTTTTTACACTTCTGCCCATTTGGTGGCCCAGACAGTCGGGCACATGGAGGAGTTATTAAGCCAGATGCTACCGGTATATCTAACGTTAATGGCGATGAGCGGCCAGATTACCCAAACGGCTGCGCTGGCCCCTGCGGTGATGGGCGGCTCTTTTTTTGTAACAAAAATCGTACGGGAGATCGTGGTACCGGCGGTGGGGTTTGGCGTCTGCATCGCTTTTGTCAATGCACTTTCCCCTCGGCAAACTTTTGGCGCTTTGGCCCGCTTATGCCGTCAGGGGACAAGTTGGGCGCTGAAAGGAGTGAGTTTGGCCTTTATGGCAGTACTGGGGCTAATGAAGCTGGGGACAAGCGGTATGGATGGGGCTTTAGGTCAGACGGCTAAGGCGGCAGTGGGAGCGGTGCCCATTGTGGGAGATATTCTAACGGGTTCTGTGGAGGCGGCAGGGTCTATTTCTGCCTTATTACGCCATTCTGCCATGGTGGGGGTGGCGGTGGCGCTGTTTTTTGTGGTGCTTTTGCCGGTCCTTCAGGTAGGGGCGGTGATGTTACTATACAAAGTTGCCGCAGCACTGTTAGAACCCATTGCCGAAAAGCGCATCATTTCTTCCCTTGAAAGCGCAGGAGATTTTACAGCATTGCTTCTTGGGGCACTTTTTGTCTGTGTGTTGGCCTTTTGGTTTGGGGCGGTATTGTTACTTACGGTAGTTGGATAGGGGGACGGGCATGTTTGAATGGGTGACGGCATATAGTAAAACCGTAGTATCCTTTCTGCTGCTGGAGGCCTTTGCAGAGCTGATCTTGCCGGAAGGATATGAAAAACAGCTGCGGCTTTTTGGCGCAATGGCGCTGATCTTGGTGGTGGCTGCACCCCTGCTGAATCTGCAAGGGCAGGGGAAAGGCTGGATGGAGGAGGCGATGGAGCAGATCAAAACACAGCCTTGGGCACAAGAAGCCTGGCTGGAAACGGAGGTGGAACAAACGCCTCCCCTTTGGCAGGATATTTATCGAAAACGGCTGCAAGAAGAACTATGTACCGCTACTGGCGCGAAAGAAGTGGTGGTGGAACTAAAAGATGACGGGCAGATTGATACGGTGCGTCTGACTCTGCCGCAAGATGGCCCCAGCCAGGCTGAGACATTGGCGCGGACGGCACAATATGGGCTGACCCAAGAACAAGTGCAGCTAGATTACGAATGAGGGGGGCGGGCAGGGTATGATAGAATCATGGATCCAACGTTGGTTTGGAAAGGATCCAAAAAAACGGCGGGCAGACTTACTAACTGTGTTAGCGGCAGGGATACTGCTGCTTTGGATGGGCAACAGTGTTTTTTCTGGCGAAAAAGAGCTTGAAAGCAGCCAAACAGAAGCAATGATGGAGGCAGCATCTTTTCAAAAGGATTGGACAGCCCAGACAGAGCAGCGGCTGGAAGAGGTTTTTTCCCATATTGCTGGTGCGGGACGGGTAGAGGTTATGATCTATACCTATTCTGATGGAGAAACGGTGGTAGCAAAAAATGAACGCACCCAAAGCCGGCAGGAGGAACGGGAAGAGGAACATAACACAGTCCTTTTAGAAGGCAGGGAAGGAGAATCCCCTTTGGTTTTGGAAGAAAAGACGCCCCAGGTGACAGGTATCCTCATTGTGGCAGAAGGCGGCGAAAAACCCTATGTGAAAGAAGCACTAATTCGTGGGGCTGAAGCTTTGCTGGATGTGCCGGCACATAAGGTGGCAGTGTTTGCCATGGAGCAAGGGAAAGGAGAGTGAAAAGCGTGTTTGCGCTAAGAAAAAATCAAATCATTGTAACCACTTTGGTGGCCATGATTGCTGTGGCCGGGTACTTAAATTTTCATTCAGAACAAACCCAGACAGCTAGTTTAACAGAGTTAGACTTAACAGATCAGGCGCAGGCCGAGCAAACGGCTTTGCTGCCAGAAGATATGGAAGCGTTAGAAAATGAAGAAGGCGAAATTGCCACCCTGCCGGATACCCAGCCGGGAGACCCGGTGGCCTTAGACCCATTGACAGCAGAGGTTTATACCGATCCTGCCGATGATACTGGTGCGGCGGTGTTGGTCAATTCAGATTTGGGAGCAGATACTTATTTTGTGCAAGCAAAACTGGATCGGGAACAGTCTCGGGCAAAGCAAAAAGATATGTTAACAGAGATGATGAATAATCAAAACCTCAGCGAGGAGCAGAAGGAAGAAGCAGCCCAATCAATGCTTTCCATCCAAGAGCGGATTGAAAAGGAAACGGCTGCAGAAGCCATGATTGAAGCCAAGGGATTTGCTGAAGCATACGTCCGTATGGATGATGGCACGGTAGATGTGGTGGTCAGCGCTCAAGAGCTAACGGACCAACAGCTGGCCCAGATTGAAGATATTGTCAAACGGAAAACGGGTGCGACTGCCGATCAAATTCGCATCAGCACATTTCAGCAGCAGCCTTAAAGGGCTTGCTGGCCTTGATGCCGCCTTCTGTGGAGGAAGGCGGCATTTCTTTGTTTAATAGCGGCAGGACAGATCAAAGAAAAGAAAATGACAAGATATTCTCAGCGCCCATCCCAATGAGATCGATACGGTTTAAGCGGCCCAAAGACGGTTTTTTAAACGCATTTGCATCACAAATGCTCTTAACATTAGGAAAAATGACGGTTTTTTATGGGAGATTTGTAAAAACTCTTTGGTATGCTAAAGAAAAAAGGAAGGGAGAGCGGACAGGCATGGATGTGGTACGGACGATAGGATTAGCAGTCTGCGCTTTGGTGATATTCCTCCAGGTGGAACAATTGGGTAAGCGGCCGCAGTTCATGGATCGAAGGGAGCGAAAGCGTCTAGCAAAGAAAAAACGTAGGGCTGTGCGGCGTCTGATGGTATGCGTTGTTGTTGGCGTGGCCTTGGTCATGGGCCCAGAGACATTCGGCAAAATGATTCCTCAGACCATTACAGTGGCTGAGGGACTGACGCTGCCCAAAGGAGAGATGCCGGATTGGTTGGTATATTATAATCAGCAAGATGAACCTTGGGGACAGAAAGGGTATGGCCCTTCCGATACCATTGCTGTTGCAGGATGTGGGCCTACGGTATTAGCGATGGCGGTTTCCTCGTTGACAGAAACGGACATGAACCCGGAAGACATGTCCAACTGGGCTGCAGAACATGGCTATTGCGTACCAGGAAGCGGAAGTTTACATACGTTAATTGGGGATGGGCTGGACGCTTTTGGTATTGCATACCATACGGGAAATGGGCAGGAGGCCAGCCAGGCATTGTCAGAGGGGCATCCGGTGATCGCGCTGATGGGGCCGGGCCATTTTACTACCAGCGGCCATTTTATTTTGCTGTGCGACTGGGCAGAGGATGGTACGGTATTTGTGGCAGATCCTGCCCACAGGGAAAACATGAAGTATCGCTGGCCTATGGATTTGATTTGCAGCGAAGCGAAAGCCAGCAGTGTGACCGGAGCTGCATTTTGGATACTGGATGTGACGGTTGAGCAGTCGTAAAGAGAAAGTAAAAAAATTTTTGAAAAATGTGAAAAAAGTTGTTGACATTTTGATGGAGGATGCGTATAATAATCTTCGTTGGTGAGCGAAAGAAACCAACAAAGAGATGCTGATGTGGCTCAGTAGGTAGAGCGTCGCCTTGGTAAGGCGGAGGTCACGGGTTCGAATCCCGTCATCAGCTTTTTATTTTTGCCTAAAAAAACCAGCTGAAAAAGGCTGGTTTTTTTATTTGTTGGAAAGCCTGCTTGTTTATGAAGCTATCATCCAGTAGGTTCTGTCTGAAAAAGCAAAGGAATTTTCATTGAAACAGATACATGGAATCTGAAAGAGTACAGGTTGTGTTTATCTTTTTCAGATCAAAATTTTTACATCTCGTTTTCTTTTTAAAAGCTTTTTAAAAGAAAGAAAAAAGTGAATTTCATTTGAGAAGGTAACATTGGGTGCAACGAATTTTATCTATGGACGAGAAGAAAATAGGAAGGGGAATCAAACATCTCTCTTTGTCTCATAGGAAGACAAGGTCTTCTTTTTCTTTTCTCGAAGGACAATAAAAAAACCGGCGCAGCGAATCCTGCGCCGGGTAATAGTTATAATGTTTATGGGTTAGTGGAAAAAGATTAAAACAGTTAATCATCCCATCCATAGTGATGACCGTTGTGAGTTTGCCAGTGATAGCCCCAGTCATCGTCATACCAGTCATCGTCATACCAGTCGTCATCATACCAGTCGTCATCCCAATCAAACCGTCCGTTTGTGCCACCGTTTTGGTGGAGCCAGTTTTGATAACAGGTGTAGCAATCATCCCGGTCTACACCATGGATACACCAATCATCGTCCCAATAACGGCCGTAAGCGGGCACCGCGGCAGAAGAGGTGGAGGAAGCGTTGACAGCCATCACTCGAGCCAGTTGGTTAGGAATCAGGGTAGCGCCATCTTCCAACAAGATCGGAGCGGACAACGTATTTTTTGTGCCATTTAAAGTATAGCTGGATTCTCCGATGGTAAAGGATAATGTGGTATTGTCTTTTTTCAAGGTAATGGGCTTAGAAGCACCACTCCAAGATAAGGTATAGCCATAAAAATCAGCTGTGTCTCGAAGGATACTGTATTTTGCACCGGTACGGCTAACGAGGTCATAGTCATCCAGCACCAAAATCAATTCAGGCGTGGTTTGGGCTGGGTTACTGCGGGTAGTGCTTTGATAAAGCACCAAGCTTTCGCTATTTTTTACCTGATTTGCACTAATGGTGCGGCCATCATCATCAAGAATGACTGTCTTAGAACCAATATTGAGGCGTAAAGCGCCATCGGCGCTTTCCAGATTGGTGTTAAATAAGGAAAGCTTTAGCTTTGTTTCATCGGGATGGAGTACCAGCCCTTCTGCATCGATGGTTCTCTCCCATTGAGCATCATCTTTGTCATAGATGACGGCTACCGTATCTCCCTGCTGAACATCAGAGCGGGATGTGGCTTTGGCAGTTTTACCATCGAGTACAAAATAGGCGTCATCCAATTCATAGGTTTTCGTGGTGTTGCCGGTGCGCAGGGTGAGTATGGGATCGCTCCAAGTGTTCGTCAAAGACTGTACTGTGCCAGTGACCATGGCAAAGTCTTGACGAGGGGTAACTAGATTGCTGCCGAAAGCCAAATTCGCAGCGGGAATCGCCAATGCGGCGGCGAAACTGAGTGTTAGTGTACGTTTGATCCATTTTTTCATAAGGATCCTCCTTCCTTTTGATATCGGTTTCGTAGAGTCGCTTTTGGGATTGGCCGAAATTTTTCCCTTACACTAGAATAATGAAAGAGAGAAGAAGTTTATTGCATGGGGTAAAATTTTTTTTCTCATTTTTTTCGGCATCTCTTCCTCACACTAGAATAATGGAAAAGGGAGTGGTTTTATTGCAGGTGATGATGAAATAGTTTGTTTTTTGCTGGGGTTTTTGAAATGAGACCAAAGCAAGAGAGGGGGGAAAGACTTTTTGTGGTCGATGCAATAGGCAGTTTTTGCGCGAAAGTAAAATTAAACTAGCTTTTTTGCGGAAATCCGACTATACTAGAGATAAGGAACAAGGAATACGGATGTACCATGAAAGAGAAGGATATAATGGGAGGAAAACATGGTTATTCGATTACAGAAATTTTTAGCTGATGCTGGTGTGGCTAGCCGCCGAAAAGCAGAAGAACTGATCTTGGAAGGCAAAGTATCCGTCAATGGACAGACGGTGGATCAGTTGGGTGCAAAGGTGGACACGGAGCGGGACGAAGTTTTTTTTGAGGGACGCCGGGTCATTCCGGTGACGGTGTTTCATTACTATATGCTCCATAAACCTGAGGGGTATGTGACCACGGTGAAAGATCAATTCGGCCGGCCTACGGTGATGGATTTGCTCAAGGACGTAAAAGAACGGGTGGTGCCGGTGGGCCGGTTAGACTATGATACATCAGGACTTTTGCTGCTGACCAATGACGGGGATTTGGTATACCGGTTAACGCACCCGAAGCACCAGGTGAAAAAAATATACCTGGCGAAAGTGTTTGGAAAGCCGGATCAACGAGCCATCACTTTGTTTCGCCATGGAGTTACCATTGACGGAAGGAAAACGGAGCCGGCGCAGCTGGAACTATTGGAGGAATTAGGGAAATATACCCTTTGCCGTATTACCATTACCGAAGGGCGTAACCGGCAAGTGCGTAAAATGTGTGAGGCAGTGAAGCATCCCGTAGCTACACTTAAACGGGTGGCCACGGGCGAGTTGGATCTGGGAGATTTGCCTAGAGGCAAATACCGGGCGCTGACAGAAAAAGAGATTGCCTATTTAAAGAGTTTATAAACCACCGGGGCGGTTGTTCCGCCAGGCAAAAGCGTTTTGGGATAGCCCGGAACGCTTTTGCTTTGGCCTTGGATAGATGGTTGCGGCGGGCCGCCGGATATGATACAATCAACCCTGGAGTAATATGGTTAAAAGAGGTGTCAAGATGAATCGATTGTATTTAATCCGCCACGGTGAAACCCAATGGAATAAAGAAATGCGGTTTCAGGGATGGACGGATATCCCTTTGTCAGAAACGGGACGCGAGCAAGCGCAAAAGCTGGCCTGGCGGATGAGAGACATTCCTATAGATGAGATCTATGCCTCACCTTTGCAGCGGGCCGTGGAGACAGCCCGTCCTATGGCGCAGTTAAAAGGGCTTTCCATCAGCACCATGCAGGCGTTTAAGGAAATCAATTTCGGCCCTTGGGAAGGTATGACCGCACAGGAGATCCGAGAAGGCTGGGGAGAAAGCTTTGTGGAATTTATGAAGTACCCTGAAGCAGGTACGTTTCCCGGCGAAGGCTCCTTTGACCAGGTGACGGAGCGGATACGTCAGGGCCTAGATCAGGTATTGGAACAAAAGGATGGAAAAAATATCGCCATTGTTTCCCATGGTGGAATTGTCCGGTTGATGATTCGGTATTTGATGGGTTTTACCGGGGAATGGTACAATAAAACATGGATTGATAACACAAGCATATCTATTGTAGAAGTCCGGCCAAAGCGGGGAAACTTATTACGGGTACTCAATGATTTTTCTCACCTGAAAAACGGTGTTTTATAAGGAGGAAACAGGGGATGAAGGTCATTGTCATTGGCGGTGGACCAGCAGGCATGATGGCAGCCGGAATTGCCGCACAGCAAGGCGCTCAGGTGTTGTTGATAGAAAAGAACACCCACTTAGGCAAAAAGCTCTCTATTACAGGGAAAGGACGCTGTAACCTCACCAATGAAAGCGATGTGCAGACGCATCTAGAAAACATTCCCACCAACCCATATTTTTTGTATAGCGCCCTTTATGGCTTTGACAGCACTGCCACGCGGGCCTTTTTTCAGTCGCTTGGCGTACCCACCCAGGTGGAGCGGGGCAGAAGAGTGTTTCCGGTGAGTGGCCGGGCAATGGATGTGGTTCATGCCATGGAGCAGTTTTTGAAAAAAAACCGGGTGCAGGTGCATTGTCATACAACGGTACGAAGCATCATAACGGAAAATGGCCGTGTGACAGGCGTTGCGCTGGAAAACGGACAGAATTTGATGGCAGATCGGGTTATTGTGGCAACAGGTGGGCTGTCATATCCTACCACTGGCTCTACCGGAGATGGGTTTCGATTTGCCAAAGCGCTGGGTCATACGGTGACAAAAACAGAACCTTCGCTCGTTCCTCTTCGGACAAAAGAGGATTGGTGTGCTCAGTGCATGGGGCTGGGGCTGAAAAATGTCAAGGTGCAGTTTTATATTGGTAAGAAAAAGATATATGAAGATTTTGGTGAAATGCTTTTTACCCATTTTGGGGTGAGCGGCCCGGTGGTTCTTAGTGCCAGCCGTCATTTATGCGGCCATTATGAGCAGGGGATTTGGATGGAAATCGATCTCAAACCGGCCCTGACGGAAAAGGAGCTGGATCAGCGTATTTTACGGGATTTTAGTCAAAAGCAAAACAAACAATTTGTGCATAGTTTGGATGATCTTTTGCCAAAGAAACTCATACCGGTGATTGTTTCCCTTTCTGAGATAGATCCGGAAAAACGGGTTAATGCCATCACCAAACAGGAAAGGAGCACCTTGCTGAGACTGTTAAAACATTTAACCCTCCACATCACCGGCAGCATTGGCTTTGGCCAGGCGGTGGTAACCAAAGGGGGCGTAGAGGTGGATGAGGTGAACCCTTCTACGATGCAGAGCAAGAAAATAGCCGGCCTGTTCTTTGCAGGAGAGGTACTGGATGTAGACGCATATACCGGAGGATATAACCTCCAAATTGCTTTTGCCACAGGGTTTGCAGCCGGAAAGGCCGCAGGGGGCAAGGGAGAATAAAGGCAGAGAGGACGAAAGAAGATATGATCTGTATCAGAGGCGCTATACAGGCGGAAAATACAAAACAATCCATTTGGCAGGAAACGGAAACCATGCTTCGGGAAGCAATCCAAGCAAACGATCTAGCGCTGGAAGAGATCGTGGCGATCCAATTTACAGCCACAGCGGATTTGGATGCGGCTTACCCAGCCGTGGCAGCAAGAAAAATGGGTATCACAGAAGCAGCGTTAAGCTGTGTGGCGGAGATGAAGGTAGTGGGCAGTCTGCCTCGCTGTTTGCGGATGAATTTATGGGTGGAAAATGGGAAAGCGCAGAAGGAGGCAAAGCATGTTTACCTGGGCGGCGCAGCGGTGTTGCGGCCGGATCTAGCAGGGGGAAAAAGCTTTGCAGTAGCCATTGATGGCCCAGCAGGCAGCGGAAAAAGTACGGTGGCCAAACAAGTGGCATCGGATTTAGCGTTAATTTATATTGATACAGGGGCCATGTATCGGGCTTTTTCATTATACTGTATGCGCTTGGGACTTTCCACGGAGCAAGAAGAAGCGGTGCTGCCGGCATTATCAGATTTTTCGATGGAATTTCGAAACGAAAATGGGCAAAGAAGGGTCTATTTAGCAGGAGAGGATATCACCCAGACCATTCGCACCCAACAGGTGGGGCAAGGGGCTTCAAATGTGGCCCGATATTTGCCCGTACGGGAGAAGTTGGTGGAATTACAGCGGCATATGGCGCAAGGGAAAAGAGTGATTATGGATGGCCGGGATATTGGTACCCATGTGCTGCCCAATGCCCAACTGAAAATTTATCTTGATGCGGCTTTGGAAGAAAGAGCCAAACGGCGGCTGGGTGAACTGCGGGAAAATGGACAGCAGGCTACGCTGCCGGAAGTGACGGCGCAAATTGCTGCCAGGGACGACAATGATAAAAATCGCCAGTATCACCCATTGCGTCAGGCGGACGATGCCATTGTGATTGACAGCACGGATATGACCGTGGAAGAAGTGGCTGCCGCCATTGAGCAATTGGCAAAGGAGCGGATGTAATATGCAGATCCAGGTGGCCAAATCGGCAGGATTTTGTTTTGGAGTCAACCGGGCGATGGAGACGGTGCAAAATGCCATCGGTACTGGTACGATTTATACTTATGGACCGATTATCCATAACAAAACAGTGATAGAAGATTTGGAAAAACAAGGGGTATATGTACTGGAGGATCTATCACAGGCTGCTCCGGGCAGCACCATTGTCATTCGTTCCCATGGCGTTGGGAAAAGGGTATATGATGATATCCACCGCAGAGGGCTTCGCCTGTTGGACGGGACATGCCCTTTTGTAAAAAAGATTCACCAAATTGTGGCAGAAGCTGCGCAAAACGGAAATGGCGTTATCATTATCGGTAATCCCATTCATCCGGAGATTGTGGGTATCCGCGGCTGGTGCAGTCAGGCAGAAATACTGGAAGAAGCAAGTCAAGTGGCAGAGCGGGCATGGGATATGGCCTTGCCTTATACCGTGGTGGTGCAGACCACGTTTCGCCAAAGTAAGTTTGATCAGATCATTGCGGCACTGCAGGAGCAAGGGCTTCTTCTCAATGTGCACAATACCATATGTTCTGCGACAGAAACAAGACAGAAAGAAGCTGTAGAATTATCCCAAAAAGTGGATAAAATGATTGTCATAGGTGACAAACACAGCTCAAATACGCAAAAACTATATGAAATTTGTAGGAAGTTTTGCAAAAATACTTATAATATTGAAACTTTTCACGATTTGGTGTTGAATAATTTTAACGGAGATGATAAAATTGGTATAACTGCTGGTGCGTCTACACCATCGGCGATCATAAAGGAGGCTATTTGTGTTATGAGTGAAATCCAAAACGAAGCAGTACAGGAAGAAGAGAAGACTTTTCAGCAGATGCTGGACGAGTCGTTCGTTACTTTGCATACCGGTGATATTGTAAAGGGAACGGTCATCAGTATTTCTAACGAAGAAGTTTCCGTGAACCTGGGCTATAAATCTGATGGCATCATTGCCAGAGATGAATATAGCAGCGACAAAAATGCGTTGCCCAGCAAAGAACTGAAACCCGGCGATGAAATCGAAGTTTATGTAGTTCGCGTAAACGATGGCGATGGCAATGTACAGCTCTCCAGAAAACGCTTGGAAAGCATGAAGGGTTGGGAAGATCTGCAGAAAGCATTTGAAGACCAGACCACGGTGGACGGCAAGATCACCGATGTGGTGAAAGGCGGTTTGATCGCCATGGTCAATGGTGTTCGTGTGTTTATTCCTTCCTCTCAGGTTTCTAACCGGTTTGTGGAAGATCTGTCTATTTATAAAGGCCAGACATTGACTTTCAATATTATTGAAATGGATCGCAGCAAACATCGGATCATTGGCGGTCGCCGTGCATTGATCGAAAAAGAAAATGCTGCTAAGAGAGAAGCTCTGTTTGCCAGCCTGGAACCTGGCAAGAAAGTGACCGGCACCGTAAGCCGTCTGACAGACTTTGGTGCTTTTGTGAATTTGGGCGGCATTGATGGTCTGATTCATATTTCCGAAATGAGCTGGGGCCGGATCTCCAATCCTCGGGATGTACTGAAAGAAGGAGAAACCGTAGAAGTGATGGTTCTGGATGTGGACAAAGAAAAAGGCAAGATTTCCCTGTCCCTGAAAGATGTTACGGAAAATCCTTGGAACAAAGTGGCAGAAAAATATCCTGTAGGCTCCATTGTAGAAGGCAAAGTGGTTCGCATGGTTCCCTTCGGTGCGTTTGTTGAGCTGGAAGTAGGCGTGGATGGTCTGGTTCACATCTCTCAGATTGCTAATAAACATGTGGTAAAACCGGAAGATGAACTGAAAATTGGCGAAATCATTCGTGTTAAAGTGCTGGATGTGAATCCGGAGGCGAAGAAGATCAGCTTGAGCAAGAGAGAGGCTGATGCCGTTGTGGATGGTCCTGCACAAGTTGGCGAGGAAGAAACAGCAGAAGATAGCGCTGAATAAGTTTTAGCCATAAAAAAAGACGCTCGAAAGAGCGTCTTTTTTTATGCTGTAATCGCTTTCTGTTGTAGTACTACAGATTATCTTAGCGCATCAACTTCCTCAAGCCAGAGGGAACACTCTGCATCGCTGGGTATTCGCCAATCTCCTCGGGGAGAGAGAGAAATGGTACCAACTTTCGGTCCGTCTGGAAGGCAGGAACGCTTAAATTGCTGTTGGAAAAAGCGGCGGTAAAAATTTCTCAACCAGTGAAGCAGCACTGTTCGGCTGTATGCATCTGAAAATGCCTGTTCAGCCAGATAAAGGATTTTTTCTGGCCGGAAGCCAAAGCGTACAGCATAATAGAGAAAGAAGTCGTGCAGTTCATAAGGACCAACGATATCCTCAGTTTTTTGGTTGATATTTCCCTGATCATCTGGCGGCAACAGTTCAGGACTGACAGGTGTTAATAAAACATCCTTTAGCACCTGGGCTGCCTCTTGGGATACAAAACCGCTTTTTGCCACATAATCCACCAGTACACGTACCAGTGTTTTTGGTACGCCGGCATTCACACCGTACATTGACATATGATCGCCATTATATGTTGCCCAGCCTAGTGCCAATTCAGACAGATCTCCCGTGCCCACCACAAGGCCATTTTCCTGGTTTGCTAAATCCATCAGAATTTGTGTCCGCTCTCTGGCCTGGGTATTTTCATAAGTCACATCATGGCAAGCTGGGTCATGGCCAATATCTTTAAAATGCTGTAAAGCAGCATTTCGAATGGGAATTTCCCGCATGGTTACGCCTAAAGTCTTCATTAAAGACAATGCATTCTGATAGGTACGGCCAGTGGTGCCAAAGCCAGGCATTGTGACGCCGAGAATATGGCTTCGGCTCATATTCAGAAAATCACAGGCTTTTGCACATACTAAAAGGGCCAATGTGGAATCCAGTCCGCCGGAGATCCCCAACACCATGGTATCGGCATGCGTATGAGACACCCGTTTCGCCAAACCAGCAACTTGAATGGAAAAAATGTCTTCACAGCGACTGGCTAAAGTGTCATCGTCCTTTGGGACAAAAGGCGCAGGGGACACCGTACGCCGCAGCCCCACAGGCGCCGCTGGTGTCAAATGGAATGAAATTTTCCGCACAGAAGGTAAAGGCGGCAGCCCATCTGAAAACCCGGGATTTCGCAGCCGGTCATGATGAAGCGCCTGCAAATCCACATCGCGAATTAATAAAACATCATCAGCAGAAAAACGAGGACTTTCTCCCAGCAAAGAACCGTTTTCGGCAATCATACAATGCCCAGAAAACACAGTATCTTGGGTGCTTTCGCCGTATGCAGCGGAAGCATATACATAGGCCGCAACACAAGAAGCCGATTGGCTGCACACAAGGCTGCGGCGATAGTCGGGCTTTGTGGCCAATTCGTTACTAGCAGATAAATTAGCAATTAGTAGAGCGCCATCTAGAGCCAACAGACTGGAAGGCGGCACAGGTGCCCATAAGTCCTCGCAAAGTTCTATTCCAATGCGTAACAAAGGATTTTTGTCGTCACAGAATAAAAGGTCCGTGCCGAAGGGAACCTGCTGTCCTGCTAGAGTGATCGTATCTACGGGACAGTTTGCTCCAGAAGAGAACCAACGTTTTTCATAAAATTCACCATAGTTTGGCAGATGAGTTTTAGGGATAACGCCGAGAATCTTTCCGCCAAGGGCGAGTATGGCACAATTATATAGCGCATCATCCACCACCACTGGCATCCCAATGGCCAGCAGCATAGGGATAGAAGCGGTTTGTTCCAGGACGATTTGCAGCTGCTGTTGTGCTTCTGCTAATAAAGAGGATTGAAAAAAGAGATCACCGCAAGTATATGCGGTCAAAGAAAGTTCAGGAAACACTAACAGGCCAACACCGGCTCTGCTCGCAGCTTTCACACAAGAGATGATCCGCTGTGCATGAAAGGATACATGGGCCACTTTGACCTGTGGGGAGGCAGCAGCCACCCGGAAAAATCCATACATCATACTGGCTCCTCCTTAAAATTTTCGGAATAGACCGATGACTTTGCCCAGAATTTGGCAGTCTCGAATTAAAATAGGTGACATAGCCGGGTTCTCTGGCTGTAAGCGAACATGGCCATTTTCTCGATAAAAGGTTTTTACAGTGGCATAGTCCTCGATGAGGGCAACAACAATTTCCCCATTATTGGCCACACTTTGCTGGTTTACTAAAATAAGGTCTTTATCAAAAATTCCAGCCCCAATCATACTTTCCCCTTTCACTTTGAGCATAAAAACATGATTGCTTTTGCCTAAATACTGAGCAGGGATAGGAAAGGTGTCGATTATATTTTCTTCGGCAAAAATGGGGGAGCCGGCTGTGACTGTACCCACAATAGGCACCTGGATCGTATCTTGAATAGATGAAGGCAAAGGAGAAGTATCAAGAATTTCAATGGCGCGAGGCTTTGTGGGATCCCGCCGGATATATCCTTTCTTTTCTAATCGAGCCAGATGGCCATGAACAGTAGAAGTTGATTTTAGGCCTGTAGCCTCACAGATTTCCCGCACAGAAGGTGGATAGCCGCGTTCGCGCACCTCTTTTTTTAAAAAAGCCAAAATTTGGCATTGTTTATCAGACAGATCGTTCATATTGATCACCTCATATGGATATAGCTGGTTAAAATCAGTTAAAGTATACCATATCATACAAAAAAAATCAAATATATGTTCCTGTTTTTTGTTCGAAGAAAAGGCGAAAACAGACTTGACAAAGAACAAAAGTTCCGATAAACTGAAAGAAATAAAAGAACGAATGTTTATATGGAGGCACATTATGAGAAAGTTTGTTTTTATTTTGATGGCTATGTTCTTTGTTCTGTTTGCTGGAGTGTTTTCTTTTGCTGGTGCAGAAGAAGAACAAAAAGAAGTGTATTATCAAGCGGTAACCGTTTATGCTGGAGATACCGTGTGGTCTATTGCAAAGCAATATTGCCCCGAACAAACCAGCACAAAAGAATATGTGCAGCAGATTATGGAATTTAATAAAATGAAAGGAGAGTTCATCCGATCCGGACAGCAACTTCTTTTGCCTAGATATGTAGAAGCATAATGAATCAAAATGCGGGCAAACTAACATTGCAAGTAAGAAAAAGGAGGTTTGTCCGATGGAAGAAAGAAAACCAAAACAGGCATGCAAATCAAAAAACTGTACCACAAAAGGGAAAAAAACGGCACGAACGGAGTTTGGTGCAGCAGAAGAAATGGCTGTACGGAAATTGACGAAACGAGTGGGAACAAAAGAAGAGGAACAAGAATCGAACGAAAGATAATAGAAGCAAAATGAGCGTTTACCAGAAAATGAAATAAAGAAAACGAAAAACACTTCTATTGGCTGAGAGTATGTAATGGCCAGTGGAAGTGTTTTTATTCTTTTCTAATTTCGTAAGAATGAATACTTTGATAGAATGAAAATAAGGGGTAAAAGAGATAAAAGAAAATCGAATCAAGATAGTAGGATGCGAAAGAAGTCAAAAAGAAATAAAAAACAAAAGAAATAACCATCAGAACAAGATAAAGAAATCCATGAGGAAAAGAATAGCAAATGATTTACTATAATATGAATAAAACATTATTTTTAAAAATATGGCATAATTGTGAAAAAAAGAATATAAACGTAAGATAAAATGGAAAAAAAGAAATTTTTTCAAAAAAATGATTGACATTTTAAAAAAAATCTGTATAATAAATAAACGTGTTACGGCACTGTAAAAGATAAAGAAGAAGTAAAAACTTTGAAAAAAATATGAAAAAAGTGCTTGACAAACCACGAACAGCGTGGTAAGATAATTTTCGCTGATGACAAAAGCGGCAAACAAGCCG
>CAJFIN010000036.1 GCA_904381335.1 Candidatus Neoanaerotignum galli | reverse complement strand
TCGCGTTATCATTGCTGGTGCTGGCGGCGCTGCTCATTTGCCTGGCATGACAGCGGCATTTACTTCTGTTCCTGTGGTTGGTGTGCCCGTGAAAACTTCCACGCTTAGCGGCGTAGATAGCCTTTATTCCATCTGTCAGATGCCTCCTGGCATTCCCGTAGCCACTGTGGCCATCAACGGCGCACAAAATGCCGGCATTTTAGCTGCTGAAATCCTGGCAGCCTCGGATGATACGATTTATGAAAAACTCACGGCCTATAAACAAAGTCTCAAAGAGATGGTCGAAACCAAAGCCCAAAACTTAGAAGCCAGCGGGTATCAAGCTTATTTAGCCCAACAGCAGTGACGCCTATCCGTGAATCAAACGGATCACTCTTTCTTGTCCCATCCCCCTGATGAAACGATTCCGCATCATCAGGGTATTTTTTGTCCATCTATAGCGCTATTCCCTTCTCCCCTCTTCGGGCAAAAACCATTCTGCCCTAGGCGTTACTGTATCCCCACTGTTCAAATTCCTACCGTCATTCCTATCGCTTGCCCACATAACTTGTTGTGCTTTTGATGCACAGAAAGCCTGGCAATCGGTTTTGGCAAATCCTGTTTCGTGGTTTTCTAGCCCCTATTGCCTCATCCCAAATGGCCGCCTTAAAAAAAGCACTTTATTCAGAAAGCTGGCTTGAGCTGCTTGTCCCTTCGGTATCGCCAGATCCTTTCTTTTCATACTTTTTCTCTTCTTCAGCCCGTTTGCTTTTATTGCTGATATTCGTCCGCCGCCACATCAGTACATCTACTATACCACAAAAAAAGGATGGCAAAATGCCATCCTTTTTTGATATTTTTTCTACCTATTTTTTCTGGATATTTTCTCTTTTATTTCAGCGCATCAATTGTATATAGCAATAGCTCCACGGTCTTTTTAGCCGTGAAAAACTCCCGGTCTTGTTGGTCATCCAATAAATCATACGTTTGATTATAGTCAAAAAACCGAAGGGTACGTACTTCTCCATCCTGGCTGGTTAAGCGCACCGTAACCGCAGGTGTGGCGCCATCGGCCACAGAAATTCTTTCCGGCACTTCCTCATCCCTTGTCAGTGCTGATAGCTGTTTATAAAACTCTGAAAAATCTGATGCTGATAAGGCCCGGCCATTTAAACTATACTGAACCGAACCATCGGTCTTTGTCATCAAGATGGTATCTGCCTGGCCATCTTCCCGCATCACTTCAATCCGGGCTAGGTCCTCCGCCGGTGTCGTTACTAATTGATGCTCAATCAGGTCGAACGCCTGGCATGTTTCTATGGGCGAGAGCACTTCTTCGGACAAAGTGAAGATGCCCTCCTGCCCCTCAAGGCAGGCATAACGCACGCCTTCTGATTCCAGTTTTCCTATCAGCAGCGTCACTTCTCGTTGTTCATCCGCCACCATCAAAGAAAGTTCTGCCTCGGTTAAACCGCAGTCCTGCGCTGACGCCTCATCGAAAAATTCCAAAATGCGCAGGCCCTCCAGGGCTGGAAAGATCTGTCCTTCCAAAACATCGGTTTTTACAGGCAGATCCGTCTTGTACGCTCCTGTCAGCACATATCCATTTTTTTGCGCCAGTACTGTAAACCGATCTCCATCCCGATGTTCCACCGTTAAAGCCGTCATTTTTTCCAAATCCACAAAAGGAAGCTGCCGGTCCCGTAAGTCATCACTGGAACGGTCCAGTGATTGACCCACTTCTGGCGCCAGGCGGAAAATATCCTGCCCTTCTGCCCGAGCGCAGTAATAAACACCGTCCACTTCTCCCAGCACCACCGAAACTGCTGCGCCATCGGCGTCTGCCAGTGTCAGCGTTACCCCCGATGTCAGCCCATATTGATCTTCTTCGCGAGAACGATGCTCTGATACGATTTCCTGTGCCGTTAAGTCCTTTAAAAAGGCTTCCATCTGAGAGAGATCTTTTTGAATCAGCGCCGCCCCCTCATGGCCATCCCAAATCCAGCTTTCGCCATCTTTGCGATAAAGATCCGTCTGTCCATCTTTACTTAACGTCAAAGTAGCCGTTGGAAATTGGGGCTCATCGGTTACTACATATTCCCCCGCGTCATTTACGATCGGCTGGCTCTTCAAATAAGCCACCACAGCCACCGCCACCACGGCCACCACCAGCAAAGCTAAAAGCGTTTTCTTTTTCTTACTCATGGGTTCCGTTTCTCCTCCTTATCTGCACCATTGCACCACCCAAAAGCACCGCCGCCGGCAAAGCCGCGCCACAAAGGACAGCCCAAACACCCCTCTGTGCGGTATTCATTTCGATTTCCGCCGTTTCTCCCAATGCCTTTGGCAATAACGGATCTTCTTGCTGCAGCAATGCTGCTGTCAAATGATCGAAGAAAGCATCATTGCCTCCGCCGCAAGCCTCATCCACCATTTCCTCCAGCACAGTTTCTGACCCTAATACCGCCAAACTGCCCCCTGCTTCATTTTCTGCCAGCGCACCCAGAACAAAGGGGCCCACCGGGTCATCTTCGCTTTGTGCCGGTTCTTCTAAATCAGAAAAGGCTTTACTATAAGAGGCAGAAGAACTTTCCAACAGGACTTGAACATCTGCCCCCTCTGCCACAGTCAGTGCGGTGGCAAAGGGCATCAGCACAGGCAAGTTAGCCTCCCCAGCCATCTGTTCCGTCACCTGGGGTAATAAATAATAGGGATTTGCATTATAAGCATAGCCATCCATTCCCTCAATGACTAATCGGCCCGTTGCAGAAAGGCCAAAGGATGCCAGCAGTGCATCTCGCTGCGGCATCGCCGTATCTCCCGGCCCCAAGGTCAACAGCATGGCGCCCCCCTCTGATAAATAGGCTTCCAGCCGCTGCCGCTCTACCTCCGTCAGGTCTTCTGTGGGGGCATTACAGAGCACCAAGGCTGTATTGGCTGGGATTTCTTCTTCTGCCAAAGACAGAATATCCACTTGGAGCCCGAAATAGGAAAGCCGCCGCAGCGTTCCTTCCTCTAAAGCCATTTCTCCATGCCCCATAAGCGCATATGCCTGCCGGACTTCTCCTAATGCCTGAGTGCGTAACGTACCAGTCAGTGCGCCCTCCAAGCGCAGGTCTGTTAAATATGAGACCCCTGTCACATCCGTAAATGTACCAGCTGCATCTTGGGATGGAATCACCGTCACCGCATCTTCTGTCACCACCAGCACTGCCCCAGCCTGGAGCGCATCTGCATCGGTAGAAACCTGGGCTGCTTCTTCCGGCGTCACTACGGCTACAGAGACTTCACTGCTGGCATCGTCATATTGCTCCAATAGAGCCAGCAGCACAGCATTTTCTTCTCCTGCTGGATATACCGCATAAATCTGCACCGGCTCATTCAGCTCATCGAGCACCTGCTTGGTCTGTGCTGATAAAGTATAAACCCCATTTTGTGTCAAATCCCATCCAACACCTAAGGGATTTATAATCAGCATTATCCCTGTTAACGCTGCCAATAAAACGCCGCCAAAGGCACACCAACGCCGGGCCGGCTTTTTCTTTCGGTCTAAAAAAGCTCCTTCTCCCCAGCGCCGCCGCCAAAGGGCCAACACGGCCAAAAAAAGTGCCACAGCTACCCAAGCCACAAGCAAAAATATGTCTCTTAGACGCACTAACCCCAACGCAAACCGATGAAACGCTGCCAGGGGCAAAACAGCCGAAACCACACGCTCTCCTAACCCCACAAACCAGTCTGGACGAATGAAAAATATGACGCCCACTATCAATGCGAAGGCTGTAAACACTTCCAGGGAAACTACCTTTTCCCCTGTCCCCCAGTACGTTCCCAAGCCAAGCAGCGCTCCCAGGGCAAAAAACACCAATAAAGACGAAAGCAGGTCTCTAGGCAGCGTACCTTCTCTCCAGTTCAAAAACACCCATAGCCATACCACTGTAGCCACTGCCGTTACTGCTCGGCCGCGCAGCGCTGAGGAAAGAAATAAACCCATGGCGATGCCCACGGCGCCCACCAAAAATAATCCACCGTAGGCCGCCAAAATGCGTCCCCCATCTATTTGCCCATACCAGGCTAAAATCAGAGGAAAAATGCCTGAAATGATAAACCCGATGCCATAAACGGTCATTGCGGCCAAATACTTACCTAAAATGATCTTCTCCGGTTGCAGCGGGCTAGAAAACAATATCCAAACCTGACCTGTCCGTTCCTCCTGGGTCCACAAATCAACTGTAAGCAGCGGAAGAAGCACGGCAAATGCTGGCATTGCCGAACTAAGGGCTAATTCAAATTGGCCGTTTTGCCCCACAAGATTTTGAAACACAAATAAAACGCCCACCACCAATAAAAACCCCGCAAGATACAGCGGCCCACGCATCCGGTGGAAAAACCGCGCCATCTCCCGTTGATAGACGATTCTCATTGTGCCACCTCCCCTTGGGCAGTGCTTTGCAGCAAGTCCATCAGCGCTTCTTCCTTCGTCCGCGTCTCTTGGGAAAGGCCAAGCAGTGTCAACTGATGTTTTGCCGCCCAGATATATGCCCTTTCTCTCACGTCTGTGCCTGCTTTTCCCACCAGGCGCAGCTCCGTAGTGTCAGCTTCTACTTGGGCAAGTCGTTCCACCGACTGAAACTCTCCGCTGGAAGCAAAGGACTTTTCCGCCCCCCGGTTTCGCACCCGCACCCGGCAAACATTTTTCTCTTCCTTCTCCTGGGTCCAAGTACCTGCCAAGCGTCCATCCCGCAACACCAACGCCCGCGTCAAAATTTTTGCCGCCAACAAAACATCTCTAGCAGAAAAAACAATAGCCGATGTTTCTGCCGCCTGGGCAATTCGTTTTTCCAGCGCCAGTTGGCCTTGATGATCCAATTCCAAAAAAGGATCATCCAACAGCAAAATCTTCGGCCGGCCCACAAACGATGCCGCCAAAGCCAGCCGTTTTTTCTGTCCTGCTGATAAATTTTGTACCAACTGGCCTTGATAGGCTTCCAAGCCAAACGCGGTGATTTCCTGCTGCACAGCTTCTTTTGCATCCACCCGCTTAAGAGATAGACGCGCTCGGAAGGTCAGCGTCTCGCGCACCGTTTCTTCTGGTGACAGCGGCATGGTCTGAGGCAGATAGCCGATTGGAGCACGCAGTGCTGCTGGACTTTGCCACAACTCTTTTTCTTGTATGTATATCTCCCCTTCTGTGGGCGCGATAGCACCAGCCAGTAAGGCAAGAAGGGTGCTCTTTCCGGCGCCATCCAGCCCCAGCAGGCAGACCACCTCGCCTTGTTGTATCTGGAAAGAAACGTCTTTCACAGCCCAGTGTTCCAGAAACTGTTTCCCCAACTGATGGGCTTGTATCATCCCTTCTTGCCTCCTTTTTACCATGGACATACCTGTTCATTATATAAAACTTCTTGTCATTTTACCAGTCTAATATGAAGATTTTATGAAGATAGCACTGTTTTTGTAGGAAAATGTCATTTTCCGCGATTTAAGATCCTATCTTTTAAAAAATGACCGCTTAAAATCTCAAAAAAAATAAGAGCAGCTCACAAAGAAACTGCTCTTATCAAAAGGCCTACCCATGCCGACCGGCGGCAAAGCCTTTTCAGTTAGACGATCATGTATTTCATTTTTTCAGGCGCTGCTCCACAACCAAAAGAAGTTCCCTCGCCAATCGCCGGCCTTCTTCCAGCTGTGAGCGGCCTTCCTCACACCAAGTCTGTGCCAAAGCCCGGTCCTGCAAAGCAGCGGCATTTACTAATACATTCAGCCATCCTGCCTCCATTCCGCCCAGCAGCAGTGCTGCAGCACAGCCTACATCGCTGAGCATCATTTTGGTGGATAAAGGCAGCAAGCGATGCACCGTCTGCATACCTTCCAGGCCCAAAGCCAATAACTGCCGAGGCGCCTGGGCAGCGCCTTTCGTTGCTTCCTCTATAATTCTGGCCTTTTCCTCCTGCTCCTGCTCTGTGTCACTGGGCAGGGCATACGCACGGGCCAAAGGAGCAAACTGAGCTGCATCCACATCCACCAAGGCTAAAAATTCCCGAGAAAGGCGACTGCAAGTTTGAAGCAGCGCTTCCTGCTCTTTTTCCTGTCCGGCAAAAGCTTTCTTCCCTTTGGAATATTCCGCCGCCATTTTGCCTAATGCTGCTCCCAGCGCTGCCGCCAATGCCGCGCCGCCACCGCCGCCAGGCACTGGCACTTTTGCCCCCAGTTCAGAAAGAAACGTAGGCAACGACCGTTCTGATAACTGCATCTATTTCTCCTTTCTTCATACCACTCGCCCAGAAAAACGAACCGTCTGCACTGCTTTTAGCACAAAATACAGCATTGCCGTATTGATCGGGAACATGACGCAGCATTTTACCAGCCGCACCACCATAAAGAAACTGGTGCCATACATCATGGAAAGCCACAGGGGTGTTAACACCAATTCTTTCAGCACATGGCCCACCAATACCGCCAAAACCACTCGTTTCAATCCCAAGGGCCGCCGGTAAAACATCAGTCCATACCATGCCCCCAGCAATATCTTATTCAGCGTAAACCCAAAGAAAAATGCACCCGATGGCCGCAGGACATACTCTATCAAATCTCCCAGGCCGCCCACCAGAGCGCCTACCAAAGGGCCATAAAGCATACCTGCAGCAGCGATAGCCAAAAAAGAAAAACCGATTTCCAAGAAATTACTAATCACAATGCGGAAAAAATCCAGCAGCACATCCAGCGCCACCAACATTCCGCCTCCAACCATGCTCCGTACAGAACGGATCTGTGCAACAGCCGCTTTCCAATATTGGATCATTTCATATTGCCTCCTGTTGTTTACCATTGTTTTTCGCCAATTCAAACAATCCTCCTCCGTCTTTGGAGGACGCAATATGAGCCCATTTCCCTAAGGCCAGGCACTGCAACCATAAAGCCATTTACTTTATTCAAGTCCCTCAGGTCCAGCAGGCAAAGGGGAGCTCTATATAGATTCGATACTACATGTTTACTTCGTTGGAAAAGAATTTTGCCAAGCGGCTTGCACCACATGCTTTGCCAAAACCGAAGTGGTCACACTGCCCACCCCGCCAGGCACAGGCGTAATCTTTGACGCCACTTGCTCACAGGATAAAAAGTTTGCATCTCCACAAATCGACCCATCCGCCCGCACATTGATACCCACATCAATGACAACAACGCCTCGCCGCAGCATATCCGGCTGTATCAGTCCTGGGCAGCCCGCCGCAGAAATCACAATATCTGCCTGGCGCGTATGCTTTGCCACATCCCTGGTTTGAAGATGACAAGTGGTCACAGTGGCGTCAGCCGTGGTCAACAGCTCTGATAATGGCTTTCCCACCACCAAGGATGCACCAATCACTGTCACATCCATTCCCCGCAAGGGAACTTCATAATATGCCAGCATTTCCATGACTGCCTGGGCCGTGCAAGGGGCAAAAGCCCCAGGATCTTCGGCAAACATGCGTCCTAATGCCGTAGCCGTGGCGCAGTCCACATCTTTTTGAGGCGCCAGCATTTCTTCCATTCCAGACAAAGCCGGCGGCAGCGGCCGCAACAACAAAATCCCATGAACTGAGGGATCATTGTTTTTTTCTTGTAGTGCGGCAATAAACGTTTCCTGGCTACAATCTGCGGCCAATGCAATCTCTTCTGTCAAAATGCCGCATTGCTGCATTCTGGAGCAGGCCACCCGTTCATAGGACAGATCATCCGGTTTTTCCCCCACCCGTATGATTGTTAGCTTTGGCCAAACGCCCTTTTCCTGCAGTGCTTGTACATCCTGCTTCACCTGAGCGGTGATCTGGTCTGCCACCGGTTTTCCCCTCAGCTCCATCGGTTCCTCCTTTGTGTCATTGCCGGGCCATGATTAAAACAGGCCTGTGATCTTGCCATTTTCGTCCACATCAATCTTTTCTGCTGCTGGTACCTTGGGCAAACCAGGCATTTTCATAATCGAGCCTGTCAGCGCCACAATAAAGCCAGCCCCAGCTGACAATGTCAGATCACGAATGGTAACACGGAATCCCGTAGGACGACCCAGAATCGTCTGATCATCTGTCAGGGAATACTGGTTTTTCGCCATACAAATAGGCAATTTGCCAAAGCCCTGTTCTTCATACTGGGCAATCAGTTTATTGGCAGCCGGTGTATAATCTACGCTATCCGCACCATAAATCTTTTTGGCAATGGCCTCAATCTTAGCTTTAATGGGCTGATCCAAATCGTAGGCATAGTGAAAATCACTCTTTTGCTCAATCAGACGCAGCACTTCTTCTGCCAAAGCTTTGCCTCCTTCTCCGCCTTTAGCCCAAACTTCTGATAAAGCCACATTCACGCCTAGCTCTTTGCACTTTTGTTCCACCAAGGCTAGTTCTGCCGGCGTATCGGTGGGGAAGTGATTAATGGCTACCACTGCTGGCAAACCGTATACCTGTGTGATATTTTCCACATGTTTCAGCAGGTTTGGAATACCTTTTTCTAATGCTTCCAAGTTTTCTGTTCCCAGTTCCGTCTTAGGTACGCCGCCATTATACTTCAGCGCTTTCACTGTAGCCACAATGACCACTGCTTTTGGAATCAGCCCCGTCTGACGGCATTTGATATCCAAAAACTTCTCTGCACCAAGGTCTGCACCGAAGCCTGCTTCCGTTACTACATAATCAGCAATTTTAGAAGCCATCTTGGTGGCAATCACACTGTTGCAGCCATGGGCAATATTGGCAAAAGGTCCGCCATGGATAAATGCCGGCGTTCCACCAATGGTCTGCACTAAGTTTGGCTTAAGGGCATCTTTCAGCAATGCTGCCATGGCGCCCTGAGCATTGAGATCGCCGCAGGTTACCGGTTCTCCCTTGCGGTTATATGCCACCACAATACGGGCCAAACGGGCTTTTAAATCGTTGATGTCTTCCGCCAAGCAAAATACTGCCATGATTTCGGAAGCAACGGTAATGTCAAAGCCATCCTGACGGGTTACACCGTCCACTTTGGCCCCGCAGCCATCGATAATATTACGCAGCTGCCGGTCATTCATATCCACCACACGTCTCCAAACCACCCGTTTGGTATCAATGTCCAAGGCATTTCCCTGATAAATGTGATTATCCAGCATTGCAGCCAACAAGTTATTGGCTGCACCAATGGCATGAAAATCACCAGTAAAATGCAGGTTGATATCCTCCATAGGCACCACTTGGCTATAGCCGCCGCCAGCTGCCCCACCTTTTACCCCAAACACCGGTCCTAAAGAAGGCTCCCGCAAGGCAATCAAGGTCTTTTTCCCCATCAGGCGCAGCGCATCACCCAGACCAATGGTCGTTGTAGTTTTTCCTTCCCCGGCAGGGGTTGGGTTAATGGCCGTCACCAAAATCAAATTTGCATCAGGGGCATCCTTGAGTTCCTGTTGGAGATAACGGTAGTCAATTTTTGCTTTGTATTTCCCATAGTTTTCCACATACTGATCTGGAATACCAATCTCATCAGCAATGGAGTTAATCACTTTCATTTCTGCCTGCTGGGCAATTTCAATGTCCGTTAAATATTCTGCCACCGTTAATTCCTCCCTTAACAATCCTTTGACTCGTTTTTACTTACTTTAGGGTTTCCAAACCATCGATCTTTGCATTATATTGATACAATTCCGATGGGAATACCTTCTGGTTTACTTCTTTGACGTACTCATTATAGGCGTCCAAAATCACTGTCCGCAGATCTGCGTATTTCTTAACAAATTTGGGCACCCATTCCGTCATGCCCAGCATATCCTGAGCCACTAATACCTGCATATCGCATCCTACCCCTGCGCCAATGCCCATGGTTGGGATAGAAATACGCTTGGTAATTTCTGCTGCCAGTGTGGCTGGAATTCCCTCCAGCACCACCATAAAAGCCCCGGCTTCTTCCAGCGCTCTGGCGCTGTCAAGCAGGTTTTGGGCTGCCTCTAAGCTCTTGCCCTGCACCTTAAAACCACCCATCAGTGCCTGGGTCTGCGGCGTTAATCCAATATGGCTACATACCGGAATGCCAGCTTTAACAATGGCCTTTACCACTGGCGCCACATCTGCACCGCCTTCCAGCTTCACGCAGTCACAGCCTCCTTCGGCAAAGATACGGTTGGCGTTACGAATGGCCTCTTCAATGCTGACATTATAAGAGCCAAAAGGCATATCCCCTACCACAAAAGTGTTTGGCGCACCAGCTACCACATGTTTGGTATGATAAATAATATCCTCCACCGTCACCCCCACGGTGCCCTTCATCCCAATCATGGTCATCCCCAGGGAATCCCCCACAAGGATCATATCAATATCACTTTCATCCACCAACCGGGCATTGGTATAATCATAACAAGTTACCATCGTTGGGATCTTGTTGCCATGTTTGCACGCCAAGATCTCCGGCAAGGTGATTTTCTTTTTCATTGGGGATTCCTCCTTTACTTTATTTTCTTTTTCCCTTTTGGTCTATTGAATGAAAAATAAGGTCCGGGGAAGAGAAACTTCCCCGGCCAACCCATTCCATCAATCTCCCATCAGAGTTTCTACCGCTTCCCGCAGCGTTGTCACTTCACCCACATTGCCGGGGAAAATCACATATGCCATATTGGGAAACTTGCTTTCCGGCCCTGTTTTCCAAACGGGGATGCCCGGCTTAATCTGCCCCAGCACAGTAGCCCGTTTTACTTTCAGTGCCTTGGTGCCCACATCACTGGAGGTAATGCCGCCCTTTGCCACAATAAAGCTGGGTTTCACCGTCAGTTTTCCAATTACACTGGTCACTGCATTAGAAATAGCCACAGAGGCTTCCAAAATCTGATCCTTATCCTCTGTATCCAGCTTCACCAGCTCCCGGCTGGTAAACACTACCACACTCTTGCCCGCTTTGATCAACTGTTCTGCTTGAGCCACAGTTTTCTCCACCTCGTCATCCAAGCCGCCTTTTTCCAGCACTCTGGCAGCATGAAATTCAATGAAAGTGAGCGGTTTTTTGGCATGATGCAGTTCATTCAGCTGATCGGTGGTCTTTTTCACATGGCTGCCCACCAGCACAATGCCGCCATTAGGATTCCCATCAGAAACCATCTGTTCTCTTGTTAACAATGGCTGATCGCTCACGCCGCCCAGCACTTTCGTGATGGCAGCGGCAGAGCGGAAAATGAACCGCTTGCCAGATGCCACGGCACGGCAAAATGCAATGGCAAAGATTTTTACATCTACATAAGCAATGGCATTGACAATGACTTTCCCAAAGTCTGTTACATTCATCAGTTTTTTCTCGATGCCATCTAAATCCAAACTGCGGATTTCTTCCAAGGACAGATAGGTCATGTCGCTGGCACGATACAGGCCGACGCTTTTTTCTTCACAGTATTCGCCCAAATGGCTTTTGGTATAGCCAAAGCTCTTATCCTTGGCAAACTCTGTCATAGCGGCAGGCGTCAGCTGATCCCCTTCTTTGACATAGTGGACATTGCCAATGGTAAACCGGCCGCCTTCTTGAAAGAAGGGCAGCATGATTTCTCCATCGATCTTTTTCCCGGTCAGCCGCTCCGTTTCCTCTCTGAGGATCTGGGTTTCCAGAGGATAATGCCCACGCAGGGTGGAATCACTGCGGCTAATGAGGATGTATTCTTTGCCCGTTTTTTGTGCAGCGTCAAAAACATTTTGGGCAATTTCCTTATGGGCCGCCGTGGTCTGGGGTACTGTCATCCCGCGGCTATTGGTCAGGACAAAAAACATACTGCCTGGTTCTTCAAATCCTTGCACCAGTGTATCCACAGTCCAATCCGTATACACAGAGATATCATGCACCGTTTGTACACCGGTGGGATCATCATCCAGCACCGCGATCTTCGGGGTCAATTTTTTTAATTCTTCTTTCAGCAGCGCATCTACCTTGGCTTCATCTACTGCTGGAAATGTCGTTAATATTTCCACGGGCAATGGTTTTTCTTGTGCCATGCAACCCCCTCCTTTATGGATTTACTTTTTTCACCTGAACCCCTGCCAGCTGTTCAAAATACTGCACAATGCCGCAGTGGTCATCATTCATATGGCCGCCCACCTTCAGCGCCTGTAAAATTTCAAACAGCTGCGCCGTCAAAGGCGCAGGGCAATCGATGTCATGGGCCGTAGAAAGTACATTTTTGATGTCCTTATGATTAATGGAGATTTTTCCGCCTGGTTTAAAATTCCGCTCCAAAATCATTGGCATCTTGGCATCCAGTACGGTGGATCCTGCCAGACCGCCGCGGATGGCCTGATATACCTTTTCAGGATCAGCGCCTGCTTTTGCCGCCAAAACAAAGGCTTCAGAAATCGTGGCAATGGTCATATTCACAATCACCTGGTTGGTCAGCTTGGTGATAGAGCCGCTGCCAGAAGGACCAATCAGCAGTGCCGAAGAACCCATAATATCCATATAGGGTTTTACGGCTTCAAAATCCTTTTCTTCACCGCCAGCCATGAAAGCCAACGTCCCATCAATGGCCTTCGGCTCCCCGCCGGATACTGGTGCATCCACAAAACCAATGCCCATTTCCGCCAATTTTTTTGCGCAAGTCTGGCTTTCCGTTGGCGTTACGCTGGACATATCACAAACAACGCAACCCCGTTTCAGATATTGTGCCACGCCCTTTTCCCCAAAAAGTACATCCTGCACAATGGGTCCGTTGGGAAGAATGGTAAAGACGATCTCACAATTTTCCCCAATTTCTTCATATGTGCCTTTTTGTGCACCATCTGCCACAAGTTCATCCACAGCGGCCTCATTGCGATCATTTACCACCAGCTGCACACCGGCTTTGAGCAGATTCTTTGCCATGGGTTTGCCCATGATGCCAAGTCCAATAAATCCTGCCTTTTTCATCTCACATTCCTCCTTAACAATTCAATACTACTTTATGTCAAAGTGTCTTTTGGTCCCAGAAGAACTGCTGATATCCCTCAATGACTTCCGCCGTCCACTCTGCTTGCAGCAGAGACAAACGGCTAAAATGCAAGTGAGGATCGTCCTCTAGGGCCTCCAGTGTCTTTGCCATCACTGTTTCCGAGATTTCCGTATTTACATTGATTTTGGTAATGCCATTTTGGATACAGGCCTTTAATTGTTCTTTTGGTGTCCCGCTGCCGCCATGAAGCACCAAAGGCGTGTCCACCAAGGAGCGAATTTGCTGCAGCAAATCCACTCGGATCTTGGGCGTGCCCTGATATAATCCATGCACGGTGCCAATGGAAACTGCCAGCGCGGTTACCCCCGTTTCCTCCGCAAAGGACGCCGCCCGCTGTGAATCTGTATAAGCCAGCGCATCTCCCAGCTCCCCTTCTGCAGAATGAGCTCCCAGGGCAAGGCTGCCTAGCTCTGCCTCTACCGAAACGCCTGCTGCCTTTGCCATAGCGCAAACCTCTTTTGTATGCGCAACGTTTTCTTCATAAGCAAGCGCAGACCCATCATACATCACACTAGTAAAGCCTGCCTCAATGGCGTGACGGATCACCTCCAAATCCCGGCAATGATCCAAATGGAGCACAAATTGTCCTTCTCCTGCCGTCAGGCGATGCACCAGATAAACCACTTCCTCCAAATCCATATTGCGAAGGTAACCGGCGCCAAAGGAAATAATCATCGGCAGTTTTGTCTTACCCGCTGCCTGCACAGCGCCCCGGATGGTCTCTCCATTGTAGACATTAAAACTGCCAATCGCCCGCCTTTCTAGCTGCGCCTGTTTTAGCAAACCATCCATTGCCAAAAGCATTCTTACCCTCTCCCTTCTTCTTCCTGCGGATGCAGTTTCATTTCCCGGGTTGCCAGCCGGCTGGTCTCCAAAGCCTTTTGACTGGCATCCTGCCGTGTGGAAATAGCAATAAAGAGCATATCCATAATCACCAACTGCACCAAGCGGCTGACCATGGCATCGGAGTAATACGTAGAATCATTGGTGGAAGAAAAAATGCAAAGATCTGCCATCCGCGCCAAATCGCTATTCATATAGCTTGTCATGCCCAGCACCCGGGCGCCATTGTTTTGGGCCAAACGACAACATTCCAGCACTTCTTTACTTTCTCCCTCATGACTGATGAGCACCAATAAGTCTTCTTTGGTCAGCTGGGCCGCGTGAATCAGGGCGATATGGGTATTATTTTCATTGATGACATGCATGCCGCATCGCAAAAATTTATGATACACATCGGTTGCGATGACACCGGAGCCGCCAGCCCCGAAAAACATAATCCGCCTAGCCTCTTCCAGCCAGCGGATTGCCTGATCCAAGGTCTGCCGATCAATCAGTTTTCCGATATCCATAATGGCGGAAGAAGCAATGGCAATTACCTTTTCCTTGATGGTTTCTGTATCATCTCCGGGACGGATTTCATCATAGCAACGCGCAGTGGCTCCATCCTCTGCCACGCTGCTGCGACTAAGATCTTGGGCCATATCCAACCGGAAATCCTGATAAGAGGTATATTCCAGCTTATTGATAAAACGAATGATCGTTGTTTCACTCAAACCGCAAGCCTTGCCCAATTCACTTAGGGTCATGCGGACACATTTGCTGCGATGCTCCAGGATATAATTGGCCACCTGTTTTTGATTTTTGGATAGTGTGTTATATTTTACCCGAATTTCGGTAAACAGGTCTTTCCCCAATGGAACACCTCCTTTTGCTCTGTTTTTTTTATCTTAACACAAAATGGCGCAAGAATACAGAAAAAAATTTGCCCAACGAAACAATTTACCGTTTTTTTGCCTTTTTTCAGAAAAAAACTGCCTTTTCTCCGCTCGGAGAAGCTTTTGCCTTTCTCATCGTTTTGCCACGGCAAATGCGCGTGCTTCTTCCACCCACGTCAGCAACCTATCATCCACCGCTGTCTGATCCGTCAACAAGATATGGTTTGTCCATCGGCCAGGGTATGGCTCTGGTGGTCACCACAACCCGAGGGGACAAAAGCCGGTAGGGCAAACCTAGTGTCAGCACCAGATAGGGGCTTTGCAAAGCTTTTTTCGGCCGCACCCGTAAAAAAGAAACGCATCCGAACAAATGCTGGTCATAAAAACTGATCTGCGTTTTTTGCACCTTCCGCACCACCCAGGGCCATTGATGTTCTATCCGATCTATCAGCGCCTCATAGAGGGGTATGGCCAATTCATTGCCTGCAAAAAATTGGATTTCTTCCCTTTGCATAACTGACCTCCTTTTTCTCTTTCAGTATAGTGCAGCTATGCTATTTTCACAAGAAAAAAGAGCCTGACATCACTGCCAGACTCTAGCAAATCGATCATGATTTACAAATATTTCTTATTTTTCCAAATTTCTCATCGTGGGGAACAAGATAACATCGCGAATCGAAGGCTGCCCGGTCAGAAGCATTACCAACCGGTCTACCCCAATGCCAAGACCGCCCGTGGGAGGCATACCATATTCCAGCGCCGTCATAAAATCTTCGTCCAACGCATAGGCCTCGTCATCTCCGGCCTGACGCATGGCCTCCTGATGCTCAAACCGCTTCCGCTGATCGATGGGGTCATTCAATTCCGAATAGGCATTGCCATATTCCCGGCCCACAATAAACAGTTCAAACCGCTCGGTGTATTCAGGCTTAGAAGGTTTGCGTTTAGTTAATGGAGAAATCTCCACAGGATAATCAATGACAAACGTTGGCTCGATCAGGTTCTTTTCCACAAACTCCTCAAAGAAGAGATTGAGGATATCCCCCTTCGCATGACGCTGCTCAAATTCCACATGATGCTCCTGAGCCACAGCACGAGCCTCTTGGGTATCTTTAATGGCATCAAAGTCCACACCAGTAAATTTCTTCACTGCATCCACCATGGTGATCCGCTCAAACGGTTTACCCAAATCCAGATCATATCCACCATAGGTTAGCTTGGTGGTGCCAAGCACCTTCTGTGCCACCGTGCGGAACATATCTTCCGTCAGATTCATCATACCTTCATAATCCGTATAGGCTTCATATAGCTCAATGAGCGTGAACTCCGGATTATGACGAATATCGATGCCTTCATTACGAAATACCCGGCCAATTTCATACACCCGTTCAAAACCGCCCACAATCAACCGTTTTAGTGGCAGCTCCAGGGCAATACGCAAATACATATCAATATCCAGCGCATTATGGTGTGTGATAAAAGGACGCGCATTGGCGCCGCTGGCAATGTTAGAAAGCACTGGGGTTTCCACTTCCAGATACCCCCGGGCATCCAAGAAATTACGGATCTCTCGAATAATGGCGCTGCGTTTTAAAAACGTATCCTTCACTTCCGGATTGACAATCAGATCCACATATCTTTGACGGTACCGCAGTTCCTGATCTTTTAAGCCATGGAATTTCTCTGGCAGCACCTGTAAGCTCTTTGTCAGCAGACAAATCTCTTTTACGTGTACAGAAATTTCTCCCATCTTTGTGGTAAAGACAAACCCTTTGATGCCAATGATATCGCCGATATCATATTTTTTAAAGGCCGCGTAAGCCTCTTCCCCCACATCAGTCTTGCTGACATATAGCTGCATCCGGCCGTTACGATCCTGGATATTGGCAAAGCTGGCCTTCCCCATCACCCGTTTTGCCATCAGCCGGCCTGCCATGCAAACGGTTTTGCCTTCCATCTCTTCATAATTGTCCCGGATCTCATTACTATGAGTATCCACAGGATACTTCGTGATCTCAAAGGGGTCGTTTCCTTCTTCCTGAAGTTTTGCCAACTTTTCCCGGCGCACTTTTAAAATCTCGCTGAGTTCTTCTTTGGTCATTTCTTTTTCTTCGGTATGATCTGCCACCCCAACCGTCCTCCTTTTTAATGCACGATGGCTAAAATATCAAATTTTACCTCTCCCTCCGGTGCTTCAATGCAGACCGTCTCACCCACACGGTGACCTAACAGCCCCATCCCCACCGGAGATTCATTGGAGATCCGTCCTTCCATGGGATCTGCCTCGGCGCTGCCAACGATGGTGTATTCCACTTCTTCATCAAACTCAGTATCATATAACCGCACCGTAGAGCCAACGCTGACTACGTCTTTGCTCAATTCTTCATCATCAATGACTTCTGCATTGCGCAGCATTTTTTCCAAAAAGACGATTCGGGATTCAATCTCCGCCTGTTCTTCCTTGGCAGCGTCATATTCTGCATTTTCCGACAAGTCGCCCTGTCCGCGGGCTTCCTTAATTTTTTCCGCCACTTCTTTTCTGCGGACGGTTTTCAAGTTTTCCAGTTCTTCTTCCCGCTGTTTCAGGCCTTCGTATGTCAAAACGACTTTCTTTTCTGACATTATTTCCCCACTCCTTTATCTTCTGGTGCTGCATAATATCAATATCTTATGAATTATACCGTAGGAAAAGGCCATTGTCAACGGCCAAATCATCGCTATTTTGGTGTAAACCGCACCGGCATGTCTCTTCCTTGTTCTGCCAATGCCCGACGGCTGCGTCCGCCTTTTTCCGCCAAATAAAAAGAAAGTGCCGCCTCGGATAAAGAGCACCAGTTTCCTGCCACAAAGGCTTGAACTGGCCAAAGCATCGTTTCTTGCCGCTCAGCTTGGGACTTTTTTAACAGCAATAATGGCGATGCATCAATGAGAACGGTCTTTTTCAAAAACCGGCCCTTTCTTGGCCAATCCTCTAAATAAAAACAGACATCCGTTTCCCTCAGGCGCTCCGGGCGCAGCAGGGAAAGCAATGTCACCTCGGTCTTTGTCCACTGACCATACTGGGTCAAACACTGCGCCCATGCTCCGGGGTCCTCTGTAAAAAACGTTAAGCCACGCTCCAAATGTCCAAGGCTCCATAAAAGGGTTTTTGTCTCCTCTATCCGGCCAGAAACCACGGCCACCTTCGGCCGCTGCATGGGCACACCCGCTTGTTTCGCGGCTAATGGAAGCAGCGCCCCTGCCAAATAACTGACTGCCACGCTTTCCCGTACAATATCAAACCCCCAGGGATACGGCCCTTCCTCATCTGAATAAATCACATCCGTTCCGTCAACCGCCAAAAGGGCCGCCGCTTTATCCATCGCTCGTTTTTCTAAAACGGGGTCACCCGTTTTTGGCAGCACTGTTTCTATTCCCTCCTGGCCGAACTTCGACCATGGCTGTGCATACACTGGTGGAAACAGCCGGTCCAATACATGGCGGACACCTCGGGGCGCTTGCGCCTTACGCCAAGTGATCTTTCCAATCCGCATTGCCCTCACATCCGTTTTTTCTATTACAGTATGCGTGCCAGCTTGTTTTCTCCCCTTTTGTTTTAGACAAGGCTATCACCATTTTTCGCTCTTTTTTGCACATGAAATGTCCTAACCCTGCTCTTTCAAATTCCACCAAAACTGCCACCAAAGAAATGGGAAGGAGGTGGTCCGATTTATTTTATCTTAACTCCATCCCATCGCTTCTATGCAACAAAAAAAGGAGGTATCCCTCCTTTTTGTTATCCCAAAAAATACTGTTCCACTAGGTCTGTCAGCTCAGCCAGTGTATTAAGCCCATGGATTTGTCCCCGCAATTTAGCTGCTTGCGGCATTCCTTTGGTATAGTCAGACAGATGGCGGCGCATTTCCCGGATGGCAATGGGTTCTCCTTTATCTGCCACCAACATTCTGGCATGCCGCAGTGCCATTTCTCCTCGTTCCTGCCGTGTGGGGGGAGGCAGCAGCTCTCCCGTGCGCAAATAATACACCACTTCCCGAAAAATCCAAGGATTCCCTTGGGCCGCCCGGCCGATCATCACTGCATCACATCCTGTTTCTTCCATCAAACGCTTTGCTGCCTGAGGACTAGCCACATCTCCGTTGCCAATCACAGGAATGGATACCGCTTCCTTCACTTGGGCAATGATGTCCCAGTCTGCCTGCCCGCTATAATATTGTTCCCGGGTACGGCCATGTACCGTAATAGCGCAAGCCCCTGCCTGCTGCGCGGCCAAAGCCACCTCCACAGCGTTGATATGGTCATCATCAAACCCCTTGCGGATTTTTACTGTCACCGGTTTGTTCTGGGCAGAAACCACTGCGGAAACGATGGCCTCAATGCGCTTGGGCGTTTTCAGCAATGCGCTTCCTTCTCCGTTTTTCACGATTTTCGGGGCTGGACATCCCATATTGATATCAATTATCTCCACTGGCGCCTGTTCCAACCGTTTTGCCATCTGGGCCATAATCTCCGGATCACTGCCAAATAACTGCACCGCCACAGGGTGCTCCTTCGGGTCTGTCTCCAAAAGCTTCGCTGTATTTTTAC
>CAJFIN010000035.1 GCA_904381335.1 Candidatus Neoanaerotignum galli | reverse complement strand
CAGTGAAAAAGAGCAGGAGCTGACAGAGGAGTTTGCCCGTATTGATGCTGTGACTGAATATAATCAAGCCAAAGTACTGGCTGCTTTTCATAAAAACCGGGTGGGCGAAGCTCATTTTGCGCCTACCACGGGCTATGGCTATAATGACCTTGGCCGGGATACTTTAGAACAGGTGTATGCAGATGTGTTCCATGGAGAAGCGGCTTTGGTGCGTTCTCAGATTACCTGCGGCACCCACGCCCTTTCGGTGGCCTTATCCGGCAACTTGCGCCCGGGAGATGAATTGCTTTCTCCTGTGGGTAAACCCTACGATACCCTTCAGGGCGTCATTGGGATTCGGCCTGAGCGAGGCAGCCTGATGGAATATGGCGTTACCTACCGGCAAGTGGATTTACTGCCTGATGGTGAATTTGATTATGAAGGGATTCGTCAGGCCATCAATGAAAAAACAAAACTTGTGACGATCCAGCGCTCCAAAGGCTATCTGTGGCGGGAATCTTTTTCCATGGAGAAAATTGGCCGCTTGATTTCCTTTATCAAATCAGTTAAGCCAGATGTAATTTGCATGGTGGACAACTGCTATGGCGAGTTTGTACAAATGCGGGAGCCCATGGATGTGGGGGCAGATATGATGGTGGGTTCCCTCATAAAAAATCCTGGCGGCGGTCTGGCGCCCACCGGCGGCTATATCGTGGGCCGGAAAGATTTGGTGGAAAATGCTGCTGTCAGATTAACGGCACCGGGTCTTGGTAAAGAAGTGGGCGCCACATTGGGTGTGACCAGTTCTTTTTATCAGGGACTATTCCAGGCGCCGCAAGTGGTGGGCGGCGCTGTAAAGACGGCGGTGTTTTTGGCCCGCATTATGGAAGGGCTTGGATTTGAAACGCTGCCAAAAAGTACGGAAGAACGGGCAGATATTGTGCAGTGCCTGAAACTGATGACTCCGGAAAATGTGATGGCCTTTTGCGCCGGTATTCAGAAAGGTGCCCCTGTGGATAGTTTTGTTACGCCAGAGCCTTGGGATATGCCTGGATATGGCTGTCAAGTGATTATGGCGGCAGGGGCGTTTGTGTCAGGTTCTTCCATTGAGCTGAGTGCAGATGCGCCGATGATACCGCCCTATCACGTCTTTTTCCAGGGCGGTTTAAGTTGGCATCACGGAAAATTAGGCGTGGTAATTGGACTACAAACCATGGTGGATCGTGGCTTAATTACACTGTAAAAGCAAAAAGCGCCGTGGGGAAAGGAGCGAAATATGGCCATGAGAAAACGGTTGGCGGCAATGATTCTAGTGGTAGTTTGCGCTGCGATGATGCTGACGGGAACTGCCTTTGGTGCGGTGCAGCCTGGTGTGACAGCTCAGTCAGCCATTTTGACGGAAGCAAGCACAGGACAAGTATTATATGAAAAAAATGCGGACGAACGCATCTACCCTGCCAGCATGACAAAGGTGTTAACTGCTTTGGTGGCAACAGAATATTTCCAGGCGGATGATGTCATTGTGGTGGGCCGGGAAATTAATGAAGTCAGCCTCGACAGCAGTAAAGCCGGTCATATTGTGGGGGAGAGCATTACCTTTCGTAACCTTTTGCGGGGGCTCATGATCCCTAGCGGCAATGACTCCGCGGAGGTCATTGCCTGTGCTGTGGCGCGAAAGGCGCAAAATAATGAGAATCTGGGATATGAACAGTGTCAACAGGTATTTGCAGATTTGATAAACGAAAAGGCGGCGTCCTTGGGCTGCACTGGCTCTCATTTTGCCAATCCCCATGGATATCATGATGAAAATCATTATACTACTGCTGCTGATCTGGCAAAAATTGCTGCGCAGGCCATACAAGTGCAGTTGATTGCCGATATTGCAAAAGAAACAGCTTATGATGGCAATTCTATGGAAAATCAAAATGCCGATGGGCTCATCACTCAGCAGTATCATTGGACGGGCCATAATATGCTCATCGAAAATAATGAGTATGCCTATCCTTATGCCACTGGGTTAAAGACGGGCTTTACAGATCAGGCGGGAGACTGTGTGTTGGGAACGGCGCAAAAAGATGGGATTTCTCTGATCGCTGTTATTTGCAATTCTCCAGACCCTGGGCGCTGGATAGATGCAGCTACGTTGTTTAATTATGGGTTTGACAATTTTTCCTTTGCCACGGTTTGCCGTGCGGGCGATGTAGTAGGCTCTGTTGGTTTGCGCGGCCATCGTTCTGCCGATGGCGATTTGCTGGACTTGGTGGTACAAGAAGATGTGACGCAATTTATGGATAATGAAACGGCGGCCTCCATAACCCCCCAGATTTCATTGACCAATGAGGAGTATCTCTACCATGGTACCGGTGAAGAAGAAACTGATGTGCGCGTGAAAGCACCTGTGACAGAAGGAACGGAATTGGGCACCGTTTCTTTTACTGATACGGCTGGAAACGTGGTAGCTACAGCACCGGTGTATGCGGCCAGAACAGTGGAAGAAGCAGGGATTGGCGAGCGTATTTTAGATACCCTTGCCTCTTTGGGCAGCCATATTCTGACACTTCAAGGGCTGATTGTGGTGGCGATTATTGTGGTGGCAATTATTGTGGTGGTGCTGATTATCATTTTGAAATTGCGCCGCCGCCGGTATAGTCGCAGCCGGTATCATTTTTCCTCCCGCCGGGGACGGGGAAGACGGCGGTTCTAACCCTGGAATAGGAGAAGAAAAGGAAACAAATGAAACACAGGATATTGCATCTTTCTCAAAATGAATAGAAACTAAAGCGCTAAAACGCCTTGTTCAGTCGTATACAGAACAGGGCGTTTTTGTATTGTCTTTACTTTCAATCCTTCAGGTAAAAGGAAGTGGCTTATCCGATCTTGCTGGCAAAGAAAAAGAGAACGCCATCGTTTTCTTTATTTTGACATTATCCCTTCTTTTATACTGTACTATCTAGCCAAATGTGTTAAATTATGTTATTCTAGGAATAGGAAACACTGGCTATATGCCAAAAAACGCATACTGCCAGTGGTAGTGTTATTGCCTTCAGAAAGGGGGAGCAAGGATGAGACAACAAAGATTGGGCATTGCCATTTTGTTATTTGCCATTTTGCTGACCTTGGCCTATGGGGAGCAAGCCGTGGGAGATTTATCTCTTCGTTGGCACACAATTTTTGTCCTTTTGGGCGTATTTGGCATGGTGCTAGCTTTTTTACCGGTGAAAAGGAAGGGGAGATGACGAAATCTTGCATGATGATGCAAAAAGACTCCCATAAGATGCATTTTACAGCATCGTTTCATGGGCAGTTGTTTTTATGGATGGTGCTATTTGCTTAAGGGAAAACATCATGTTTCGTGCGAAGCGAAATGTGATGCTTTAGGGAGGATGATTCAATGAAAAAAATAATTGCATTTATCATGGTCTGCATCTTTTCGCTCCATGTGGTCCCCGTTTTTGCGGCAGATATTTCAGAAAGATACATCTACATCAGCCCGAATGAAGCGCTATTTCGCGTGAAAAAAACAGATGAAAAAGCGGTGAATATTGGTTTTCGTGCGCCAGCATCATTTATCGATGCAGAAGGAACCATGTATGTGATTTTTGACGCCTTAGCCTACTTGACGGCAAATGAAGATGTTGATTTTTTATACGATCCTGAAAGCGGCGTTGGGCAGACACAATACAAATATCCGCAGTACACGCCGGAAAAGTGGTTTGATGTCACGCTCTATCAAGATGCAAACACATTTTTGTATGATGGTGAACAGAAAACCATGAAAAAAGCACCGGTAGAAGTCCAAGGAGTACTTTATTTTCCCTTGAGAGAGATGCTCGTGGCCCTTGGCTTTGATGAGGAGGCCATTGAGTACTGCCCAGAAAATCAATCGGTTTATGTGGAGCAGAGGCCAACCGTTTCTGAGCTCATCAAATATGACAACACCGTGAATCTTGCAGTAGAAGAAGATATTTTTTATGAAAAGGATACCAACGATTTTTCACAGCTTGAGGACTATTTCAAAACCCATGTCCATGAAGATTTTGATATTGATGATTTCCTGGTGGAAGAAGAACCGCTGGACTTTGGCTTTTTTAAGGATAAAGAGGTAAACCAAATCAGACTTTACTATATGGTGGATGATCTTCGCACAGATTTTGCCTATTTCATCACAACAGAAAATAGCAAGGTAGTCAATGTGACTCAAATTGGAAATAACCTCATTGGTGTAAGAGACAACATTGAGTGGATGCTAGATCGGATGGAAGGGCACTTTTTGGACGAAGAGACATTATTTCAAATGGCAAGAGAGGAAGCAGGGGATCGTGTCAATATTGCGGAGCAACGCACATATCGGTACTTTGATTCAAAGTTAGAAAGAATCGTTTATGGTGTAGATAATGTGTGCGGAAGTGAACGATCTGGCTATTCTGCTTCCACCAGTTATTTTGTGGAAAACCGATGTGACTTATATTCTTCGTTTTTTTGACAGTTTCCTTTATGATAATAGATAAGGTGCTTTAAAAATACAGATATCTAGAGAAAGCAAAACAGACCCCCTCCTGTGAAAGGAGGTTTTGTTGTATTATGCTGCAACAATTTCATCATAGCTGTTTTTTACCGTTATTGTTTTGGTCTCTCTTTTGGGTTGTTATGCCAATCAAGCGCTTGTCCACAATGGGGGCAAGCGCTTGGTTTTCTGCCGCGAAACTCCATCGTATGATGACAGTTTGGACACCGAAAGAAGAAGGCCGTCTGCACCAATGCTGCACAAAAAATCACAATGCCAGCAGCGCCCATCCAAGCGATCCCATATCCATAACCGATGAGCATCAGTATCACACCCACAACTAACCCGAAAATATAGATTTGATAGCTTCGTTGATAGTTCAAGTTTTTTCGCCCTCCTTTAGATGGTTATTGCATTTGATCCGTGTCCTGTGTCGTTGCTTCTGGTTCAGACGGGGCAGACTGGTCCCTCTGGTCCGGCACTGACGCATCCTCATGCTGCGATACATCGTCTTCTTCTCCGAGCATCCATTGGGAAGGAATAGGGTAGCGGCTTTTCATGATTTCCCACACGCCGTGAAAATCTACCGTAGGAAACCGCTCCTGCGCTCGCACCAAACATGCTTGAGCCGCCAGATAGGCGCCTTCCGCACACAGGCGAAATGCTTGCAGCATTTGATATAAAGGCGCAAAGCCCTGGGCTGTGGTATTAGCATAACGGTCAAATAAGTCCTGCTGCTGTGCCAAAAGGGCGAGCGCCTCTCCTTGACGGCCTGAACAGAAATAGAAATAGGCTTTTTTTCCATGGAAAATAGCTAGATTGGTGCCAGCTAGCCCTTTGGGAGAAATTTGATCCAACGTGGAAAGCGCCGTATCATATTGACCCATCTCCCCATAAGCGGTGGCAATATTCATCAGTAAAATCGCCTGCAACAACGGGGAGGACTTACCTTTGAGCAGTTGTTCATTGCCGGCGATGAATTCGCCATATCGCTTTTGCACCAATAAGGGCATTAAATCCTGTACTTGGCGGCTGAATTTCCTCAGCCAAAAAGAGTTAAATAAGATACTGGCGATAAATAACACAAATAAAACCGCCACCAGCGCCTGCCATGTGACGCCGAAAACCACGCTGACAATCAGCCATACGATACACATGCCAATGACGGTAATCACCCATGGACTTTGTTTCATCGTTTTATCATCCCTTCTTTCTTTTTTCCGTTTCAGCATACCACAATTCGCTCCTTTTTTCCAGATGTTACATTATTTTTCTCTTTTCAGATCTACCAGGAAAAATTTGAAAAAAACCGCTTTGCCCCATTGACTTTTTAGGCCCTTTTATGGTAAAGTGTTGCCAAGTGGAAAAGGGAGTAGTTGAAGACGCTTGGTCAACATCACGGCAGGGTCTGCCTGGCCTGGCGCACCGGTCTATCCCGTTCGGTAACAAGACTTTTCTACAGCATCCTGTTAGTGGACTGCTGTGCGAAAGGTCTTTTTTTGTACGTTTTCGCCGGTCAAGTCCAAAACCAACGAAGAAAGGACGATTCAGATGCGCAACACGTTCAACAAAACGGCCGAAGAGCTGCTCAAAGAGCTTCATACTTCGACCGAAGGCCTCTCCATCGATGAAGCGAAGCATCGCTTAGAAACTTATGGGGAAAACAAACTGTCGGAGTCGAAGAAAAAAAGCATTCCCATGCTCTTCCTCTCCCAATTTCAAGACCTGTTGGTGATTATTCTCATCATTGCCGCTGTTATTAGCGCGCTCTCCGGCAATGCAGAAAGCACCATCGTTATCATTGCTGTGCTGATTTTAAATGCCATCTTAGGAACAGTGCAGTATGTCAAGGCCGAAAAGTCGTTAGAAAGTTTAAAGGCCATGAGTTCCCCCACCGCCAAAGTGCTGCGGGGCGGTGAAAAAACAGAAGTTTCTTCCCTGCAAATCGTACCGGGAGATATTATCCTGTTGGAAGCCGGGGATATGGTGGTGGCCGATGGCCGGTTATTAGAAAACTACTCCTTAAAAGTGAATGAATCCAGTCTGACTGGGGAATCTGAAGCAGTAGAAAAAAGCACCCAGCCCATCTTGGAAGAAAAAGTGGCCTTGGGGGATCAGAAATGTATGGTCTTTTCTGGTTCTCTAGTGACCTATGGCCGCGCAGTGATGGTGGTTACGGCCACGGGGATGGACACAGAAATCGGGCATATTGCTGCTTTGATGAATGAGACACAGCAGAGAAAAACGCCGCTGCAAAAGAGTTTGGACGATTTTTCCGGCAAACTTGCTGCAGTGATTATGGTGATTTGTGCCGTGGTGTTCTTTTTAGGCATCTTCCGTTCTAATTTGACGATTTTAGACAGCCTGATGTTCGCTGTGGCTTTGGCTGTGGCTGCCATACCAGAAGCCCTCAGCTCCATTGTCACCATTGTGTTGGCTATGGGCACGCAGAAAATGGCGAAAGCCAATGCCATCATCAAGGATTTAAAAGCCGTAGAAAGCTTGGGTTCTGTGCAGGTGATCTGCTCGGATAAAACGGGCACACTGACCCAAAACAAAATGACAGCCCAGCAATGTTATGCTGGCGGCGTGTTGTTAGAAAAGAAGGATTTAGATCTGTCTAATCCCATTCAAAAACGGCTGCTTTCCATTGCCATTTTAGACAGCGATGCTTCTTTTACTGCAGATTCCGCCATTGGTGATCCCACAGAAATCGCACTCATCACCTTAGGCCGGGAGCATGGCGTGGAAGAAAGTGATCTGAGAAAAACCTATCCGCGTCTTGGCGAACTGGCTTTTGATAGTGATCGGAAATTGATGAGTACGGTTTATCGTATAGATGGGGAGACAGTGCTGTATACCAAAGGCGCTATTGATGTTTTGCTAGACCGCTGTACGAAAATTCTTACGAAAGATGGACCTCGTGCTTTTACAGAGGATGATCAGACAGAGCTTGCCAGTGTGAACCATCTGCTTTCGGAAAATGGCCTGCGGGTATTGGCCTTTGCCTACCGCCCTTGGAATACAGAAACGCCGCTAACCCTAAATGCAGAATCAGAACTGATCTTTGTTGGCTTAATTTCCATGATTGACCCGCCTAGAGATGAAAGTAAGCAGGCGGTAGCAGATGCAAAGCGAGGTGGTATTCGCACGGTGATGATTACCGGTGACCACAAAGTGACTGCAGCTGCCATTGCCAAAGAAATCGGTATCTTCCAGGAGGGTGATATTGCCCTGGATGGTATTGAACTAGACGCCATGGAAGATCATGAGCTAGATAAACTTTTGCCAAAGATTTCCGTCTATGCCAGGGTATCGCCGGAGCACAAGATCCGGATTGTATCGGCTTGGCAGCGCCGTGGCGCCATTGTTGCCATGACCGGTGATGGCGTCAATGATGCGCCTGCGCTAAAGAAAGCAGATATCGGCGTGGCTATGGGCATAACGGGCACAGAAGTAAGCAAAGATGCTGCTTCAATGATTCTTGCCGATGATAATTTTGCCACCATCGTTCGGGCTGTTGTTAACGGCAGAAGCGTGTTTTACAATATTAAAAATGCCATTGGCTTTTTGCTTTCTGGTAATATGGCCGGCATCCTGGCGGTGCTTTATTGCTCTATTGTGGGCCTGCCAACGCCTTTTGCACCGGTACACCTGCTGTTTATCAATTTGTTGACGGATAGTCTGCCTGCCATTGCCATTGGAATGGAGCCGGCGAGAAAAGGATTGCTAGATCAAAAGCCAAGGGATCCCCATAAGTCCATTTTGGATCAAGATCTGATGACGCGTATTGGGGTACAGGGCGCCATCATTGCTGTGGCCTCTATGACGGCATTCTATTTAGGGAATGCCACCGGCGGCCCCGGTATGGCAAGCACCATGGCTTTTTCTACGCTGACACTAGCGCGGCTATTCCATGGTTTTAACTGCCGTGGCAATGAAAGCATCTTCCGCCTTGGTTTTCGCAGCAATCCCTTCTCACTGCTGGCCTTTTTGGGCGGTGTAATTTTACTGGGACTTGTGCTTTGTGTTCCCGTATTAGAGCGGCTTTTCGAAGTAACACCTTTGGCTGGATATCAGTTGATACAGATCGTGCTGTTAGCTTTGGCGCCCACCATTATCATTCAGCTGAAACGGTTAGTACAAGGCCGATAATCCTTTGTTTTATTCGTGTTTTGATCCGATTGATTCAGCCAGTGTCTGTTTCGGCGCTGACTGAATCTTTGTTTTTGATCAATCGTATGAGTCAATCCCACAACTTAGGGCCAAGAAAAAGACTTTCGTATAAGAACAACCCTTCAGTGCTAAAATGGAAATGGTCTGACACCCACAGAAAGAAGCATTGGAGGGTATTTTTAATGGACAATACAAAAAAAGATTCTAAAGGAGCCACGAGCAGAGGACAGACTGGGATCAGGCTTTCGGCGCTTCCTTTGGGAACTCTAGTAAGATATTGGTTTCATGATTGACCCTGTTTCACATAAACAGATTGTTTTGATTTGAATCGAACATAGCAAAAGATGGACTTTGGATATGAGCAACCATCCGATATTGACAGGGCATAGAAAATGAGCTGCAAAACACCATCAGCAAAGGATTTTATGGCTATGCAGGAGATAGGTGAGGGTGGATGAAATTTCAGAGAATGGGCCTTGGGGAAAGATGACCCTTATCAGGACAAAACCATTTTTTCTAAATTAAAAGTTCAAAAGCAGGTAGGCCAAAAGCAATCTCCTTATGGTCTGTTTTTTTCTTATTGGTGGAGAAACAGCATATCTTTGTTGAAAAAACAGGATATACCTTTGTCCAAGGTATGGCACAGCCCCTATAATGAAAGCAACATTTCATCAGAGAAGGGGAATCACAAAAATCCCCCACTGTCATGATATAGCAGTAGGGGATCTAACAGTTATCCTAAGGAAATCGATATGGCAGTTAGGGCGATTGGTATTGTCTTCCAAAAGGATCACTGCCATCTCCTTGGGGAACAGGCCGGATGGGACGGCATGGATTTCCCGCTGCAATCATGCCGGGAGGGATTTCGCCTTTCACCACACTGCCGGCACCAATGACACAGCCATCACCAATCACTGCGCCTGGCAGCACGGTGACTCCGCCGCCGAACCAAACGTGGTTACCCACTTGAATGGGTTCCGCTCGTTCCAAGCCAGTGTCCCGCCGTGTTTGGTCAAATGGATGGATGGCCGTATAAAATCCGCAATTGGGGCCTACCAACACATGGTCGCCAAACGTCACAGGCGCACAGTCCAGGATTACCAGCTGATAATTGCTGAAAAAATAGTCGCCTAAAAAAATGTTATGGCCATAATCACACCAAAACTGGGGCAGGATTTGTACTTCTTTGCCCACTTTTCCCAATAGTTTTCGCCGCAGTGCATCCCGTGGCGCTTCTTCTTGTAAAGGCAAGGCGTTATATTGCTGGCATAGGCATCTGGCCCGTTGATTTAAACGCACCAGCTCTTTGTCTGCCGGCCGATACCAAAGGCCCTGATCCCGTTTTTCTCGTTCGGTCAGAGAAGGGGAAATCGGTTGTTGATTTGAAGAAGCGGAATTTTGTTGTTCTTTCATGGTAATTTCCTTTACTGTTCTCTTAAAATTTGTGCGACATTTAATCCAGCGCTGGAGTAATCCGGCACAATGCCCAGCCGCCAAATGGAGATACCTTCTAGGCCGAATAGTTTGGCCAGCTGAATTTTTTCCTCCATGCTCATGGCATTTTCGTACCATACGGTGGTGGTGCCATTACCATCTGGATAGGTGATATAGGGATTTTGATAGGTACGGGAATAATTAGCTGTTGTGCCGGATTGGCTCAGTTTGTCCTGCAGTTGGCTGGCAGAGAGGGTGATGGGAACGGCATTGGTAACAACACCATTTTCCACATGCCAGCCGCAGCTATCAATGCTGAGCCCCAGTAAAAGTTTCTCCTTTGGTACTTGAGAAACGGTTGTCTTAATGGCGTAATAAACCTCATCAAAGGGAGTGACAGGCGTTGTGGTAAAGCCAGCCTGCATAGAAGCAGTATCCATGGTGGTGGGTGCATAGTCATAAGCCATCACAATGACATGATCGGCTAAGGCGCCAATGGATGCTAAGTCATACCCATCATAATAAGCACTGCTATTTTTCAGTTTCGGATGAACGGCCACGGTCAGATCCTTACCCATGGCAGTTAAGCCCTGGGAAAGCTCTGTTAAAAAGGAAGTAAATCCACTGCGCATCAAAGAGCCTCTTAGTCCTTCAAAATCAATGGTTACGCCATCAAAGAAATTATTGCCTGTTTGCTGATACTGTACTGTCAATTCATCCAGTATGGCAGACACTGCCTGGCTGCGTAGGGATGGTGAAGTTAAAATGGTATTGGCAGGGCTTCCTTCTTCGTCTGCACTGAGAAAGACGTTTAGATTCATCTGAACGCCATGGCTTTCATAATACGAAACAATATCTTCATATCCGGCTGGCACACGCCATTCATTCCCCCCTGTGGAAATGGTATTGACCACCGGCACGCCGTTTTGCAGCTCCATCCGGCCCCAGCCAAAAGAAACAGCATCATAATTGGCAGCCAGCTCTTTTTGAGAGAAGGAAGAAAAGGCATAAAACGCATGGGTAAAATCAAGTGAATCGTCATATTTTTCATAGAAGCGTGTCATCATAGAAGCAGCTTCTTCGCGCGTGGCATAGCCATTAGGATCAAAAGTGGTATCTGATCTTCCACTGAGAATGCCAAAATCATAGGCCACAGTGATATAGCCGATGTTTTCTGTCACATCCGTAAAGGGAAGCCCAGTATCCGCTACTTGACCGGCTAAAATATCATATCCCAGCGCTTTTACCATCATCACGGCCATTTCTTGCCGGGTGATGGGGTCATTGGGACGAAAGGCGCCACTTGTGACATCGCTGGCCCCATTCACACTGGCTGCTGCCACCGCGCCATAATACCAGGCTGTTGGGTCCTGGATATCGGAAAAAGGAGAGGATGCCTGGGTTTCATTCCAATGGAATAGATTAGAAAGGATTTTTACAAATTGAGCTCGCGTCAGCGTTTGCCCAAGGCCAAAGGTACCATCTTCTAAGCCGTTCATAATACCATATTGGACGGCTTTTTCCACACTTTCATACGCCCAATGACTTTGGGGTACATCAGAAAATATAGCCGCCTGGGCGGAAATAGGAAACAGGGAAGAAAGGGCCAGAAAGCCCGCCGTTAAACCAGTGAGGATCTGTTTTTTCATCAGCATTTACCTCCTTTATAAGATCCATGGGAGTTGGACTGGTTTTTCACAACAAAATCCATACTCTTACATTTGTAATTGATTTCATCATACTATATCTTCTGCCATTTTGCAAGAAATAAGTAAAAAAAGGTAGGATACGCAAAGGAGACAAAAGGGAAAGATCATGGTTAAAGGACATCGTTTTTCATCTTGGCAGAAGCAGGAATTGATTCAGGAATGATGGAGGGATAAAGGCGGCTTGCCACCAAAACAAGCAAATGTTTACAGAAAATTCACCGTCTTTTGTCATATCTTCGATATAATATGTCATATATTGCATATATGAAGGAGGATATGGGATTGACGATTTTAAAACGCATCGTTGGGATCGCTTTGGTATTATCGTTGGCGTTGCCATCGTTGGCGTTGGCATCTGCTAGTGAGCCGGAGAGCCGGCGCATCGTGGTTAGTTGTGCGGATAACACGGTGGCAGTATTCTGCTCTAACGGAGCTGCAGAGCAGCTGGAAAAAGTCTTTCTCTGTTCTGTTGGGCCGGATACGCCAGGCGGAACATTTTATACTTCTCAAAAATATCTTTGGCGATATTTGTATGGCGATGTCTATGGACAATATGCTACCCGCATTACTGGCGATATTTTGTTTCACTCTGTGCCGTATGTACAGCAGGATCCTGCCACACTGGAATATGAGGAATATAATAAACTAGGCACCCCTGCCTCCCTTGGCTGTGTGCGGCTGCGGGTGTGTGATGCAAAATGGATTTACGATCATTGTCCCTTGGGTACTCAAGTGTCTATCCAGGCGGATTCCTTTGATGGCGCGATTGAGAAGCCCGTTATAGAAAAAATTGATGTCACTGATGAGCTGCGGAGAAATTGGGATCCAACGGACCCCCGGCCGGAAAATCCCTGGCGCAATGAGCAAATCTATGTGGAAGGGGAGAAGGCCCAAAAGGTCACGCGCCTGCTGCGGCGCGATACCCAGCGGGCAAATGCAGAGCTTTGGCTTTTTCAGGGCAAGCACTATGCCTCTTGGTCTGTGCTACAGCCCTTTTTCTCTCTTTTTTCTGAGCCGGCATTAAATGCCTATGAAAAAACATTTTCTTTTGAGTTAAAGAAAAAGTCTACCTATCCCGCCGGACGAACAGATATATTAGAGCCATGGCGGCTGGTACTAGATGGTAAAGGCGTGGAGGGGAAGGTCCTTTGGATTGATGGAACACCTTATTTCTCTGTGTCTGACATTGCCTTACTATTTGGATGTCGTACCTTATGGAATGAACAAGAAGAAATGATTTGGTTTTATCAATAACGACATTCGTCCCCTGATGTATTTGCTGAATTTCTCTCAAAATGATATTGCGCTCAAAATCACGGCTTGATTTTGGGCGCTATTTTTTTAGCGCCAATTAGCATAAGGTAAAAAACGCAGTTCAAATAAAGATCAGATACCAGTAAGAATCTCCAGTACCAAAACAGAAATGGATTGGCCCCCCCAAAAGAGCACTGGAGGCTAGATGATATAAAAAGTTTATTTCGTAGGATCATCCAAAAATCTGTTCGTGATCAATTCTAAGGCAACATTGCCAGTGACCAGGTGAGCCTAAACCCATGAATCGCTTCATGCCATGGAGAAAAAGTGAAAAACAGAAAGGGTGTCCCTGCGTATGGGCAAATGGGAGTAAAAGTGCGGTTAACCGTCTTTTCTGTGCTCCTTTTCGAAAGTAGCCATAGGCCCCTTGGATAGGGACGCTTCAAACCACTATTCCATGGAGATCGATGTAGCTCTCACAAAAATACCTGCCAAAAGAGCATGGGGAAGGCCTACCATATTATTTTTCACTAGAAAAGCAAGGTAGATTCCTCGCAAAAAAAGATAAAACATTGCTTTACGGCATAAAAAAGCCCAGCCAAAGGCTGGGTAAAAAGGGCAATGGTTTAGTCGTTCATGGAATTAGCAGAACCCAAAACATCTGTAATTTTCTTTTCTACCATGGCTTCGATGTCTTTTCTTGCTTCGCCCAAATAACCTCTGGGGTCGAAAGCCTCTGGTTTTTCTGCTAAGGATTTGCGGATGGCAGCAGTCATGGCAAGACGAATGTCCGTATCCATGTTGATCTTACAAACGGCCATAGATGATGCTTTACGAAGCATCTCCACGGGAATGCCTTTAGCGCCTTTCAACTGGCCGCCATATTCATTACAGGTGGCAATGGTGTTTTGATCTACGGAAGAAGCACCATGAAGCACGATAGGGTAGTTGTGGAACCCAGCTTCTTCCAGCTTTGTTGTAATGGTGGCCAACCGGTCGAAATCCAATTTAGCTTCTCCCTTAAATTTATAAGCTCCATGGCTAGTGCCAATGGCAACAGCCAGAGAGTCAACGCCAGTGCGTTTCACAAAATCCACTGCTTGATCGGGATCTGTGTAAGTAGCTCCTTCTTTTGCCACTTTCACTTCATCTTCTACACCGGCCAGCTTGCCCAGCTCTGCCTCTACCACAACGCCTCTGGCATGGGCATAGTCAACAATTTCTTTGGTTTTTGCCACATTTTCCTCATAATCCATATGGGAGCCATCGAACATAACGGAGGTAAAGCCAACTTCGATGCACTTTTTGCAGATATCAAAATCTGCGCCATGATCCAAATGCAGACAAATATCCAGTCCTGTTTCGGCCACAGCAGCGTCCACCAATGCTTTTAGATATTCTGGACGCATATAGTTGAAGGCGCTTTTGGAAACCTGGAGGATCACAGCAGAATTCTGTTTTTTACAGGCATCGGCGATGGCCTGCACGATCTCCATATTATTGATATTGAATGCGCCGATGGCATAACCGCCAGCATAAGCCTTTTCAAACATTTTCTTCGTTGTCACAAGAGCCATGGGAATTACCACCTTTCTTTACTTGTTCCGATGATAAAACGGAATTTCCTCTTACTAGTTCATTATAATATGGTTTGGAAAAGATTACAAGAAAGAACGGTGATATTTTGGAATTTTCCCCACCGGTCATCAGCGCTGGTGGAAAACAGAAAATCTGAAAAAAGCAGAGGAGTATGTTTGATGCACCCATCAAAAAAGTGGGCTGGAAAAAATTTTTTCATTGCAGAAATGCTTGATTTTCCTGCCTTTTTTTGATATTTTAAGGAAAAATGAATAGAAATTTATTTTTAGGTGTTTTATTTTTTATTGGAGTGTGCTATAATACTCTCAGACACAAACGAGAGATGAATGTGAGGACGTTATGACACCATATCTTTCGGCTTTCCTGCTTAGTTTCCTAGCTGATCGGGCAACAAAGCATTTGGTCTATCGCCATATGGCAGAGGAAGAAAAGCGGGAGTTGATACCCCAAAAAGTATATCTATGGCACCGGAAAAATTGTGGCATGGCATATGGTTTTTTGCATCACCATTTGACTGAGCTAACATGGTTGACCGGCTTTGGCATTGGAGCGGGATTATTTTATTTCTTTGGCCTGCTTAGCCAGCCGGAACAAAAAGCTAAAAAATTTGGCTTAGCATTATTATTCGGTGGCGCATTGGGAAATTGGTATGAACGATGCTTGCATAAACGGGTGACAGACTTTATATATATAAAGGGTAAGCACGCACCCGTGTTCAATATCGCTGATGTTTGTATTTGGGTTGGCGGTGGATTGGTGGCGCTGACCGAATGCCTTTCTGGTAAAGCATCAAAAAAATAGTGATTGTTCGGAAGCTTTGCCTGGGGTGTGCGATAACCTGTCATTTTGAACCTACATGACAAAAAAGGGAACCTCATATGTCTATGTGATGCCGGGCCTCAAGCTAATTCCCTTTGGGCAGTGGAGGGCAGAGACATTGACTGCGGGTACCCACCTAGCTGAGGCTAGGTGTCAAAAGACAGGGACGGCACTCTGGGCCTTCCTAGAACAAAAAAGGGTGAGAAGTTGCTTCTCGCCTTTTTTATTTGTCTTTTGCTGAATATGTTGCCGCCATTAGGCAAAGAGCGGCAGTGATTTTGAAAAATCCCAGGGTGCGGCAAAAGGAGGATAAAGATGAAAAGGATCGGTCTGCTGCTTGCGGCGGCGATATTCATTTTTACCGGCTGCAGTACCCCATTGACAGAACGTGAAGCAAAGCTGCCTGCTCGAAAAACCATCGTCTATGGTTCGGATTTAACGGTAAGCCGGGCTTTGGCGGCAAAAATGACTGCCTTATTTTTAAAGAACGGAACGCTGAGCTCACCTGTGATTCAAACAGCAGCATATCAGGACGTGGGGAAGGAGGATTGGTTTTTCCCCTATGTGCAGATCGTTTCTCAAGCAGGACTGATGCAGGATGAAAGTGGGGCGTTTCGCCCCAATGACCCTTTGACTGTGGGACAGGCTATGACGTTGCTAGAACAACTTGGGTATGAGAGTAAGCAGGCTGGCAACAAGGACGACCCTATTAGTTTGGCATTATGGCAAGAGTGGTTTTTAGCTGCAGCTCAACAGGCCGGCCTACCTACACAGGAAACAGAATTTTCTGTATTTGCTACAGCGTCTTTGGGTGGCCTTTCTCCATGGCAAGCGGCAAGCAGTGCCGGGCTGATCTGTCATGAAGGCTTTGTCCTGGACCCCTATGTCGACTGTACCTTAAAAGGGGTGCTCTGGGATGGTCATCTAGTGGCTTTGCAGGTCCAAACAGCTCCCTATGGCTCCTATCCTGGGGCATGGGTGACCCAAGAGAATGGACAGACCGTGATCTCCTATACCGCAGCCAGCCGGACTTTCCCTGGGCATTTGGCAGAAACCGGTGTAGCTGATGTATCCATTGTGCAAGGGGAAATCACCCAGTTGACGTTTTTGTCATCCTCTTTCGATACTTTACTCTCTATGCAAGAGGGCAAAGCTGTGCTGGAACAAGCCGGCGCAGCAGAGTTTGACGGCTTTTGCTACAATGCCTCCGGCAGCAGTTTAGAGATAATTCCCAGTGGATCTTCAGTGAAAGCCTATTATCGGGGAAAAACCTTGGCGGCTTTGGTCCGTAAAGTGTCATCACCACCCAAAACAGTGCGGATAGCATTAAGTATCAACGGGCAGACGAATCTGGATGGAGCTATTTTGTCTGCGCCAGGCGGTCTTTGGAATGGAGAAAAACAGATGGACCGGTATCCTTTGACTTGTGAAAAAGAAAGCCGCATCGTGTTAACCCCCATCCAGGAAGGAGAGATGATAACACTGTCTTTGGGAGAAGTGCAGCGGCAATATCCTTGGCCCATAGAAGTCTGGCAGAGGGAAGAGATGGTATTTGCCGTAGTTTGTCTGCCATTGGAGGATGCAGTGGCTGCCGCTTTGATGGCAGAATCAACGCAAGAAGGCGCCTTTGGCCAAGCACTGGCCATTTTATGCCGCAGTGAAATTGTGGCACAAATTGAATCCAGTCCAGCGCTAGCGTTTGGCGCAAATGACATCGGAGATCCGATCCCACCTACAGCAAAGGCAAAGGACACATCCCTGGCAACTGCTGGACAGATTCTCATGAAAGACCATCAAGCAGCCGCGCCAAAGATATTTTCCGTTTCCTGGGGCGCCTATGAAAGAGAAGATGGCCAAGTGGTGGCGCCCATAGCGGAAAAACTAGGACTAAATTTATCTCTCTGTGATGATTTTGAAGCCTTTTTACATCTGGCTCCAGCAGAAGCTGCTTCTTCTTCACCTTGGTATCGATGGAATCTGACACTGACAGCGGAAGAACTAAAAAAAATAATCGATGGACAATTAAAAGAAGTACAAAAGGCCTATCCAGGTGCAGTGCTGGTTCGAGGAGAAGATGGTGCGTTCCAACCATTGCCCATAGAAACCTTAGGAGATATTACACAAATGACCGTGGTGAAACGCAGTGGTGCTGGCCGGTGTTTAGAACTAATGATTACTGGGACTCAAGCAGAGATGCTCTGCCGTTCTTCTGAGGCAATCTGCGCCTTGCTTTCCCCTCAAACGGCGGATGGATCTCTGGGGTTTCTCTGCCGCATGGATGGCAGTATTGTTTCCGATCAAAATCATTTGCCAAGCCCCTTTTTTCTTGTCAATGAAACTCATTTATCGGATGGTTCCCTTTCCTCTGTGACGCTTCTAGGCGGAGGTTATGGCAGTGGACAGGGCATCTGCCTAGAGTCTTTATTTGCCTTGACCAAGGAGGGACAATTGGGGCAGGAATTGTTTGATGCGATAGCGCCAGGGTTTCAGCTTACCTACCTATCCTCAGCCAGGAATTGACAATTTCCCTTCCCTCCTGGTACACTATAAAAAAAGAGGAAAAGAGGGGAATGCGATGTTGGCAACGGTGCTGAGCGGGGGACTCATAGGCGTAGAGGGATTTTTGGTGGAAGTGCAAGTGGATATTTCCAGCGGGCTGCCGGCCATTGATTTAGCCGGCCTGCCGGATTCTGCTGTAAAAGAAAGCCGGGAACGAGTCCGATCTGCCATCAAAAACAGCGGATTTTCCTTCCCTGCAAAGCGCATCCTCATTAATCTTGCCCCAGCAGATACAAGAAAAATGGGGCCATCTTATGATCTTCCCATTGCCTTGGGGATTCTCTGTTGTACAGAAGAAGTCGTTGTGCCTGCTGCGGCGTTAAAAGACACGCTGTTTTTAGGAGAGCTGTCTTTGGATGGGTCGGTACGCCGGGTAAACGGCGTTTTGCCCATCGTTCATAGCGCCTACCGTCAGGGCATTCGCCGGTTTTTTGTTCCGGAAGAAAATCAGGAGGAAGCGGCTTTGGTGGAAGGAGCAGAAGTTTATGGCGTGGGAACGGTTTGCCAGCTGCTTGACCATTTGGAAGGACGGCAAATCCTTTCTCCCTGCCAAAGCCATTGGCAGGAACAAACAGAGCAGACGGTAACGGGCGGTCCGGACTTTGCTGACGTCAAAGGGCAAGAAGGTGTCAAACGGGCAATGCTCATCGCTGCTGCAGGGCGCCATAATCTGCTGATGACAGGGCCGCCGGGTTCTGGCAAAACCATGATGGCCAGATGTTTACCCACCATTTTGCCGGATTTGACTTTTCCAGAATGTGTCGAACTGACGAAGATTTATAGTGTCAGCGGCTTACTCAGTAAAAATAACACACTGGTGCGACAACGGCCGTTTCGCTCCCCCCATCACACGGTTTCTGCGGTGGCCCTTACTGGAGGCGGGCATATGCTGAAACCAGGCGAAATCTCTTTGGCCCACAAGGGCGCCCTTTTTTTGGATGAGCTACCGGAATTTAGCCGACAAGCCCTGGAAATTTTGCGCCAGCCGTTAGAAGAAAGACGTGTGACCATTTCCCGTGCCAGCGGTACGGTGACTTACCCTGCGGATTTTATGCTGGTGGCAGCCATGAACCCTTGTCCCTGCGGTTATCTTGGAGAAGAGCGGTGCCACTGTACACAAAGTGAAATTGCACGATATCGAGGAAAAATCAGCGGCCCCTTGTTAGATCGTATTGATATGCAAGTGGAGGCGGCAGCCATCCGATATGAGGATTTTAAGGCAAAACCCACAGCTTCTTCTGACGAAATGAAAGCAGAAGTGATTCGGGTGCAGAAAATCCAGCAGCAGCGTTATCAAAAAGAGGATATTCAGTTTAACAGCGAACTGACAGCGCCACTGAT
>CAJFIN010000034.1 GCA_904381335.1 Candidatus Neoanaerotignum galli | reverse complement strand
CTGCGTCCGGAGACCGTGGCCCGCCGCGCCCTGCGGGACAGCCATCTGCTGGCGGTCACTACCTGCGGACTGCCTGCGCTGGTGCAGCGCATCGCCAGCAAATTCCTGCCGCACTGCTTTATCATGGCCTGCTGGGAGGGCCTGCGGCGTTTGTGAAGCCGGTCAAACAGGAAAGCTGGCAGCCGTGTGGCGGCTGCCAGCTTTCCTGTGTTTTTACTCAGAGCTGTCCCGGGCGGCCAGATAGTCGGCAATGCCCTGGGCGATCCCCTCGGCCAGCTTCTGCTGATAGGCGTCGTCCTGAAGGCGGGTCAGTTCCTCTATGTTGGACATAAAGCCGCACTCCACCAGCACGGCGGCCATGTTGGTCTCCCGGAGTACAGCATAGTTGGCCGAGGAGATGCCGCGGTCGATGCCGCCGGTGGCGGCGCAGACCGCGTCCTGTACCGCCTGGGCGAAGAGCTTGCTGCGGTTGCTGGAGGGGTGGTGGTAGGTATAGATGCCCTGGAAGGTGGGGACAGTGCCGGAGGCGTTGATGTGGATGCTCACGAACAGATCGGCGTTGGCCGCGTTGGCAATCTCCGCGCGGGTATACAAGTCAACGGTGGAATCCTCCGGACGGGTGGAGACCACATTATAGCCCTCTGCCACTAAGATGGCCTCCAACTTGTCGGTAATGCTGCGGGTTAGATCCTTTTCCAGCACGTCGTTGCCGCTGGCGTCGGGATAGACCGCGCCGGGACTGGAGCCCCCGTGGCCCGCATCCACCGCAATGGTATACTTGTTGGGATCCAGAGGCGTGGAGGGAACTATGGGGTTGGACTCGGTGGGGGTGAGAAGGATGCGGATCTCCCGGCTGCCCGCCTCCACGGTGACATTGCGCGCGTAGCTGGCACCGCTCTCCAAATCCAGCACCACCCGTGTGGTGGTAGTATTATACATAGAAACCCTGGCGTCTTGTACATAGTTCAAACCGCCCTCATAACTGGAACGAAGACTATTGGTGGCATTTGGAATATCAATCACCAGCCGGTCAGGGCTGCCCAAAAGCTGGAAAGATGCTGCCGGCGCCTGTTCCCCCGTAATGGTAATCACATCTGCCCCTGCTTGGCTCTGCATGGTGAGGTTTGTGATATGATTGGCGTCAAAAGAGATCTGAAAACTTCGCCGGTCATTAGATAATGTGGCGCTATAGCCCGTCCCCGCCGTAATATCAAAAACCACCCTGGCTACCCGCTCTGGCTGGGTTTGATTTTGTGCTGAACGGATCGAAGAAACAATGGTGCTGTTGGTTCCAGTAATAGTAGCATTTGAAATTCCGTTATTCGCATTATAGATATCCACCACAATGCGGTCATCCCCTAGCAGGAAACAATTATACTTTTCAATGACGCCGGAGCAATTGACCGAAAAACTCTGCCGACTTTGCGCACTGGCAGGTACGGTAACGGATTGCACCGTAATTGGGGATGAAGCTGTCACTGTGCCCGTGGGCGCAGGGGTATCATCCGTGGTGCTGCCAGAGGTGCTTTGCGTGGTGTCATTGGTATTGGGAGTGCTGGTGGACGGCGCAGTCGGCTCTTCCGGCTGCGATGCGTGGGCTTGATCATCCACCGTGACCGTACGGGTATCCGCCTGCCAGCCCACCGTGCATCCCACTGCTTCCAGCGCGGCCCTGGCAGGGATCATGGTCCGTTCATTGATAATTTTGGGCGGCACATCCATGGAAAACTCCAACCCATCGATCAATCCCGTATTGTCATCAATGCGCAATACCTCTAATTGGTTATCATAAGAGATATACACTTCTTGGGCGTCAGCATTCCAAACTACTTCTGCCCCCAATTTTTCAAAGATTGCCCGTACTGGCACCAGTGTGCGGTCATTGAGGATAACCGGGGGCATATCTAAGCCTGTTAAGGCCTCGCCGTTCACTTCAATTTGGACTTCTTCTGCCCGATAATCATGCATTGCGCCATCATATAATAGCCGCATCTCTACCACTGCTCCAAATGCCGTAGTGGGCAACAAAGCGCCTAACAGAAGCACTGCTCCCATCAAACGCCGGATCATCCGAACTTTCATGCTGTTGTTCCCTCATTTCTCTTTCTCCAGCCCAATTGCCGGTTAAATTCATCTTTTCTTGCAAAACAACTTTAATTATAGCAAAAAATTGTTCCTATGGATAGCATTGACTCTGCTTTGCAATCAAACTGTAATAAATCGTGTCAAATTTTCTGCCCTCATGTTTTAGATGTTCCCTCGGGCTAAAAAGTTCCCAAAAGCAACCTGAATCTTTCTTCATAAGTTTTTGATTTTGGGGCAAGCTATCTCCATAGCGTCCTAAAACTTTTCTTGGATGCCAAGGATCGGTTCGATTTTAGGTTGGTGTAACGGATTTACAATTTTTCTTTTTTAATAGAGGTGATTTGATGTATTTCTCCTGTCCATCTCCTTGCCGTCATGCGCATCAAGGCGCTTGTCCTCTGGCTAAACCATCTTTTTTACAGCCAGCCCTGCCCCTGGTGCAGGACTGTCCCTATGCAGAAAGTCAAATGCCCTCTTCCCTTTGCCATAGCTTCCTGCAGCGCCTGGAGAAAGAAGAAAAAAACAGGCTTTAAAAATTTTTTTCAAAAAACCCTTGACGGATCTGAAAATAGCTGGTATTATATCCATGTTGTCAAACAAACTGGCAGCCACGAGCGGATGTGGCGGAATTGGCAGACGCGCTAGATTCAGGTTCTAGTGAGGGATAACTTCGTGCAGGTTCAAGTCCTGTCATCCGCATTTCAATGCTTCGGTTAAAGCCGAAGCGTTTTTTTTCGCCAATTTTTCAAAAATTTTGTATTTTTATCCGTTTTTACTCCCTTTCCTTGACAAACGGCCCCAGGGGTGGCAAACTATTCTCGTGAGAAAATCACAGCAGAATTGCTCGCCTTTTGGCCAACAAAGCAGGAAGGAGCGTTACCTTGAATATCGGACTTTTTACAGACACCTACTTTCCTCAGCTCAATGGCGTTGCCGCTTCTACGGCAACCTTGGCAGAACAGCTTCGCGCCAAAGGCCATACGGTATATATCTTTGCCCCCACCATGCCTGGCGCTTCAGACAATGACCCCTTTGTCATCCGGATGCCTTCCATGCCCTGTGGGTTTATTCAAAATTACCGAGTGGGCCTTGTTTATCCGCCTCATGTGATCCGGAAAATTGTTTCGCTGCATCTGGATATCATCCATACACAGACAGAGTTTTCGTTGGGTATGTTTGCCAAAAGTCTTTCAAAGATTTGTGCCATCCCGATGATTCATACCTATCATACTATGTATGAAGATTATGTACATTACTTTGTTAATGGCGCCTTAGTCACCAAGTCTATGGCCCATAAATTCAGCCGACTTTTCTGCAACTTTGCAAGCCACGTCATCGCCCCCACCGAAAAGGTGCGTCAATCCTTGCTGGAATACGGCGTGACAAAGCCAATTCATGTCATCCCCACGGGGATTCGCCTGGAGCGGTTTGCTGTTGGCCGCTTTTCAAAAGAAGAAATTGCCGCCGCCAGAGCAGAATTCGGTTTGGATGAAGATACCTTTGTGATCCTTGTACTGGGTCGGATGACAAAGGAAAAAAGCATTGATGTGGTCCTGCGCGCTATGCCAGAGGTCTTTTCTCAGGCGCCCAATGCCCGGCTTCTTTTCGTGGGCGATGGTCAATACCGTCCAGAATTGATGGCGCTGACAGAAGAACTAGGTATCCAGGACAAAGTGATTTTTGGCGGATTTCGGCCTTGGGAAAAAATCGGACTATATTATCAGGTAGGCAATCTGTTTGTCAGTGCCTCCCAATCCGAAACCCAGGGGCTGACATTTGTGGAGGCCATGGCCGCAGGGCTGCCTGTGGTGGCCCGCAATGACGAATGTATCCGGGGCGTAGTAGAAGATGGTGTGACTGGGGTTCTTTTTGATAAGGAAGAAGATCTGCCCCAAAAGCTGCTCTCCTTAATCCAAAACCCCCAGCAGTGTCAAGCCCTGCGCCAGGCCGGGCTGCAAAAAAGCGCCACCCTATCTGCTGAGACCTTTGGTCATCGGGTGGAAGCGCTTTACCTCAGCGTTATGGCTGATTGGAACGCCCATTTCGTTCGGGCAGATTACGCAGAGCATCTGGCGCATATCCGCCATAAGCATCATAAGCTGCTGCGGCTTGCCGCCTATGAGCTTGAACGGCTAAAACACAACCAAAAACAAATCAAAAAACTGGTTCGTTTACCGCTAAAAAAGCCGCTTTCATTTACCACAGAAAACAGGAGGGAAAACGATGATTGCAGATAAAATGAAATCTTTCGTAGCCGGCAGCTCCGCCATCCGTGCCATGTTTGAAGAAGGCAAAAAGATGGCTGCCATCTACGGTGCAGAAAACGTCTATGATTTCAGCTTGGGTAATCCAAGCCTGGAACCCCCTGCCGCCGTAAAAGAAGCCGTTTTGAAAGTACTGGAAGAAACCAGCCCCAATGAACTGCATGGCTATCCCAGTAACGGCGGTTTTGAAGACGTACGCCTGGCCATCGCCCAGCAGCAAAACCGTCTGCATGGCACAAACTATAACGAAGAAAATATCATCATGACAGTGGGTGCAGCCGCAGGATTAAATATTATCCTTAAAGCCATTCTCAACCCCGGTGATGAAGTGATTGTTTTTGCTCCTTTCTTTGGGGAGTATGCTTCTTATGTGGCAAATTATGATGGCGTTTTGGTGACCGTTTCTCCGGATATTCAAACCTTCCAACCCAATATGGACGAACTGGAGCAAAAAATCACCAAAAACACAAAGGCCCTAATCATCAATACCCCCAATAACCCCACTGGTGTGATCTACTCCGAAGAAACCTTAAAAACATTATCTGAGATTCTCACCAAAAAGGAAAAAGAAATTGGCCATCCCATTTATCTCATTAGTGATGAGCCATATCGGGAATTATTTTACGGCGATTTTAAGATTCCCTTTGTGCCAGATTTTTATCCCAACACCATCATTGCCTATTCCTTCAGCAAGAGTCTATCGCTGCCCGGCGAACGCATCGGCTATGTTACCATCCATTCCGAAGCAGACGGTTTTGAAGAACTGGTCAGCGCAATGACTGTGGCCAACCGCATCAGCGGCTTTGTTAACGCCCCTACGTTATGGCAAAAAGTGGTGCCCTATGTAATGGATACTCATGTGGATGTATCGGTTTATAAAAAGAACCGGGATGATTTATATGCTATTTTGCAGGAGCTTGGTTATCCCTGTGTTCTTGGCGATGGCGCGTTTTACCTTTTCCCGCAGTCTCTGATTCCAGATGACAAAGCCTTTTGTAACGCTGCCAAAGAATTTCGCCTGCTGATTGTTCCCGGTAGCAGTTTTGGCTGTCCTGGCCATTTCCGTATGGCTTATTGTGTGGATAATGCCACCATCCATAATGCCAAAGAAAGCCTCAAGCTTTTAAAGGAAAAATATAGCAAGTAAAATTTCATATTCTAAGGAGGGATACCCCTTGAAAAAACCATGGTCCGATAAACTGCGTCAGGCCGTTCCTTACGCTCCCGGCGAACAAACCTCGGATCGGGATGTCATTAAGCTCAATGCAAATGAAAATCCTTATCCGCCTTCTCCAAAAGTTGTGGAGGCCATACGTCAGTTTCCGGCGGAAAAACTATGTCTTTATCCGCGCATCACTGCAAGCCCCTTGGTGGAGACCCTGGCTGAATATCATGGTCTCAAAAAGGAGCAGGTGTTTGTGGCCAATAGCTCCGATGAAGTACTGGCCTTTTGTTTCCAGGCCTTCTTCCATAGCCAAAAGCCCGTATTCTTTCCCGATTTAAGTTATACCTTCTATCCAGTGTGGTGTGATTTGTTCGGTGTACCTTATGAACAAAAACCTGTGGGCGAGGATTTTCGCATCCGTCTGAGCGATTATGCGCCAGAAAATGGCGGCGTGATTCTCCCTAACCCTAACGCTCCCACCAGCCTAGCGGAAGGTCCTGACTTCCTTCGGGCATTGCTGCAGGAAAACCAAGATGTTATCGTCATCATTGATGAAGCTTATGTAGATTTCAGTCCCTATTCTGCACTGGAGCTTTTGGATGAATTTGAAAACCTGGTGGTGATACGAACCTTCTCTAAAAGCCGGTCATTGGCCGGGCTTCGAGTCGGTGCCGCCTATGGAAGCGAAGAATTGATCGCCCTTTTAAATGCCGTAAAAGGAAGTTATAACCCCTTTACCTTGGACAGCATTGCTCTCGCCGCTGCCACTGCCTCCATTCAAGATGAGGACTATTTTCGGCAGTGCATAGAAAAAGTAAAGGCAACTCGGACACGCAGTCAGGCAGCTTTGGAAGAAATGGGCTTTGTGGTATTACCATCACAAACCAACTTCTTGTTTGTGACACATCCCGATTTTTCTGCCGAAGCTATTTATCACGCCTGTAATGACCATGATATTTTCATTCGGTATTTTAAACAGCCCCGGCTGGAAAACTATTTGCGTATCACCATTGGCACCGATGCGCAAATGGACCATCTCTTTGCTTTTTTACATGAGTATCTCCAGCGCTGATCTTTTTACCCCGCCTAACGGCGGGGCTTTTTTTATGAATCGATATGCGTCTGTGCATCTTTCTAAGGGTGCTGCTGATTCATTGATTTATTTGTTTAGATAAAGAAAAAGCCCTTTTCCCTCTTTCCGTCCCGCGCCCCCTTTTCCGATCCCTTTTCTTTTTTATCTACCTCTGTCCTTCATCTGTTGCTGCTTTCTGATGTCCTCCCTTCAAAAGCAAGAAAACGCCTCCGCTAAAACAGCACAAAACCCCTTGATGCAGAAAATTCTGCCCAAGGGGTTTCAATTTTTTATCAGATAGACTTTTGAATGAAGTTTTAATCTGCGTGCCTCTCATCCCAGACCGGCCTGGATGATTACATCAACACTATCGCTACCACAGTCGTTACTGCAATACCCACTAATACAGGAATAAGGTTCTTTCTGGCCAGATCCGTAGGTTTCACGCCGCAGATAGCCGCCACAGGGATAACCCCCCAGGGGATAATCGTGCCGCCACCCACCCAAACGGTGGAAATCTGACCCAATGCCGCCAATGTGGCCGCATCAATACCGCCAGAAGCAGAGAAGGTCTGCGCCACAGAACCAACCAATGGCAGACCGGAAAATCCACTGCCATCAAGTCCGGTAATCATACCCACTGCTGTTTCCACCAGTGCGATGGAAACTTTATTCATCGGCACATGTTCTGCCATAAATAGGCCAATATCGTTGAGCAGACCTGTGGCATTTTCCCCCAGAACCTGCTGTGCAAACGACTCGCTGCCCATAAAGAAAAAGGCAGCAATGACAATCACGGGTGCAAAAATACGAATCGCGAAAATAAATCCGTCTTTTAAATAATCCGTTGTCTTTTCCAATGCTTCCGACACACCCACATCGCAAATGGTGATGATGCACATCAAGATCAAGGCCGTGCCTGTTACTAGTGCGGTAGCATCTCCGCCGGTAACATGAAACCGCACCATCAATACCACATCTGCCAAAAAAGCCACGGGGATTAATACCGCCATCACTTTGCTTAGCCCAGGTTTTTCAATCTGCCGGTCTACTTGTTCTATCTCCTCCACTGCCGTTTGTGGATTATGTTTTAATTCCCGGCGCATCATAAAATAGGAGATCGCCACAACAGTAATACACATCACTGCCCATAGCGGCAATGAAGCAGACATCACGTCCGTTGTTGCCACACCAGCGGCAGAAGCAGAGATGGACGGTGCCCCTTGGATGAAAAAGTCCGAGGACAACCCTGCGCCATGGCCAAAGATATTCATGGCTACTGCCGCCCAAATCGGTGTTAAGCCCACCTTGGATGCCACTGGCAGCAATAATGCCCCAATGAGAGCCACCGCAGGCGAAGGCCAAATCAGCCAAGACACAATGAGCATCGCCAAACCAATACCGAAAAACGCTCTATTTTTTGTCTTGATAATGCCACGCACCGGACGGATCAATGCTTCATCCGCTCCTACAGCAATCATGGCCCGGCTCATGGCCACCACCGCCGCAATCACCACAATAATGCCCAAAAGCTCCACACAGGAAGCCACAATGGCGTTATTGAGAATTTGAATGGTACTCAAAATATTTTTAGAATAGCCATATCCGATCAACAGCACCCCAATGATACAGGGCACAACGATCTCCTTTTTGAAAACCAATGCCACCAAAATCAGGATGGTCATAAAAATATAAATATAATGCAGCGTAGATAAGGTAATCATTCCCCGTTAGGCCTCCTTCGGTGCAAAGACGTTCAGCAGTCCTGCCTGCGCTACACGCTCCCGGATTTTTTCCACATCCGTTTCATACAGGTTCAGCTCTTTCATATGCTGGAAAAGGGTAGAACCGGAGAAGGTATATTTTAAGCCCATGCCTGCTTCTGTATCCATCTGTTCCCGCACATACGCAACAGCTTCGCCAATGGCCGTTTTGCGAGAAAGCACCAGCAGGGGTTCTCCCTGGGCAAATCGCACGGCATTATAGCCTGCCAGCACACCAGTAACAATGGCCTCTGTATGTCCCACCAAAAGGCCTGCTTTTTCCCCAGCGCCAAAGAGGTTTTCCACCCCGTCAATTTTCAGGGCGTCATTTCTGGGCGCCATGGCAAAATACCGCATGGAGTTGCCCTTACCGCCAGCATAAGGATCTTCATAACGGGCATTTTCAAACCCTTTGATTTTTCTCAGTTTTTCCATGGGATAATAGGGCGTCATCAATTTGGCATGGCCAGTATCTAAAAGCACCACATTTTCTGCAAACTCTTTTAAGGCATACTGCTGACAAGCCTTCATGGACAGATGATCTTCCACCAGCTCTGCCGGCAAAGGCACCACCACCACACCCGTTTCATTGAGCTCCTGCTGGATCTCATCGGAAAGGGATTCTTTATAAAGCTTGCAGCTGCCGCTCATTGCCCCAATGGAGCCATCGGCCTTTTTGCCCATCTTTTCTGGTACACCGCACAACCCCGCCAGGCTAACCCTGCCGCCAAAGCTAGGACAGCGCAGAATACACATGGCACAGCCATTACCATACTTGGTACAGTTATTCATTGGGCCTGCCGTGCCGGTGGTGTCGATAAACACATCTCCCTCGATCACTTCGCCCTTGTCCGTTTCCACAGAGCAGATCGTTTTCCCCTGCAAATTGACTTTTGTTACCCGCGCCTGGTAATGAATCTCCACACCTAGGCCCTCTAAAAACCGAGCAATTGCTCCTGGCGTTTTGCCGATATCATACAAGTCTGCATGGTCATGGCCAGGAAAATGAATGTTTTTATGGCGCAAATTCTGCTCGATGGTCAAAAAGATGCCGCCGCCACCCATGGCAATCATTTCTTCTGTAGCAGTAAACCGGCCATTATTACGCATAATACCGCCCACTAGGCCCGTGCCCAACAGCATATCCGTCCGCTCCAGCAAAATGGCTTTTGCCCCCTGGCTAGCCGCCTCATACGCAGCAGAGCAGCCGGCCCAGCCACCCCCAACAATCACAATCCGTTTCATTTTTTCTGCCTCCCCTGTCTCCTCTTTTGTCTTGTCCGTTGTTCCGGTTTAAAGATTTTGTTTTCCTTCCAGATTTGTTGTACTAACTGCCGGGCATAGGCAATATAGGTTTCCACTTGCCGGTATTCTTCCCAACTGCTCAGCAGGTAAAAGGTATCCGTCAAATAAATGCCCGGTTTTGGGCCCTTAAACCGGATAATCATATCCCTCAGTCCCTCCACATCCGGCTTTTGGCCTTTATCTTCTTTGGTACTGAGATACAGCTGTAAGTTCTTGCGCAAATCAAACAAAAACTGACCGATCTTTCCGCTTACCACCTTATATTTCAGGTCTTCATCCTCTTCATAGGTGTTGGCGTTATATTCAATCTGCCAATCTTCCGGGCTGACCACCAAGGTACAGTTTGGGCTAATCTTTTCCCGATATTCATTGTTTAAAAACCGCTTATTATAAGGCAATAGACCCACCTCCTTATGAATGATAAAAAGCGGAGCGCCTTTTCGTTTTCCAAAAATGCCTCCGCTTTTTCTTATAGATCTACGCGATTAATTTTTGCGCATGCTCTGGCTAGCTAAATCAAACTTATCATGAATGGCCCGTACTGCATTTTCCACATCTTTTTCATCAATCAAAACAGAAATTTTGATCTCAGATGTGGAAATCATCCCGATATTGACTCCTGCATCGTACAAAGCTTCAAACATCAGTTTTGCCACACCAGGATGGGTAGCCATGCCGGCCCCAACAATGGAAACCTTTGCAACAGACTCATCATAAGACACTTTCTGCGCCCCAATGAGGGCCAAGTTCTGATCCAGCACTTCCCGAGCCAAAGGCAGATCGCTTTTGGCAATGGTAAACGAAATGTCATTGGTATGATCCCGGCCGATGGATTGAATGATGATATCCACCGACACGTTCTTTTTCTCCAGCAGAGAAAATACCACAAAAGCACTACCAGGCTCATCTTTAATGCCTTCAATGCTCACCCGGGCAATATCTTTATCCGAAGCCACACCGCTGACCAACATTTTTTCCACAGCCGTTTCCTCCTTCACCACCGTTCCAGGATCTCTTGTCAAACTGGAACGAACCACTAATTCCACTTTATATTTCTGCGCCAGTTCCACCGAACGGGTGTGGAGCACTTTTGCTCCTAAGCTAGCCAGTTCTGCCATCTCACTATAGCTGATCTCATCCAGTTTCCGAGCATCTTTTACCACACGTGGATCCGCCGTATATACGCCGTCCACATCCGTATAGATCTCACAGATGTCAGCGCCCAAAGCTGCCGCTATGGCCACCGCTGTAGTATCGCTGCCGCCACGGCCCAAGGTGGTAATATCCTCATATTGATTCACCCCTTGAAACCCTGTGATGATAACGATGTTTTTGCGCTCCAGTTCCTCATAGATCCGGCCAGTGCTGATGGTTTTGATTTTTGCATTGGAATGGGCTTTGGTGGTGTCGATACCCACCTGCATGGCGTTTAAAGAAATGGCGGGATATCCCATTTTCTCCAGCGCCATGGCCATTAGGGCCACCGACTGCTGTTCACCGGTGGAAAGGAGCATATCCATTTCCCGCCGGCTGGCCGAAGGATTGATCTCCTTGGCTTTTTCAATCAGTTCGTCTGTGGTGTCCCCCTGGGCGGACAGGACTACCACAACGCTGTTTCCTTTGTCATAGGCTTCGGCGATACGTCCGGCCACATTAAAGATGCGCTCTTTATTGGCTACGGAGCTTCCGCCGTATTTCTGTACCACTAACACGTTCAGTTCCCTCCTAAATTATTCCGAAACGATCCTGGCGCCTTCTAAATCTGGCTTCAGCACTTCCACCGTCCACCGATGGGGGATGGTGTCAAAATATGCCTGCATCCGTTCTTCAAAGGCGTCCCTATCTTCATCCATCAGCACACTCACTAACGTAGGCCCTGCACCGCTGAGATAAGAGGCTTTAGCGCCAAACTCATCGGCTTTTTCAAAAATTTGTTCCATTCCCGGTACCAAAGGCACCCGGTAAGGCTGATGGAGCCTGTCCTCCATGGCCATTTTTAGGTTGTCGATGTTTCCTGTCATCATCGATCCCACCAACAAGCCTGCGCGGGAGGAGTTAAAGATGGCGTCTTTCCTGGTAACAATATCAGGCAATACGCCGCGGCTTTTGCTGGTTTCCACCGGGAAATCCGGCACCATAACGGCAAAGGACAATGTATCCGGCACGGGGATCTTCACCAGGCGCATTTCCTTCTTGCTTAGCGCCCCTACCACCATGCCGCCCAACAGGGCTGGATTAGAATTATCCGGGTGTCCCTCAATTTTCGCTGCAATCTGAGCCAGATCTTCTTTGCTGTAATGGGTCTGCGCCAAATCATTGGCTGCAATTAAGCCTGCCACAATACACGCTGCACTGCTGCCCAGCCCCCGGGTATGGGGGATATAGTCCTCCTGAATCAGCCGCACGCCAGGCATAGGCTTTCCTTCCCGGCGGAAAAAGTCCGCCATTGTTTTATAGATCAAATTCGTTTCATCTGTAGGGATCTTCAACTTTTGCTTGCGGTTGACGAGGATCTGCAGTCCCTCATCAATCTCCACATACCAGAGATGATTATATTTTTGCAGGGCGATGCCAATGCTGTCAAAGCCGGACCCCATGTTTGCCGATGTGGCTGGCACAACAATATGCTTCATGGCTTATTCCTCCATTCGGATCCGAGAGAGAATCTGGCGAATCCCTTTCCCCTTAGAAAGGAGGTTTGTCTTTTCTCCAAGGACACCTTCTTCTTGTGCCCCACTGATGACGCCAATCTCTCCGGCAACGCCTTCCAATGCTACAAATTGTACTACATCAAGCACTTCATTGCAAGTCTTTTTCGCTTCCTCTACATCGGAAACCAAAATACGATAAAACACTTTTGTTTTCCGTTTCTGCCGTGGGAGGACAACCAAATGGTCTTCCACGGCCAAACCGGGATACGTTTCAACGCCCGTGGCCGCTGCAACAATATCTGATGCCACAGCGCTGGCGGTGGGAAATTCTCCAGCACCAGGGCCATAATACATGGTTTCGCCGCTCATATCCCCTTTGATAAACACTGCATTCATCACACCCTGCACCGCCGCCAAAGGATGATTTTTCGGCACAAAGCTGGGGGCAACCAGAGCAGAAATGCCTGTTTCGGTACGTTTGGCGCTGGCCAGCAATTTGATATCGCATCCCATGGCCTTTCCGTAGGCAATGTCCTCTTTTGTAATGGCGGAAATCCCTTCGGTATGAATCTCTTCATAATTTGCCATGGCGCCAAAAGCCAGCGAGGACAAAATGGCCAATTTCCGGCAGGCATCATGCCCTTCCACATCCGCCGTTGGATCGGCTTCTGCGTATCCACGCCGCTGCGCCTCTTTCAGCACATCATCAAAGGCCGCGCCCTTGTCTTTCATTTCCGTAAGAATATAATTGGTGGTGCCATTGAGGATGCCCCAAATCTCTGAAATATGGTCGCTAATCAGACCATGGGTCACCGTCCGAAGCACTGGGATAGCGCCGCCTACACTGCCTTCAAAAAGGTAGCTGACGCCTTTTTGCCGGGCAATGGAAATCAGCTCCGCCCCATGGGCCGCCACCACAGCCTTATTGCTGGTCACTACGCTTTTTCCAGCCAGCAGCGCCTGCTTCGTCCATTGATAGGCCGGTTCCACCCCTGCCAATACTTCCACAATGATATCAATGGAATCATCTTCCCACAGGTCTTCTACCCGATGTGTCAAAAATGGCTCCACTGGATCTCCAGGAAATTCCCGCCGGGCAAATACCCTGCAAACTTCCAGCTCTACGCCAGCATTTTTGCTCACCACATCGCCGTTGCGTTGCATGAGACCAAAAAACCCGCGTCCCACTGTGCCATAGCCAAACATACCGATCTTTTTCATCTCGTTGTTCCTCCCAAATGTACCGCTTACTCTCTTGCAATGATATGAAAACTCTGTACTCCTTCCAGCTTTTGCAGCTTTTCGAGCACCTCGCCCAGATCCTTTTCCATCGCGGCAGTTTCAATCGCCACCGTCACCATGGCAATCCCGTTGATGGGAATATTTTGGTTAATGGTGAGAATGTTCGCCCCAGCTTCTGCCAAGGTATTGAGCACACAGGAAAGAACACCCTTGGTATCATCCAGGTTTGCCGCCATGGTCACAGTCCGGCCCCTGGTATTTTCATACAAAGGAAAAATCGCGTCCCGGTATTTATAAAAGGCGCTTCGGCTGATGCCAACTTTGTTTACCGCATCCTGCACTGTTTTTTCTTTCCCACTGCCCAACAGCTTTTTCGCTTCCATGACTTTCAAAAAAATCTCCGGAAGAACACTTTTATCCACTAGAAAAAAATTCTTATCTTCTTGCCGCATACGATCCTCCAGTGTTTCTTGAAAAAACATTTGTTTTCACACGGTAGACTATAACACACTGCGCCTAAAATTTCAACCATTTTTTTCGCCAGATTTTATTCTTTTGTCAGCAGTGTTTCCCATTCCTTTTCTTTAAAGCCCGGCAGGACCACACCATCGCCAATCACTAGAGGCCGTTTCACTAACATGCCATCTGTGGCCAACAGCGCAATTTGCTCTTCCTCCGTCATCTGGCCTAGACGTTCTTTTAAATTGAGGGCTTTATATTTTAGCCCGCTGGTATTAAAAAACCGTTTGATGGGCAGACCGCTTTCCCGAATCCAGGCCGTCAGTTCCTCAGACGTGGGGTTCTGCTCCACAATGTGACGCTCGGTATAAGAAATCCCGTGCGCATCAAGCCATTTTTTTGCTTTTTGACAAGTGGTACACTTTGGATAATAAATAAATGTATACATCTTATGTCCTCCTTTTCCGGATCACAAATGCCGGTCAAGCCTCTTTTTCAGCAACTGGTTTGCCCAGCGGCAAGCCCCCTGTACTTTGAGGCCAAAAATCTGTGATATAATAATCTGCCTGAACCCGTAATGCGTCATCATACTTTTCCCAAAAAGGATCGCCCACCCCTACGGTGATCATGCCTGCCCGTTTGGCGCTGCGCACTGCCTGATCCACATCTTCAAAGACCACCATTTGCTCTGGCGGCAAACCTAGTTTTTGGGCCGCAGCCAGATAAATATCCGGTTCTGTCTTGTTTTTCCCAAATTCATCAGAGTATAAAATGGTTTCAAACAGGGAAAATACCTCCAGGTTTTGCAGTACCCGCTCACAAATCGGCCGCAGGCAAGCCGTAGCCATAGCCAGATGCACCCCTGCTTCTTTTAGCTGATGAAGATACTCCTTCGCCCCGGGCTTTAGATGGTCAATGGCGTCATATTCCTGAAAGGCCAGCTCATAAATTTCCTCAGAAAGCGCTTCCCTGCTCAGTGGCAACTGATAGCGCTCCAAAATATAATCCAGGCACTGGCCATAGTTTCTGTGCCGCACTGCTTCAAAATATGCCTCATCCGGCCAAAACCCATGTTTTTTTAATACTTCGCCGTCTGCCTTTTCCCAGATCCAAAGGGAGTCGATGAGGGTGCCGTCCAGATCAAAAATGGCGCCTTGCTGATTGGTCAATTCCATACCTCCTTTCCGGCGGTCCCGCCGCCCTACTCCTTCACTGTATCATGGTTTTCTCTTTGTGACAACGGCCTTTTTGCGGGAATCAGTTGCAAATCGGTCCATTTCCGGCTAAAATAAAGTCAGATGATACCTAAGATAGAAACGAGGATTTCCTTTTATGCAAGACCCGATTTTTTCATACCTGCAACAGTTCCGCTCTCACCTGATTTCATGTTTGACAAAAGAAGCGGCAGAATGGACCCAACAGGAGCGTCAAGCCCTAGGTCCATTATTGAGCAGTTTTTTGCGCAAATGGGTCTATAGCGCCTTGTTCCAAGACAGCGCCCTGGCCCCCATCAATCTCATCCAATATCCCACCCCAGGGTTGGAGATGCGTCTTTCGCTCCATGGCTCTTATGGAGAAGATGGCTTTTCCCTGATGCTGACCCCGGTGGCTGATACGCTGCAAAGCCATCATTTTCTGCGGGATTTATGGGCACTGGGGGAGGTTTTTTATCCTGATGGTTCTTATGATCCCTCGGGATGGTTCCCTTTACTTGCTCCTTCGTCCTTGCGGGATACATTGTTCACCGATGATCCCTTTTATTACCGTTATTTATGCGAGATAGCCATCGGTTTGGGTCTGCTGAAAAAGCTGCCTGGCATCCATGCTGCCAAGTGGCAATTTTCCCCCCAAGCGCCCTTTTGGTCTTTATCGCCTTTGCAGCAGCTTCAGTCCATTACAGAAGAAGCCTTCCGCCTGGCAGTTAGACATATTGCCGCTATGCTCCAAGCGCCATCTCTGCCTTTGGATACAGAGGATATCCGCCAGTTTTGCACCCAGGAATTTCAGACTGACGCCCTATTCCGGCAGGCTTATCATCATTTGGGATATGACTACGACCATTTAAACGACATGGCACAGCGGGAGGACCTTTCTCCAGAAGATGAAGCCTTGGTTTCAACCGCCTACACCATGGGTGTTGCCTTTGACGCCTGGATCTTTACTCCTTTGGGCCATTATTTGAGCCTCATTCGTCCGTTATATGTAACACCTTTTTCCATGGAAGAGGAGCTGGACTGGATTCGGCCCACCCTACTTACGGGATGCACCATGGAGCACGAATTTTTCTCTCCGCCCCATGATATTTTTCTAACCTCCTTGGGCGAAGCGGTTTTAGGCCCAGGAACAAATAAAACCCCTTTGCGCCAAAATTATTTACCCTTGCCGCCAGAGGATGTCGATGCCCTGCTGGCCGCTCGGGCAATGACCTACGCGCCGACACCAAAAGCGCAGCCTACCTTCGTGCTGTCCGTCTGCTTTTCCGATGATCCTCAATGCTGGAAATGGGTAGAAGCCCCATGTGATGGCACTTTAGAAGCATTTTATCAGGCGCTATTATCCTATTTCGGCTTGGAACCAGGGCCGCACCAATTTTACCTGGCCAGCCACACCAGTCCTGCCCACTTGCATCCCTTGGCGAACCAGTGGGCCTACCATATGGATGCTTTCAACTGGGAGGACTACGATCTCGCCATCCGCTTGACTGTGTTAAACAATGAAATGCTTCGCGTTTCTTTGAAAGAACGGCGGGTCTATCAAAAACATGGGCCTTTGCCCCGTCTGCTGCGTCAAAGCAGAAAAATCACTTTAGAAGAGCGAGAAGAATCCTAACCCAACCAATGACAAGAGAAATAAAACAAGAGAATGATAAATCAAAAGAAATGAGGCGATCTTTATGACACAACTAATGAATCAACATGGCGGCGATCTGGACGCCATCGAACAAAAATATCATATTCCTAAAGCAGAAATTGTAGATTTTAGCGGCAACATCAATCCACTGGGTTTTCCTGAAAGCGTAAAAAAAGCACTGGCCGAACATCTGGACATCATCTCCACCTACCCCGATAAACGGTATCGGGCTTTGCGTGAATCCATTGCTGCATACACTGGCGCCAATCCAGACCATGTCACCGTAGGCAATGGCTCCACTGAACTGATTTCTGTGTTCATTCAGTCCGTATCTCCTCGCCGTTCCATCATTCTTGGCCCAGCCTATTCGGAATATGAACGGGAATTAACCGTTTGCCAGAGCCAATATACGTACTTTCCATTGAAAGAAGAAGATGGATTTTTGATCGACCTTCCGGCCCTGTTAGCAGCACTCACCGATGAAATTGACCTATTTGTGGCTTGTAATCCCAATAACCCCACCGGCACGGCCATCACCACTCAGCAGATGCGTCAGATCCTGACCCACTGCCAGGCGCATCACATCTCGGTTATGGTGGATGAAACTTATATCGAATTTAGCGACCAGTTGGATGAGATCTGCTCCATCCCCTTAGTGGCTGAGTTTGATAACTTATTTGTGATTCGCGGCGTCTCTAAGTTTTTTGCTGCCCCAGGGCTGCGCCTCGGCTATGGCATCACCTCCAGCCAAGCGTTCCATTCCCTTTTGATCGCGCATCAGGACCCCTGGAGCGTGAATAGTTTGGCAGCTTTTGCTGGTGAACAGCTTTTTCAAGACCACGACTTTATTGCAAAAACAAAACACCTAATCTCCTCAGAGCGGCAGAAGGCCATGGATACCCTTGCCACGTTTCATAACCTAAAAGCGTATCCTTCTTCTTCCAATTTTATTCTGCTTCATCTGCTGACCAAAAAAATCACTGCCGCCCAGATTTTTGAAGCTTGTATCCAAAAGAAATTCCTGATCCGGGATGCTTCCAGCTTCCATTTTCTGGATTCCAGTTATCTGCGGTTCTGTATTCTATCTCCAGAGCACAATGCCGCGCTGCTGGCTTTGCTCAAAGACCTCGTAGAATAAAACCGCAGCAAAACGGTTACGGGTCATGGTGGATCTATCATCCCTTGTTTTCGTTTGATATCTTGACAAAATCAAAGGCCTGTGTTTTCTCCAAAAAAGAAACGCAGGCCTTTGTCTTGGCCTATATGATTCTATCTAACTGCTTCCATCCCTCAAGCAGATATCATCAACCATTCCCTTTCAATGATCTATGGTCATACCTTTCCTCACAGGGAAGCAATGCCAATTCCTGGCATGTGGGGCCAAGAAAAAAGCAGGCTGCCAGACGGCAATACCTGCTTTTCTTTTCTTAAAACCGGCAATGGGTACCATCGCATCCTTCACAGCTGACCGAGCCCACTTTTTCACTTCGCCGCTCCATCAGCAGCACATTTCTCCAATGGCCATAGGCATCCATGCCCCGCTTCAGCTGCCGGCCAACGGTGCGGAAACCGCAAGCCTGGTGTAAGGCAATGGCTGCCTCATTTTCCTCCAACAAATGGGCCTCCAATGTCCAAAGCTCATTTTTATCTGCACTTTCCACCAACGCCGTCAGCAGTGCCTTGCCTACGCCTTCGCCCCGGGCGTCCTCTGCCACTGCCACCTCGTCTTCTACCACGCCCAAATAGGGAATCTGAAAGGAGGCTGGGCTCATAGCTGCATACCCAATCACTTCGCCATCCTCCTGCTGGGCCACCAGGCGGCCCATGGGCAGATGGGTCTTATCCCAAAATTCGTATGATGGCGCCTGTTGTTCCAATGTGGCCAGATTGCTATTGATGGCCATTTCAAATATGGTCTGAATCTTCGGCCAATCTTCCTGCTTCATTTCCCGAATGCTCCACTGCATATTGATTCCACCTTTCTTTGGCCTGGCAACGGTAATAGTCTACCAAAAAAGCGTATTCCTGCGCTTTCAGGGCTTCTTTTCCCTGCGGAGAAACAAGATAGCAGCCCCGGCCGCACCGTTCAAACCAGCCGTAATAATTCTTTCCAAAGATACTTTGTACCTTTTTATCATACCCTAATTTCGTCAGATCCGCCAGTTGAATCTGTCCCGCCGCTTCGGTAAGGCAAAGCAGTTCCAAAGCCTTTTCCCGATAGGCTGTCAACAATTTCTTCCGGGTTACACCCCCCGTATTCCAGGAGCCGCTACGCCCGTCTACCTCTTTACGGACAGCTTTTTTCCGCCCGGGAGCCAGTTTTTGATCAGAAGGCACTGCCGCGAAAGCCATCTCTGCAAAAGGCACCGGGCTATCCAATGCCACCAATAACAACCCTGCCCCGAGCCGTTGAAGCAACGCCGTCATATGCCGGTAGGATGCCCCTTTGGCTCCTGCGGCAGGACGGGGAATGGCGGCATAAACCAGCGGGCAAAACTTCTGCCGTTCCACAATCTGGTAGACCAGCTTTAGCTGAAAGGACGTCTTTAGCTCCACCACCACCATTTCTTCCCCCCGCATCGCAAGTACATCACAGTCCTTTACCTCTGCCTGCACCGTAAA